>NZ_JBITGJ010000003.1:0-21808 GCF_044456925.1 Streptomyces sp. NPDC050743
GAGATGGTGGCCGCCACCATCCGCACGATCTTCGCCCAGCCCCACGCCGCAGCCGTCCGGGCCCAGCTCGAGACCGTCGCCGACATGCTCGGCCGCCAGTTCCCCAAGGTCAGGGTCATGCTCCTGGAAGCGAAGGAGGATCTGACCGCTTTCGCGGACTTCCCTGATCGGCACTGGAAGAAGATCCAGTCAACCAATCCGCTGGAGCGGATCAACCGGGAGATCAAGCGCCGGACCGACGTCGTCCAGATCTTCCCCAACCCCGACGCCCTCGAGCGCCTCACCACCGCCGTGCTCGTCGAGATGCATGACGAGTGGATCGCCTTTCCTCGCCGCTATCTCCCCGAGGGAAGCATGGACACGATCTACCCCCAAACCAAAGATCAGATCGAACTCGCTACACCACCACAGGGGACATGACCGCCACCGACCGCCAACGGTCCTTGGCGACCAGTTGACCAGCTACTGATCATCACTTCCCGGGCAGGAAACCAAGGGGGCCCGTGCCCCGCCCGTGCCCGATCGAGCGGGAAACTACGGGGAACCACGGAGACGAGCGGGCACAGCACAACGCAACGGCCCCCGACCGTCTCACCTGGTCAGGGGCCGTCAACCTGTGCGGTGGGTGTGGGATTTGAACCCACGGTGACTCGCGCCACGACGGTTTTCAAGACTGCAGTTGGATCGCGAGTAGAAGCTCTTCCAGTAGTCCAGTACTGAGGTTCGATAGGATCCCGCGATCTTCGTACCAGGGAGGGATCATGGCCAAGGGCGGCAGGACCGAAGGTACCGACAGCAGCGCGGAAACCTCTGACGATGTCGTGGACCAACAGTCCGCGGTCCAGCTGGTGTACCGGCCGCAGCCTGCCGACACACGGGTCGGCCTGCGGGTCCGCGACCGGGTCAAGCGGACCAAGCTGGTGCTGCGGGGCGTGCTCCTCGCGTTGGGGATAGGGTTCTGGCTGATCACTATCGACGTGGTCTCGACCGGTCTGCTCTTGTTCGTTGTCCTGTGGATGTGGGGGTACCCACGGCTGCACGTCGCCTACATACAGCGGATCATCGGATGGCAAGGTGAGTACCGCGCCACCGTGTCTGCGGCCGGGATCACCTGCCGCAGCGACCACAGCACGCTGGTCCAGAAGTGGTCTGTCTACCAGGGCTACCGGGAGACGACGGACCACTTCGTCCTGCTCAGCCGTGACCCCAACATCATGTGGCTCGAAGTCCTGCCCAAGCGGGGCGTGCATGAGGCCGAGGACCTCGACCGGCTTCGGGCCATCCTGGACCAGAACACCACCCGCGTGTGACGGACGTGGAGGGCGTCCCGCGCCGGCGGTCGACGGCCGAGCCTGCCACTGGGGTGTGGCGTACAGCAGCGAAGTACAGCAACCGCCGCAACCGCAGCCGACCAACCCCACCCGCGAGCGCACGTCTGATCAGCCGGGCAGACTTCAGCGACCGCCCCGCCCATAGTTCGCATCGAGGGGGCCAGGCAACGGGAACCACTAGCGGCCCCGGGGTATCCCCGGGGCCGTCTGTGGGCCGTCCGAGGGCAGCCGACGACGACAGATGACGACAGCCGAGGACAGCCCTTTCCCTGGTGAGCGATGGTGGGTTGGGTACCGGCGCAGGCGCCCATCAGCGAAGCAGAGTTGAGGAACTCCTCTGATCCACAGCCATGTACGGATCAGTCCAGCCCGCTGAGGCCAAAGGAACGTAGATCCAAGCGCATAGCTTTGAGCACGGGCTCGGCCACTTCAGTAATGGCCGGGAAACTTGCCGTGTGATCGTAACTGCCGTCGAAGGCCTGGAGGGCAAATCGGTTAAACAACTGTCGTTGGTGAAGTATTGCTTCAATTGTATGTAATGGCGCAATCAGCTTAACTACCTCACACACCTTATCGTATTCGTTCTGAGCAGTCTCGTAGGAATCCCGCTTGATCTCGTAAGCCTCATCGAAACGGGGCTCATTTGAGTGCGCAGCGCGTCTGGCGTCCGCGAGTTCTCGCACCGCGTTCTCCACTCGATCCGCTGCCAGCTGATAACTCGTATAGATCTCCAGCAACTCGTCCCGACGCCGCGCCATTTCGATATGATCTCGCTCTTTGGCCGTCGCCCTCTCGGTCCATTGACGGTCCTCGCGGCTCTTAGTCGTATCGAACTTATGCTGCCACCGCACTTGCACAAGGGCGATCATGCCAGCGAGGCTGCCGCCGACCACCGCTCCAGCGACCGCAACCCAGCCACTATCAGTCAAGGTCTATCTCCCCCCGGTTATGCTCCTACCAACAAGACGCTGACCGGAATGCTTGCGTCGACGAGGCGTCTTCTTGGTCTCAACAGCTGAGTTCAGCCGATACCAGGGCACCAGAATGACCGTCTCTCGACGTTGCGGCTAGAGCTACGGATCAGAAGGGGTGAGGAGGGCAACCGTCTGGGAGGCTACGGTGCGACGTATGTCCTCCGACTCCCCACTCACGTGCCCTGAGTGCGCCCAGCTGATGCGGTTCGACGGGTTCATCCTGTCCAAGTGTGACGAGGGCAATAAGCGGGTCTGTCGTAAGTCTGGCGGTGCTCACGCCAGCACGTCTGGTAGCAGTGAGCCGACGGACCGGACAGGGGCAACACCGAACGACCGTCCAGAGCTTTGATGCCCAGCGGGGTCACGACAGTCGTGGCGGATCCATCGAACTCCTAAAGCGGTGGTCGCGTCGGGGTCTCAAGCCGGTGCCCACAAGGACCTGAACTTGGGGCGTCCCGGCATCACTTCTCGGCCCGCTGGGTGATGGCCGCCTCGGTACGGTCGCCCAGGAACTCGTACCAACGACGTTCGAGGCAGACGTAGCGCACGTCCGCTTCGACGAGGCTGAGGAAACCCGACACCGTCTCGGTGAGACGTTGCTGGAGCCCCGGGTCGGCCAGTGTTCCGTCTTCGGCGAAGGCCTGGTAGCTGTTGGCCAGGCTGAACATGTCCGGGTAGACGCGGGTGCCCAGGTGTTCCAGGGGAATCCTCAGAGCCCACAATCCGCGGTTGCCTCCGACCAGCGACGGCGAGGCGGAGACGAGCAGCGCGTGCTTGGTCTTGAACGGCTGCGGCCTGACACGCGAGACCCAGTCGATCGCGTTTTTCAGTACTCCCGGCACGGAGGCGTTGTATTCCGGCGAGGAAATGACGAAGGCGTCGCTCTGCTCAAGCCGGTCGCGTAGGGCGAGGGCGCCGTGTGGCAGTCCTTCGCTGGCCTCCATGTCTCCGTCGTACAAGGGCATGTCGAAGTCGCGCATGGTGGCGAGGTCGACGGCTGCACCGGCGTCGGAGATGAGCCGGGCCACGAGGGAGGCGAGGCGGGCGTTGGCCGAATCAGCCCGCAGGGCCGCGCCGAAGACCAGGAATCGCAGCGGGCCGGGAAGCGTCTCCGTGGGCATGGGTCCGTCCTTCCGTCGCAGGCAAGCCCCTCCGAGAGGGTGCCCCACCGACCAGTGTGATTGTCCAGCGGCAGTCACGCGACAGGGCCGGGAACCGACGGGCCCGAGCCGGTCAGGGACGATGGTTCGGCCCCTGCGAGAGGTGGTGCGCGGTCGGTGCCGGCAGGTCACCTCCAGGCCATCGACGAAGCCAACGCACGCCTAGTCCAGCCGATCAGCACATAGGGTCACGCTGCGCAAGGCCGCACCTCTGCAAGGACTCATACCTGGGCCGTCCTGGGGCCGTCCGAGGTCAGCCAACGTCAACCAACAACGACAGAAGCCCACGGCATCTGAGCTGGTCAGAGCCGCGGGCTTCGTCGGCCGCGCTGGTCAGCGAGATCGGTGATCAGTAGACCGGCTACTGAGGGCCGTCTACAGGTGCCAAGAGCCGAGTCGAATGCGTGTCGAAGTCGGCATGCAACTGGTTGTCGGGTCACACAACTGCCCAGGTCAAGGCCCTATTACGGGCAAACATGCGAAGCGCCTTCTAAGCGCTTGGCCGCAGGTTCGAGTCCTGCCGGGGGCGTAAGTCTCCGCTCTCGCGCTCGGGAGGGCTTTTTGCTGGTCAGGGCGGGAGACGCTCGACACCGCCGAGCCCCGGACGCCCTCTCGACGAGGGTTACGATGAGGGGGTGGCCGTTCCATTTGTCAACAACCATGGGGTTCCGGAGACCGGTACGGAGCCTTGCCCATGCTGTCACCACATGACGCACACCCATCGCGGCGGGTTCGAAATGTGCCAAGTGTGTGGATGGGAGGACGACGGACAGGACGACCACGATGCGGACGTCATCCGTGGTGGTCCCAACGGCTCGATGAGCCTTACCGAAGCCCGCCGAAGGTTCCAGAGCCGTCAGGTCTGCGATGCACGGTGCTCACCTTGTCGATGAACCGGCCAAAGCAATACAGCAGCGAAGCACAGCAATCTCGACGACCGTAGCCAGCTGTCATCGGGCCTCGGATGACTGACCGACGTGCCGGCATCCTTCAGAACGAAGGGGTCGCGCCATACGCGTGTCGAGCTTGGTGAACCTCTTACTAGAGGTCTGCTCGGCGCCGCGGCGGATCCGGTGACATGAACGACCAAGGGTCCACAGCCACGCTCAGCACCTGTGAGGAGGGACGACCGAGCGATTCAAAAGGCCGTTGACGTCCATTGCCGACCGCCCTGAAGATGCCGCGCATGAGTAGAGACTGTGAAGTGATAGTCATCGCATTCGGAGCCAGAGAGGTGATGGAGCCTCTCACCCAACCTGACGATCACCGTGAGTGGCACCAGCAGTTTGAGCCCATCCCCGGCATGGATGCATGGGCCATTGACTTCTGGAGACCCAACTGGACTGGTCTCCTACGCCACTTGGAACAGATGCCTTGGCCGTATCCCCCCTCCGTGCAGGTCCTGCTTCGGGACCAGGACGACGATTGCTTTGGGCTCTGGATGCTGCATGGAGGCCGCCTGAAGGAGGTGCCGCTCCCCTGCACAGTCAGGGTGACGGATGACTCGGTGCCGCTGGGCTCGATACTTACCCGCACGGACCTGGAAGGATGCCCGGTCACCTGAGCAGCCGGAGATCGTGTGTACCGGGCAGTCGTCGCCTGCCTCTAGTCTGCTGCTGTGAGCGACAGGCGCGGCCAGTCCGACGGGCCGTCTTACCCGTGGCGGGAGTTGCTGCAGCGCTGGAGTGATGAGTGGCTCGATCCGGTGTTGCACGAGCAGGAACGGACCGAGCCGTTCTCCGAGGACGTGCGCCAGGCTCGATGGCTGGGACGGGCAGGTGCCGGCCTCGATGTGGTCGGCGCGCTTGAGGACCGTCTGGGCGCCGTACTGCCGACTAGCTACCGGCAGTTCCTGCTGACGAGCGATGGCTGGCTCAACACGACCTCCGACATCGAGCGGATCCTGTCGGCCCAAGAGGTCGGCTGGACCCGGGATCTTGACCCCGCCCTCGCGGCGGCCTGGACCGACGCCTACGGGGCTGCCGGCGCACGGATCGCCGACGAGGAGTACTTCGTCTACGGCGAAGCTCAGGACCCCGTCTCGATACGTCCCGAGCACGTGCCTCACACCCTGAAGATCAGCCACACGCCCGAGGCCACCGAGGTCTACCTCCTCAACCCGTGCGTGGTATCGGCAGACGGCGAATGGGAAGCCTGGTTCATCGCCCATTGGCTGCCCGGCGCAGTCCGCTACCAGTCCTTCTGGGACCTGATGAACGACGAGTACCGGCGTTTCCGAGGCGACCGGTGACGCGCAGGGTGCCGCAAGCCTGGCAACCCAGGCCCATTCGACCGGGAAGCCGCGAGGCTCTTGACCACTGCGGTTGGGGGGCCGACCTCAACTGACGCCGGGTGTGCCTCTCAGCCCGCTCTACGCATAGATCAGGCCAACGAGGCAGAAGAAGAGCCCGCCCGGCGCGAGCACTCCACCGATCAGCCTGAAGAACCAGGGACCGAGGCGCGACTCCTCCATGAGCTCCAACTGCATCTTCTGGGCACCAATCGCGGCCCTCGTCGCATTTCGGTAGTCGGCAGCCTTGTCCGCCATACCGCGCAGATTGAACAGGAGGACGATTCCTCCAAGGCCCACGACCAGCCCGACGACGGCTACGAGCGCTCCCACACCTCTCCCCTCGCCAACCCATCCGAGCCGGCTCCTTCTCGCGGAGCCTCTCACGCCACTTGAGTCCTCGCGCCCTCGATTGACGACAGCGCTGACGGCAACGGAGGCGGACGGCAGCGGCACTCGGTTCGCTCGTCAGAGTGCCGGAGTGGGTGAGGACCCGACACATGTCAGCCCCGGACGCCCCCGTGGCGATCAAGGACGGACGCTCCGGGGCTGTCCGGCTTTCGCCAGGTTTTCGGCGGGTTTTCGCCGGTGACTGTCGACCGTGTCGAACACGCGGCGAAATACGACAGAAGCCCCCGGCACCTGAGCCGGTCAGAGCCGCGGGCTTCTTCCGTCGTGCTGGTCAGCGGAACCGGTGATCAGCAGACCGACTGCCGGACTCAGGCAGCCAGGGGCACCTCGGTGCCCGGAGCGACGCCCGGGTAGGCGTCGACGACCAGGTTGAGCTGGCGCTGCATGTACCAGACATTGAGGCCGAAGACGAAGGTCAGCCAGGTGCTCGCGGCGGCGCTGCACGTCACCGGCAGGCCGGCCGCGCGCTGGGCGTTGGCGATGGCCTTGCCGGTGTTGTGGAAGGAGATCAACGGCGCGATCAGGGTCCAGCCCAGGAAGATCATGACGAGCAGGCTGCCCGTCGGGCTGAGGACCCGGCGCCGGTCGAACTCCTGCAGCTCCTTGTGGATCTTGTAGTACCAGACCAGCTGGTAAATCCCGAGGGTGATGAGCGGCAGGCCGAGCCACACCGCGACGGGTCCACGGCGCTTCATGGCCAGGCCGGACAGACGGACCGCGGCGGGGACGCCGGCGGTGCCGGGTGCGACGGCGCCTCCGGCCGGGATCGGAACGCTCTGGCCGGACTCGGTGGCGGGCTTGATGTC
This sequence comes from Streptomyces sp. NPDC050743, assembly GCF_044456925.1. Classification (NCBI taxonomy): domain Bacteria; kingdom Bacillati; phylum Actinomycetota; class Actinomycetes; order Kitasatosporales; family Streptomycetaceae; genus Streptomyces; species Streptomyces sp. NPDC050743. The sequence continues at coordinate 6,973 of NZ_JBITGJ010000003.1, forward strand.
GTCCATGTGATGGGCTCCACTTGCTGGTTCTGGTCTCAGCCGGAGCAGCATGGCAGTAAGTAAAGGTGCCGTAAAGGTAGTTGGCGGTTCAATGAAGGTTTGTCACGTTATCGTGATCAACTCGATCGGGCGGCATGCACCAGCGCCCCTGTCCCGCCGCCGCTCACGCCGCCAAGTCCGTCGGTCGCTGGGTCTGTTCCGCGGTCGCCTTCCGGGCCAAGGCGTTCACCGCGGCGTTGAAGCGTTCCATCGAGGAGGGGTGCTCGGGGCCCAGGACGTAGTCCTTGAGGGTGCGGCGCGCCGGGGCCATGGGGTCCGGGTGGGGGGAGCGGATCGAGGTCAGGATGGACGGGAGGCGGGTGCAGGCCCGGTCCAGGAGGTAGGCGCCGCCCGCCGTGGTGTAGGCGGCGCGGAACTCGGCGTCGGGGAGGTCGTGGGCGTTGGTCAGGGCGTACGGCTTCAGGCTCGCCACGAAGTCCGCGACCACCGCGGAGACGTCGCTGATCAGCATGTCGGCCTGGTTGAAGCAGTCGTACAGGGATGGGAGTCGGCCCGCGATGACGTCGTGGTGAAGGGGGCCGCGGCTCTCCCAGAAGACGCGGTGCCATTCCGACCGCAGCTCCTGCCACTCCGCCTCCCCCGCGCGGTCGGGGACGCGTGCCGCGCGTAGTTGTGCCGCGTCGTCGCCCCGGTGCCGGCCGGCGAGTTCGTCGAGGCGGGTCTGGATCTCCCTCAGCCGGGGGCGGGCCGCGGCGATGGCCGTCTCCGCATCGGCGGCGCCGCGCCGCTCGTTGTCGGCGCGCAGCAGTTCCCGGATCGCCCGGTCGGCCGCCGCCGCCTCGGCCGAGCGCTTGCCGGTGAGGGGGTGGGGCTTGTAGATGATCCGGACGTTCTCCGCGAGGAGCTTCTCGATCAGGGGCACGCCCATCGGGATCAGGGAGGTGTGGCAGTCGTCGTCGCTCCAGCCCTCCCAGGTCGGGGCGTAGAGGACCACGGGGAGCGGGCCGGGGGTGTGGTCGGCGTGCAGGCGGATCGGGGACAGTTGCGGGCGGCCCACCTCCACGATCGCGCTGTCGCTGATGGCGTGCCGGACCCGCTGGTACCGGTCGCGGCCCGCGCGGCCGGCCACCCATATCTCGTCGTACACCTTGCTGACCCGGTTGCTGCTGGCCAGTTTGTCGCTGTCGCCGTGCCCGATGAAGACGTGCTTGGCCTCGGCGACGCGCAGCATGTGGACGTTCTTGCCCGCGTTGCCGGGATACAGGACGACGCGTACGGCGGAGAGTTCCAGCTCGGCCAGGTCTTCCGCCCTCGGGACGCACACCACCGGGATCCAGGTGCGGCTCAGATAACGGAAGGACGGCCGCTCGCGCAGGATGATCACCGGGCGCATGTCCAGCCGTTCCAGCGTCTCGATCCACATGTTGACCTGGTACATGAAGTCACGGGAGACGGCCGCGAAGCTGAAGTACAGGGCCACTTCCGGCCGGTACCCGGACAGTTGGCGGTTCACCGCGGCGAACACCTCGTCCCGGGCAGGCATACGGCGCGCCCTGCGGTACTGGGCCAGGATCCCCAGCGCGGCCGCCGTGGTCGTCCCGATCGTCAGCGTGAAGCCCGCGTAGGCGGCCCACTCGCTCCCGGTGGCCGCCGCCACGAGGAGCCCGGCGTGCGCCGGCAGGTCCAAGTGGAGGAGTTTGCGCAGGTGACGGCGGTAGAGAAGGGCCGGCGGCTGCTCCGGGACGGGCAGTTCGCTCATGTCGAGGTTGCGCACCACCAGCGGAAGGATCCGGCGGCGCCGGACGGCGTGGTGTACGGCCGTGTAGAACATCATCGTCGCGAAGTGCGCGCTGAAGACGGCGAGCCCGGCGACGAGCACCGCGTCCGGCGCCTCCAGCCGGCTGGCCAGCGCCAGCAGCATCACCGTACGCACCGCGAACCGCATGGTGCGGTCGAGATGCAGCGCCGCCAGCCGGCGCACGAAAGCGGGAACCCGTACGTGCAGCACCTCGTCCACCACGTACGTCACTGCCGTCGCCGCCACGAAACCCCACAGGGACGGCAGCAGGGCGAAGACCGGCAGCGCGGCGAAACCGGCGCCGAGCAGGAGCACGAGGAGCAGGTCGGTCGTCCTGCGCACGCGCAGGGCTCCGCACAGCCGACGGATGGTCATGGGCAGGTTCCTCTTCCGGGATGCGCGCCCGCGCGGGGCGTACGCCGCTGTTCACCGGTTCGACGTAAGAAAGAGGTGAGGAGTTGTACAACAGGAAGAAAGAAGGAGTTTGGGTTCCGTTTACCTGAGATGGCGGCCCTGGGCTCCCTTGTTGAACAGCCGTTACCGTCATCGTGGGAAAGGGAGGGACGACGTGCGACTTCGCTGTGCGGTCCTGGACGACTTCCAGGGTGTGGCCGTCGAGTCGGCCGACTGGTCGGTGATCGAGGACGAGGTCGAGGTCGTCGCGCTGCGCGAGCACCTCGACGACGAGGACGCCCTCGCCGCTGCCCTCGCCGACTACGACATCGTGGTCACACTGCGCGAACGCGTCGCGTTTCCCGCCTCGTTGCTCGCCCGCCTGCCCCGGCTCGGATTGATCGTCGCCTCCGGGATGCGCAACACCGTCATCGACTACGCCGCCGCCGAGAAGCACGGCGTCACCGTGTGCGGCACCGACAGTTCGGGCATTCCGCCTGCTGAGTTGACCTGGGCCCGGCTGCTCGGGCTGGCCCGCGGGATCGTCGAGGAGAACACCGCGCTGCGTACGGGCGGCCCCTGGCAGTCCACCGTCGGCACCGATCTGCACGGCTCCCGGCTCGGTGTGCTCGGCCTCGGCAGGATCGGCGCCCGCGTGGCCCGGGTCGGGCTCGCCTTCGGCATGCGCGTCAGCGCGTGGAGCCCCCGCCTCACCAAGGAGCGCGCCGCGGAGCACGGTGTGGAACCGGCCGCGTCCAAGGAGGAGTTGGTCGCCGCAAGCGACTTCGTCTCCGTCCACGTGCCCGGCGGTGACGGCACCCGCGGCCTCATCGGCGCCGCCGAACTCGCCCTGATGAAGCCGACGGCCTACCTGATCAACACCTCCCGAGCGTCGGTCGTCGACCAGGACGCCCTGCTGGCCGCGCTGCACGGGGGCCGGATCGCGGGCGCCGGCGTCGACGTCTTCGACATCGAGCCGCTGCCCGCCGACCACCCGATGCGCACCGCACCCCGCCTCCTCGCCACGCCCCACCTCGGCTATGTCTCGCGGGCCAACTACACGACGTACTACGGCCAGGCGGTGGAGAACATCCGCGCCTACCTGGCGGGCTCCCCGGTACGACGACTGCCCTGACCTAAGACAGGCCGGGCCGCCGGTCAAGCCGCCGGCAAGGCCGTCGTTCAGGGTGCCGTAAAAGGGTGATGCGCGGGCGATCACCGTGACCAGCCCCCGCGGGGCGACGTTGAACGGGAAGTGCGGCGGCCGCTCTGCCGCTGCGCTTGTCGAGCAACAAAAGGAGAACGTGATGTCTCGCATCGCGAAGGCAGCCGCCGTCACTCTCGGCACCGGTGCCGTGGTGATCAGCGGGGCCGGACTGGCCCTGGCCGACACGGGCGCCGAGGCCGCGGCTGTCGGCTCGCCGGGTGTGCTGTCCGGCAACCTGGTCCAGGTTCCGGTCCACGTCCCGGTCAACGTGTGCGGGAACACCGTCGACGTGATCGGCCTGCTGAACCCGGCCTTCGGCGACAAGTGCATCAACAAGGGCGGGGAGAAGAAGACGGGCAACCCCGGCCCCGGCGACCACTACGGCAACGGCGGCTACGGCCGCTGATCCGCCCCCCAGGTGAGAGCCCCGGCAGTCCGAGCGCCGGGGCTTCTTCCGTACCCGCGTCAGCAGCTCACGTCCCGCGCCGACGGCTCACCCGTACCGGTAGATCCGGCTCACGTCCTCCAGTTGGTCGGGGGTCACGTCCCACGGCGGGAGCTTCTCGTGCCGGGCGACGACCCGGCCGTGCTGGTCGTCGGCGTAGCCGGGCGGCTCGGCCGGCAGATAGCGGTGCGCGCGGTGGGCCCGCTGCCAGCGCTGCCACTGCAGGTCGAGGAAGGCGTGGTGCAGCCAGAACACCGGGTCGTTGACGGACGCCCCGCCGAGCATCGCGCCGCCGACCCAGCGGTGCACCCGGTTGTGGTTGTGCCAGGAGGCGCTGCCGCTGCCCCTCCCCCAGCCCTCCAGCTTGTTGCGGAAGCCCTTGGTGACGGTCGAGTCCCAGGGCCGGACGTCGTAGACCGGGTCGTCGAGCGCCCACTTGAGGTCTTTCCTGGTGGGCAGCTGGATGGGGGCGGCGGAACGGCCCAGGTCCCGGGTGAGGAACTTGCCGTCGGTGACGCCCTCCTTGATGGTCCAGTGGCCGGCCGAGTAGGCGAACGGCCCGCTCATCACCTGCCGGTCCGAGCGCCGGCCGTTGCCGCCGAGCAGGTCCTTCGTCCAGGGCACGGAGGTCGTCGTGCGGTCCCGGGTCCAGTCCCAGTACGGCACCGTCACCGAGGAGTCGACCCGGCGCAGCGCCCACTCCAGCTCCAGCACGAACCGGCGGTGCCAGGGCAGGAAGGACGGTGCCATGTGCGCGGTGCGCAGTCCGGTCTCGCCGTCGGGCGTGTAGAAGGCGAGGTGGATGCGGACGAACTCGTCGTACTCGCCGCGCCGTTTGAGCTCCAGCAGCGCGTTCACGAACCGGCGCCGCTCGCCCCTGGTGAGCGTGCTGACGTCCTTACGCACGTACGCCATCGAGTCCCCCCATCGCATGCCCCATGTGCCCCTCACCCGTTTCCCCGCCCCGCTGCCCGCCCTTCGCCCCGCTCGTCGGCCCTGTCGCAGGCTCGCGCAGCCGCTGGCCGGGGCCGATCTCGTCCACGGCCGCCCGGGTCGCCTCCAGTGGTGTGCGGTACGACGTGTAGTGGTCGACCATGCTCAGCCAGGTGCCGTCGGCCCGCCGCATCAGATGCAGCGGGCGCCCGTTGACGGTGATCCGCCAGTCGCCCTCGCTCGCCTTCTGGCCCGGCGCCGGCACCAGTACGCCCTGGATGCGGCGGCCCCGGTAGGTCTCGTCGAAGGACGTGTCGTCGCAGCTCTGCACCGGGGGCACGGGCCGGGACGCGGCGACGACCGGGGCCAGGCCCAGGGCGGCGGCGGAGGCCAGCAGCCCCCGCGCCAGGTCTCTGCGTGCCGGCCCGGCTGCCGCCCGCGCTCTCCCCCGCTGCTCCGTATTCACCGTCACCGTGCCGACGCCGACGACCATCGCTCGCTCCTCCGTGATCGATGTCCGTGATCAGATGTCCGTACCGGCTAACCGGCGCGGGGCACGGAGGGTCACCCCCTGAGGGCCATCCGGTGGGTACGACGGCCCGCGCGCAGGGAGCCGGCGGATGAACTGGAGGGGTGGGGCCTGGGGGATGGGGCCTGGGGGCTACAGCCCCGGGCCGCTGCTCAGGTTCGCGCCCGCGACCGTCCGGAGGGCCGGGGCAAGGACGCCGGCCTGGGGGAGCTTGAGGCCCGGCAGGCCGAAGTTGTGCGGGTTGGGCGCGGTCAGGGGCCCGTCCACGTTCAGGCCGGGGCCGAGGGTGCGCAGGTCGGAGGCGGGGGCGTCGACGCCGACGTGGTCGAAGTGGTCACCGAGGAGCTGCGGCAGCGGCGCCCGCAGGCCGGCGCCGGGCAGCGCGCCCTTGACGGGCAGCCGGGGCAGGGTCCGGTCGGGCAGCAGGCGCCCGGTGACATAGCGCGGGCCGTCGGGCGTGCCCGGGGTCAGCAGCGGCACCTCCAGGCCGGCCTTGGGCACCTCCATGCCGAGGGACTGGGAGACGCCCTCCAGCGGCACCGGCACGGGGACGGCGCCGGCCGCGGCGGCGGGGGTGGCTGCGGCCCCCACGGCGGCCGCGGCGCCCGCGATGACGGCGGCAAGGGTTCCTCGGGTGGTCGACTTCATGTCAGGTACGGTCCCTTTCAGGATGCGGGAATGCGGGAATTCGACGTCCGTGCCGCGTAACGAGCCGGAAAACAGCTTCAGTTCACAATTCCCCCGACCGCCGTAATAGTCGGTTCGTCACTCATCAGCTCGTCCAGAAGTCCCACCAGCGGGTCAGGATCAGCATGCCGATCACTCCGATGTGCAGGACCGGAAGCACCCAGGTGAACTCGGCGAAGAAGCCCTTCAGCAGGCGCGGTGCGGGCAGGAAGCCGTACTCGACGATCAGCGAGGTGGCGTACCAGAACATCAGGATCGTGGCGATCCAGGCCAGGCAGCACCACAGGCACAGCGCGTTGATCCGGTACAGCGACTCGAACTGCAGCCAGGAGACGAACCCGACGCCGAACAGGCAGCCGGCCTCGAACAGCAGCCAGTACCAGCCGGGGAAGCGGGCTCCGGCGATGAGGCTCATGCCGACGCAGACGACGATGCCGTAGGCCACCAGGCCCAGCATGGGATTGGGGAAGCCGAACGCCGAGGCCTGGGGGCTCTTCATCACGCTGCCGCAGGACACCACCGGGTTCAGGCTGCAGCCGGGGACGAAGTTCGGGTTCTCCAGCAGCTTGAACTTGTCGAGGGTGATGACCCAGGAGGCGAGCAGTCCGGCCGCCCCGGTGATCACCAGCAGCAGTCCGAAGCCTCTGCCGCCCACCAGGGTCCCGGAGTCTGCGCCGCCCGACGGGGTTGTGGACATCAGCCGCGCAGGCTGGTCGCCGGCAGGACGACGTGCGCCGCGGCGGTCAGGGTCTCCTCGGCACCGGCGAACTCGGCCAGCGCGGCCGCCTCGACGGGCCTGCCGGGCCGGCCTTCGGGCCAGGCGCGGGTGGTGAAGACGAGGTAGGCGTAGCCGCGCCGGCCGACGGCGGCGAGCCACTCCGGGGGCGCGTCGGCCTGGGCGACCAGCTGCTTCATCCGCAGGACGGCCTGGCCGGCCTCGACCAGCAGGCTGACGGGGAGGCTGGGCCGGCCGTTGCCGTCGACCAGGTCGCCGCCGACCGGCAGCCCGTTGCTCGTCAGCAGCTGCTCGACCGCGGCCGCGGTGGCCTCCGGTCCGCCCTCGGCGTCACCGAGGGAGTAGGCCAGCAGGTAGGGCATGTCGGCGCCGTCGGGGGCCTCGCCGCTCCAGGCCAGGAGGACGAGCGTGCCGAGGTCCGCGGAACGGATGTCGCTAGAGGTTGAGGTCACCGCGCGACCTTATCGACGCGTCTGCGCGCCGCCGGGTGGCTTCTCACCCTTCCGGACCAGTGCCGCTCGCCGCTCCACACGATTGAGGGAAGCGGACCGGAAACGCCGGGGGCCGGTGCCGCGAGTGCGGTACCCGCCCCCGTGCGCAGGGGCTGGGGTCAGCTCTGCAGGGGCAGGCCGCCGAGCAGCGGGTTGTGCTGGTTCAGCGCGCCGGCGGCGCCCTTGACCGTGTTGAGCACGGAGTCCTTGTTCTCGGTGTCGAGCGCGTCCGACTGGTGCTGCAGCGGCATCGCGTCGTGCAGGGTGAGCGGACCCCTGGTGAGCCGGTTGACGGCGCCGTTGAGGCTGGTGGGCGTCACGTCGGCGGTGTTGTAGGCGAACGCGGGCGCGGCGGTGCCGGCGAGGGCTACGGAACCGGCAACGACAGCGGCAGCCTTCAGGGACTTCATCATGTTCCTCTCTTCGGCAACTCACGTCACCCCAGGGACTTCTGACGTCGTGCCTAACGAGGTCCGGCCGGGCCGGAAACCCCACGTGGAGAAGACATATGAAACCCCGGAGAAACGGCTCGTCGGGAGAAGGCCCCGGCCGTCGCGGCCCGGGGGACCGGGACACGACGGCCGAGGGATGCGGAGCCGTTCCGCGTCAGGTGGCCGGCAGGTTCGAAGGCGCGGACACGGAGGGCAGGGACGGCAGCGAGGTCAGGCTGGGCGCGGGCATGTCCTTGCCGAGAAGCGTGGTCGTCAGCAGGTTGACCAGGCCGTCGATCAGGTTGCTGGCGGACGAGATCAGCTGGTCGAGCTGGGAGGTGACCGAGTTCACCAGGTTGTCGATCGCCTTGTCCAGGGCGGCGAGCGCGTCATCGGTGAGGTCGCGGGCCGCGGGCGGCCTGTTGTGAACGATCCTCGCGCTCATGGGGACGGCGGCGACCGCGGGCGTGGTCAGAGCGGCGGGGACGGTCGGAGCGGCGGGGGCCGTGGGTGCCGCGGGGGCGGACGGCTTCGCGGGCGTCGTCGGCGTCGCGGGGGCGGACGGCTTCGCAGGCGCGCTCGGCTTGGCAGCGGCGCTCACCGTCGCGGGCGCGCTCGGCTTGGCCGACACACTCGGCTTCGCGGGCGCGCTCGGCTTGGCGGCGGTCGACGGCTGCTTCGTGGGAAGGCTCTGAGCCGCAGCGGTGACAGGTGCCGTGGGCGCGGCGGGCAACGTCGACGTCGCGGGGACGGTCGGCGTCGCCGGGAGCGTCGGCGTCGCGGGGACGGCCGGCGTCGCGGGGAGCGTCGGCGCAGTCGGAACCGTAGGCGCCATCGGAACCGTAGGCGCGGTCGCAGTGGTCGGTGCCGGAGGCGTCGGGTCCGACACGGCCTTGGCGATGGCCTTCTTCGCCGCGGCGCCGAGCCTCCTGGCCTGGTCGGGGGGCAACTTGCCCTTGGTCAGGGACTGTTCGAGCAGATCGAGGGCCGGGTTGAGGACCGAGCCGGTGCTGCGCAGGGCTTTGACCTGGTCGAGCAGCTTCTCGGCTCCGGGGACGGGCGCCCGCGACGCGGCATGGGCGCGTTCGTGTGCCGAGTCGACGGCCACGGCTGCCGGGCCGGTGATGCCGACCAGGACGGCGGCGCAGAGAGTGGTGGACGCTAGACGCCGCGTGGACAGACCACGCATAAGTGTTCCTTTCGATGAAGATCGGGACCTGAGCCCACCGTCCGTTCACCGATAGCGCCCCGCAACCGCTCGAACACACCTGTGATCCGTCTGGCCGAGCGCAAAACCGGCCGCCCGCCCCGTCGTGGATGCGTGGGGCGGGCGGCCGGTCGAAGGGGTGTGCCGAGGTCAGGTGTTGGCGCAGGTGTCGCCGAACGCCGGGTTCAGCAGGCCGATGACGTCGACGGTGTCGCCGCAGGCATTGATCGGAACGTGGATCGGGATCTGGACGGCATTGCCCGACAGCACGCCCGGGGAGTTGGCGGCGGCGCCGTGTGCGTCGGAGCCGGCGGCGGCCACACCGGCACCGCCGGCGACGGCCGCGACGGCGGCGGAGGTCAGGACCAGACCCTTCGCAATACGCGACATGGAGAGGTGCTCCTTGGAATCGACACAAACATCCGGGCGGATGCCCGGCGCTGTGTCAACGCGCTGTGGCGCCGGGAGTTGTGCCGCCAATGGGGTGATGTACGGAGGGGGGCGGCCTTCACCATTCCGACACACTTGTCGGGTTTCTCCGGATTAATACATATGGCCACTAGAGTTGCGGACCTCTCCAGCACGTGTGAAAGGGCCCCGCCGGTCATGCGCAAGTTCCTCGGTCCGCTGCTGTGCACGGCGGCGGCCGCTCTGGCCTTCGCCGCCCCGGCCCCCGCCCGGCCGGCCGCTCCGCCCTCCCCCGAGACCGCCCGCCTGCCGTTCGCCGAGCGCTTTTCCGCGCTGCGGCACGGCGGGTTCGTCCGCGCGGCCAACGCCTCCATCAGCTGCCGCGGCCGCAAGGCACCCGCGTGCGGGGCGGTGCGGCGGGGACGCGCCGCGGCCAACGAGGACTTCGACATGTCCTACGTCGACGTCGACCGCGACCCCAACACCTACAACTCCTCCCGCGCCGAGGTCCGCCTCCCCAAGGGCAGCCGGGTGATCTACGCACGGCTGTACTGGGGCGGCAATCTGCGCGTCGGCGAGCAGAAGCCGCCGCGCGCCGATGGACGGGTGCTGATCGCCGAGCCGGGCGGTGCGTACAAGGAGGTCCGCGCCGACACGGTCGTGGGCCACCGGGTGGCGCACGGCGCGGACGCCTTCCAGGCCTCGGCGGACGTCACCAGGCTGGTCCGGGCCAGCGGTCCGGGGCTGTACACGGTGGCGCAGGTGAACGTCGCCAAGGGACGGTCGGCGGCCGGGGCATGGGGCGGCTGGACGCTGGTGGTGGCGTACGAGAACCCGGCGGAGCCGCTGCGGAACCTGACCCTGTGGGACGGCTTCGACACCCTGGACACGCCGGTCGACGTCCGGATGGCCGGGGTACGGGTGCCGGCCGGGGCGGGCGGACGCGTCGGCCTGGTGGCGTACGACGGCGACCCCGGCAGCGCGGGCGACAGGCTCACGCTCTCCCTCGGCCCCCGGCGTACGCCGGTCGCACTCGGCGACGCCGCCGATCCCACGGACGACGTACTGAACTCCACGATCAGCGAACCGGGTGACGTACCGGCCGGGCGGATCCCTGCCTACGCCAACACGCTCGGCTACGACTCCGACGTGTTCGATCTGGGCCCGGCCCTGCGGCACGGCGGTGACCAGCCGGGCTTCCGGCTCGTTTCCCACCCGGACGCGGCGTGGGCCGGCGCGCTCTTCGCCGCCGTGGACGCACAGGTGTGAGGCGCGTCCCGACCGCATCCACAGCGCCCCCATGGAGCGAGGTAACCCGCGTATGCACCAGTCAGCACCCGCCCCGCGGCCCCGGGTCCTGCACCTGGCGCAACCCGTCGACGGCGGTGTCGCCCGGGTCGTACTCGACCTGGCCCGGGCCCAGCTCGCGGCGGGCCTGGAGGTCGTGGCCGCCTGCCCCGGCGGCGAACTGGCCGCGGGCCTGCGCGCGCTGGGCGCCGAGGTGCACGAGTGGCGCGCCGTCCGGGCCCCGGGTCCGGGCCTGCCGGGCGAGGTACGGCGGCTCGTACGGCTGCTCGACGAGGTAAGGCCCGAACTGGTGCACGCACACAGCGCGAAGGCCGGCCTGGCCGGCCGGCTCGCCGTCCGCGGGCGGATCCCGACCGTGTTCCAGCCGCACGCGTGGTCGTTCGAGGCGGTCGGCGGCCCGACCGCGGCCCTCGCGCTGCGCTGGGAGCGGTGGGGGGCGCGCTGGGCCCACCGGGTGGTGTGCGTCAGCGAGGCCGAGCGCTCGATGGGAGAACGCGCCGGAGTACGGGCCGCGTACGCGGTCGTCCCGAACGGCATCGACACGCGACGGTTCTCGCCGGGGCCCCCTGCCGCGCTCCTCCCGGCACCCGGCCCGGCCTCGCCCGTCGTGGTCTGCGTGGGCCGCCTGTGCCGGCAGAAGGGCCAGGACGTGCTGCTGCGGGCCTGGCCGCAGGTGCTCGACACCGTGCCGCGGGCGAGGCTCGTGCTGGTCGGTGACGGTCCCGACCGCGAGACGTTACGTCACCTCGCCCACCCTTCGGTGCGGTTCGCCGGGGCGGTGGCGGACTCCGTGCCCTGGTACCGCGCCGCCGACCTGGTCGTGCTGCCCTCCCGCTGGGAGGGGATGGCGCTCGCCCCGCTGGAGGCGTTCGGCTGCGGCCGGCCCGTCGTGCTCACCGATGTCGGCGGCGCCCGCGAGAGCCTGCCGCCCGCCCTCGCCGCCCGCTGCCTGGTCCCGCCCGAGGACCCCGCCGCGCTCGCCGGGGCGGTCGCCGCGCTGCTGTCCGACCCGCCGCTGCGCGCCGCGCTCGGCGGCCTGGGGCGCCGGCACGTCCTGTCCACGCACGACGTACGGCACACCGCCGGGCGGATCGCGGCCCTGTACCGCGACCTGCTCGGCACGGAGCTGCGCGTGCCCTCCGAGTGCAGGGAGTCCATCCTCTCGTGACTGCGGAAAGTACCGTTCCCTCCCCCGGCGCGCAGCCATGGGACCACAGGTCCTCGTCGGTCTCGGTGCTGCCGGCCCGCGCGGCCGGCGGCTTCCGGCTCCCGCTGCGGCGCCCGCCCGTCCGGCCGGCCTCACCGCTGCCGCTGCTCACGGCCGACCTTCTCGCCGCGCTGGCCGGCGCGGGCGCGCTGGACGCCGTCCGCCGCCCGCTGCTGGTGGCCGTCCTGGTGTCCGGCGCGCTGCTGCTGCGCCCGCCCACCGCGCGGCCGGTGCCCGGTGTCCTGGACGAACTGCCCGCCGTGTGCGGCCGGATCGCGGTGACCTGGCTGGGACTGGCCGCACTGCTCGCCGCCTACGACCCCGAGCGCGCCCTCGGCGTCCGCACCCTGCTGCTGGGCTGGACGCTGCACGCGGCGGCGGCCTGCGCGGGCCGGGGCCTGGTGCACTGGCGGCGCCGGGTCGCGCTGCTGCGCCGCCCGCGCACGGCCCTGGTGATCGGGCCCGCCGCGACCGCGCAGCGGGTGGCCGCCGCGCTGCTGCGGCACCCGCGCTGCGGAGTGCGCCCGGTCGGCGTGGTGGCCGACCACCCGGACGGCGGCGGCGTGTTGCCCCTGCTCAGCACCGGCGAGCAGGTGGAGCGGGCGCTCATCCGGAACGGGGTGCGGGAGGTGCTCACCGTCGATCCCGCCGTACGCACCCGGCAGGGCCCGCTGCTGCGGGCGCTCGCCGAGTCGGGCTGCACGGTGTGGGAGGTGGACGCGGACTGTCCGTCGTACGAGATGCGCGAACAGCTCGCCGGTTTCGCCGTACGGCGTCTGGACCTCGGCTCGCGGCGGCGTGGCAGCCTCGGCAAGCGGCTGCTGGACATGCTGGTCTCCGGGACGCTGCTGGTACTGGTCAGCCCGGTGCTGCTGGTGTGCGCGGTGGTGCTGCGGGTCACCGACGGACCCGGCGTGGTCTTCCGGCAGGAGCGCATCGGCAAGGACGGGCGCCCGTTCACCCTGCTGAAGTTCCGCACGCACCGCCCGGTCGACGAGCACGAGGCGGCCACCCGGTGGAGCGTGGCCGGCGAGAGCCGGATGAGCCCCTTCTGCCGCTTCCTGCGGCAGACCTCGCTGGACGAGCTCCTCCAGCTGTGGAACGTCTTCTGGGGTGACATGAGCCTCGTCGGCCCGCGCCCCGAACGGCCCTACTTCGTGGCCCGGTTCAGCCAGACCCACCTCGGCTACGCGGCCCGGCACCGCATGCAGACCGGCATCACCGGGCTGGCCCAGATCCACGGGCTGCGCGGCGACACCTCCATCGAGGACCGGGCCCGTTTCGACAACGCCTACATCGACAACTGGTCGCTGTGGCAGGACATCTGCATCCTGCTGCGCACCGCGGCCGCGCTCGTGCGCTCTACTGGGAGCTGACCGATGGCCCTCGCCCTGTCGCCGCGCCGCCGCGCGCTCCTGACCCCGGTACTGCCCGTGGTGGCCGTGGTCGCACTGCTCGCGCTGCCGGTCTCGCCCGGCGGCGAGGGCGGCGCGGGCCCCGCCGACGCGCTGTCCGCGCTCGTCGTCGCCTACTGCGCCGTACGGCTGCTGCGCGCCCGCCGCCGCCCGCTGACCCGCACCGCGGCCCTGGTCCTCGCGCTGCCCGTGCCCGGACTCGCGCTGGCGGCGATGAACGCGGTGTCGCCGGGCGCCGGGCTCACCGGCCTCGGCCGCTACCTGCAGATCTTCGTGCTGGTCCCCGCGGCCGTGGTCCTGCTCGTCCGCAACCGGCCGGATCTGCGGCTGCTGGCCTGGTCGTTCGTGGCGCTCGCGCTGTGCCAGGGCGGGATCGGGGTGCACCAGTACCTCACCGGCACCGGCGCCTCCTATCAGGGCGAGAACATCCGCGCGGTCGGCACCTTCGGGGCGTCGGACGTGATGGGCATGGCGACGGTGGTGTCGTTCGGGGTGGTGTGCGCGGCGGGCCTCGCGCTGGGCCGGGGCCCGGTCCGCGTACGGCTGACCGCCACCGCCTGTGCCGTGGCCCTGCTGCTCCCCCTCGCGGTCTCCTTCAGCCGGGGTGCGTGGATCGCCACCGCGGTCACGCTCACCGTCCAGCTCGTGCTGGCCGGGGTGCGGCGGGCGCTGCGGACGGGCGCGGCCGTGGTCGCGGTGTGCGTGGTGCTGGTGGGCGGGTTCGGGGCGGGTACGGCGATGCTGCAGGAGCGGATCGACAGCATCACCCAGGTCACCGACGCGCCCGACCAGTCGGTCATCGACCGGTACACGATGTGGGCGGCGGCGACCGACATGTGGCGCGAGCACCCGCTGACCGGCGTCGGCCTGAAGGGCTTTCCCGAGTACCGGGACGGACACGCCTCCCTCGCGCTGTCCTCCGGCAGCGACACCGAGGGCGCGGGCGCCGCGTACCGCAAGCAGCCGTTGCTGTCCCCGCACAACATGTACCTGCTGGTCCTCGGCGAACAGGGCCTGATCGGCCTGCTCTGCCTGGCGGGCGGCTGGCTGGCCCTGCTGGTGTGCGCGCTGCGCGGCCTGTGGCGGGCCCGCGCGGCCGGCGGCCGGGGCCTGGACTGCGCCCTGGTCGCCTGCGGTCTGCTGATCTGGCAGCTCGTCGACTTCGCGTACGCCGACATCGGCGGACCCTCGACCGTACTGACCGCGGTGTGCTTCGGGATGGCCGGCTGGTGGGGCCTGTCCGGCGCGGACGAGACGGACGCCGACCCGAGCACGGCCGCGCCCAGCGGGCTCGGGGTGTCGCCGGGAGAGGTGGCCCTGCGATGACGCCGACGCCGTCCCCCCGGGCGCGGGCCTTCGTGCCCCACGAACCGTGCGGTCCCGCTTACTGCCGGAGGCCCCGGCAATGACGAGCCCGCACACCGAGAACCCACCGGACCCACACCCAACGGCACCGACCACCTGGCAGACGGGCGCGGTCCCGCCCGGGCAGACGGTCGCGTTGCCGACGTGGGACCCGGAGCCGGGCACGGCCCTGGTCCGACAGCCCGGCTGGGTACCGACGGTGGGCCAGGAGACGGGCGTAGTTCCGGCCTGGCAGACGGGCGTGCTGACGATGTGGGGCCCGGGGGTGAGCGCGGT
>NZ_JBITGJ010000003.1:21904-22496 GCF_044456925.1 Streptomyces sp. NPDC050743
TCCCGGCTCGGCAGCCCGGCTGGGTACCGACGGTGGGCCAGGAGACGGGCGTAGTTCCGGCCTGGCAGACGGGCGTGCTGACGATGTGGGGCCCGGGGGTGAGCGCGGTCCCGGCTCGGCAGCCCGGCTGGGTACCGACGGTGGGCCAGGAGACGGGCGTAGTTCCGGCCTGGCAGACGGGCGTGCTGACGATGTGGGGCCCGGAGGCGGGCACAGCAGCCCCGGCCGGGCAGACGGCCACGACGCCAACGCCGCGCCTGGAGACGGGCGTAGCCCCGAACGAGCAGACGGTTGCGTTTCCGACACGCGACTCGGAGATGAGCGCAGCCCCGGCCCGGCTAACCGGCAGGGTGCCGACACTGGGCCCCGAGAAGGGCCTAGACCCGGCCTGGCAGACGGCCACGCCACTGGCACCGACCCCGGAGGCGCCAACAGTCCCGCCCAGGCAGACGGGCGCGTTGCAGACGTGGGGCTCGGAGCCGGGCGCGGCCCCGGCCCGACAGCCCGGCGGGGTGCCGACGGTGGGCCAGGAGACAGGCACAGTCCCGACCTGGCACACGGGCGTGCTGACGATGTGGGGCCCGGGAGTGAG
>NZ_JBITGJ010000003.1:22594-74399 GCF_044456925.1 Streptomyces sp. NPDC050743
AGCGCAGCCCCGGCTCAGCAGACCCACAAGAAGCCAACGCCGGGCCCAGAGACGGGCGCGACCCCGACCTGGCAAACAGGCGTGCTGACCATGTGGAGCCCGGAGGCGAGCACAGCAGCCCCGGCCGGGCAGACGGCCACGACGCCAACGCCGTGCCTGGAGACGGGCGCGACCCCGACCTGGCAAACAGGCGTGCTGACCATGTGGGGCCCGGGAGTGAGCGCAGCCCCGGCTCAGCAGACCCACAAGAAGCCAACGCCGGGCCCAGAGACGGGCGCGACCCCGACCTGGCAAACAGGCGTGCTGACCATGTGGGGCCCGGGAGTGAGCGCGGCAGCCCCGGCCCGCCCGACCGACACGACGCCGGCACAGAGCCTGGAGACGGGCGTAGTTCCGGCCTGGCAGACGGGCGTGTTGACGATGTGGGGCCCGGAGGCGGGCACTGCAGCCCCGGGCCGCCAGACCGAAGCGAGGCCGACACTGGGCCGGGAGGCGGGCGCTGTCCCGGCCCAGACGACCGACGCGGCGCCGACCTGGGCACAAGAGAGGGCCGCAGTCCCGACGCTACAGACCGACACGGGGCCGACGCGGGGGGCAGAGGCATGCGCAGTTCCGGCCCCGCAGACAGGTGTGGTGCCGGGCCCGGCTGCCGTGCCGGTGGCCCGGCCGGCCGTATCCGCAGTCCCCCATCCGGCGCAGCCCACCACCGCCCCACGGCCGGCGACACCCACCACACACCAACCGGAACCCGACGCCGACCCGACGCCCCCGCCGCCCGCGCCCGCCATCCCCCCGCCGGCCGTACCCACCGCCGCCACAGGGCCACGCGCACCCGCCGCTCAATGGCCGGACACCAGCACCGACCCAGCGCCCCGCCCAGCCGCAGCCGAGCGCACCCTCGACCACGCCCCGCCCACCCGCCGTTTCCTCGCGCGGGCCGCGTTGATCACGGCCTCGCTCTCGGTCGCGGCGGCGTTGCTCGGGCTGGTGCGGGATCAGTCGTTGGCGCGGTTGTTCGGGGCGGGGCGGGACACCGATGCCTTTCTGGTCGCCTGGACGGTGCCGGAGTTCGCGGCGACGCTGCTCATCGAGGACGGGCTGGCCTTCGCGCTGGTGCCGGCGTTCAGCCGGGCGCTGGCCCGGCGGGCCGAGGGGGCCCCGGGGGATCCGGTGCGGGCGCTGGTCGCGGGGACCCTGCCCCGGCTGGTGCTGGCGTTCACGGCGGTGGGCGGCCTGCTCGGGCTGGCCGCCCCCCCGTTCGTCGCGGCGCTCGCGCCGGGGCTGCCCGATACCGGCCTCGCCGTGGACTGCACCCGGCTCACCGCGACCTGTGTGCTCAGCTTCGGCCTCGCCGGCTACTGCAGCGCGGCCCTGCGGGCCCACCGTCACTTCCTGGCGCCGGCCGCGATCTACGTCGCCTACAACCTCGGCATCATCACCGCGATGTACACGCTCGGCGGCCGCTGGGGCGTGCGCGCGGCCGCGTTCGGGGTCGCGGCGGGCGGGCTGCTCATGGTCGTCGTGCAACTGCCACCGCTGATGAGGCAGTTGTGTCGGCGCCGTACGGACGGCCCGGCACCCAGGGCCGTCGCCGAGGACCGGGCGATGGACGTGCCGCTGATGGCGACCGTGCTCCTGTTCGCGCTGTGCCGGCAGTCGCAGGTGCTGATCGAACGGTTCCTCGCCTCCGGCCTGCCCGCCGGGGCGATCTCGCACCTGAACTACGCGCAGAAGGTCGCCCAGATCCCGATGACCCTGTCGATGATGCTGTGCACGGTCACCTTCCCGGTGGTCGCGCGAGCGCTGGCCGAGGGCGACACCGAGCGGGCCCGGGCCCGGGTCGAGCGGGACCTCGCGGTGGCCGCCGCGCTGGTGCTGCTCGGCGCGGCCGCGGTCATGGCCTGTGCCCCGCAGCTGATCGGCCTGCTGTTCCAGCGCGGCGCGTTCACCGCCGGCGACACCGCCGCGACCGCCGAGGTGATGCGGGTCTACGCGCTCGGGCTGCTCGGCCAGACGCTGACCGGCGTACTGGTCCGCTCCTACTTCTCGGCGGGCCGCGCCACCTGGTACCCGGTCGGCGCGATGGCCGCCGGGATCGTGGCGACGTCCTGCATCGGCGCCTGGGCGGTCGGCACCTGGGGCGTCACCGGGATCGCCGCCGGCAACGCCGCCGGCATCACCGTCACCGCCGTCCTGCTGCTGGCCGGCATGCGGACCAGGAGCGTGCCCATCCGGACCCCGCGCGTGCTGCACGAGCTGAGCCGGCCCGTGCGGGCGGCGCTGATCGCCACCGTGACCGGCGCCTGCGTCGCCCGGATGCCCGCCACACCGCTCGCCGGGCTCCTCGCCGGCGGCGCCACCGTGACCGTCGTGTTCGTCCTGCTCGGCTGGGTCCTGGGTGCCCAGGGCTGCGCAGCCGTGCCCCGTTCCGCACTCGCCCTCACCCGAAAGCTCGCCCATGTCCTCCTGCGTTGAGACCGCCGCCCCTTCCCGGCAGGCCAGACCTGGCCCCGTTCCGTGGATCGCCATGTACCACTCGGTCGGCGACTGCTCCGACGACCCGTACCGCATCACGGTCACCCGCGACCGGCTGGAGCGGCAGTTGCGCTGGCTGTGCCGGCGGGGGCTGCGCGGGGTGTCGGTGGCCGAGCTGCTCGCCGCCCGGGCGCGGGGCGAGGGCCGGGACCTGGTGGGCCTCACCTTCGACGACGGGTACGCCGACTTCATCACCGACGCCCTGCCCGCACTGGCCCGTTGGGGCTGTACGGCCACCTTGTTCGTGCTGCCCGGCCGACTCGGCGGCGACAACGCCTGGGATCCGCTGGGCCCGCGCAAACCCCTGCTGACCGCCGACGGCATCCGGCGCGCCGCCGAAGCGGGCGTCGAAATCGGCTCGCACGGCCTCACCCATGCCGACCTGACCAAGGCCGACGACACCGTACTGAAGGACGAGACCGCCGAAAGCCGCGCGCTGCTGGAGGAGTTGACCGGCGCTCCCGTCACCGGGTTCTGCTATCCGTACGGCACGGTCGACCGGCGCGCCATCGACGCCGTACGCGCCGCCGGATACGGCTACGCCTGCGCCATCGACCCCGGCGAGCTGAACGGCCCGCACGTCCTGCCGCGCGTGCACATCGGACAGAACGACCACACCGTACGCCTGTTCCTGAAGTACCGGCTGCACCGGTTGCGCCGCCGTCCCGTCGCGGGGTTGCGGTGAGGGCGCTGCACATCATCACGGGCCTCGGCATCGGCGGCGCCGAGCAGCAACTGCGGCTGCTGCTGCGGCATCTGCCCGCCGAGTGCGACGTGGTGACGCTGACCAACCCCGGCCCGGTGGCCGGCGGGCTGACGGCCGACGGGGTGCGGGTGGTGCACCTGGGCATGCACGGCAACCGCGACCTGGCCGCGCTGCCCCGGCTGGCCCGCATCATCCGGCGCGGCCGCTACGACCTCGTGCACACGCACCTGTACCGGGCCTGCCTGTACGGCAGGATCGCCGCCCGGCTGGCCGGGGTCCGCGCCATCGTCGCCACCGAGCACTCCCTCGGCGACTCGCAGATGGAGGGCCGGCCGCTCACCGTGGGCGTGCGCGGGCTGTATCTGCTGGGCGAGCGGCTGGGCCGGTCCACGGTCGCCGTCTCCCCGACGGTCGCCGCCCGGCTCGCCCGCTGGGGGGTGCCCGAGCCGCGGATCGCGGTGGTGCCCAACGGCATCGACCTGGCCCGGTTCGCCTTCGACCCGGCGGCCCGGCGGCGCACCCGCGACCTGCTCGGGCTGCCCGCCGACGCGTTCGTCATCGGCGGCATCGGCCGGCTCGCCCCCGGCAAGCGCTTCGACGTCCTGATCCGCGCCCTGGCGCAACTGCCAGCCGACTGCAGGCTGTTGCTGGTCGGCGGCGGGTCGGAGGAGAGCGCGCTGCGGCGGGCCGCGCAGCGGGCGGGGGTCGCCGGCCGGGTGCTGTTCGCGGGCGAACGGCCGTACCTCGCCGACGGGGCGGCCGGCCCGGACCTGCCCGCGCTGACCTCGGCGATGGACGTGCTCGCCGCGCCGTCCCCGGAGGAGGCGTTCGGGCTCGCGGTCGTGGAGGCGCTCGCCGCCGGGCTGCCGGTGCGCCACACCTCCTGCCCGGCCCTCGAGGACCTGCCGCCGGGCGCGGCCCCGGACGCGGTGCGCGTCCCGTGCGACGCCGGCGCCTACGCCCGCGCGCTCGCCGAGGTCCGCGCCGCCGGCCCCCGCCCGCGCACCGCCCCCGAGGCGGCCCGCCACTACTGCATCACCCGCAGCGCCGCCCGGCTCATGGACGTCTACGCGGCGGCGCTCACGGACCCGCAAGGCCCCATGCACCAAGCCCCGATCCACCAAGACCCCATCCACCAAGTCCCCGTCCAGCAGGGAGCAACCCCCTCATGACCGACAACCACCGCCCTGTTCGTTCCTCGCGCCGGCGCGCGCTTCCGTCCTGGTCGCTGGTGGCGGCCGGAGTCCTCGCGGGCGGCCTGCTCGGCGGCGCGTACGGCCTGCTGAAGCCGCCGACGTACACGGCGACCAGCTATGTCATCGCCGTGCCCACCGACAGGTCCGACACCGCCTCCGCGCTCGGCTTCGCGCAGGCCTACGGCCGGGTCGCCACCGAGGTCGCGGTGCTCGGCGACGCCCAGGTGTGGGCCGGGGTGCCGGTGAAGACCCTGCGCGACAGCGTGCGCACCGCGACCTCGCCGGACGCCCCGATGGTCTCCATCTCCGCCACCTCCGCCCGCCCGGCCGAGGCCGTCGACATGGCCGACGCGGTGGCCCGCGCGCTCACCCAGCACGCCAACGCCACCAAGTCCGACACCCACGTGGAACTCCTGCAGTTCTCCCGCGCGGTGAAGCCGACCGCGCCCTCCTCGGCCTCCGCCGAGGTGACCGGCCTGGTCGGGGCGAGCGCGGGCGGGCTGCTCGGCGGGCTCGCCCTGCTGGTCCGGCCGAGGCGCCGGCCGGAGGAGGAGCCCGCGCGCCCCGCCTCGGTGCCCGGCCCTGCCATCGCCGCCGACACCCACGGCCGGCTGTGACGGCCACCGAGACGGCGCGCCCCGTCCGCACCGCCGAACTCGTCACCGACGAGGCCCGTTTCGCCGCCCTGGCGCCGTCCTGGGCCCGGCTGTACGGGCGGTGCGCCGCCGCGACCCCGTTCCAGAGCCACGCCTGGCTGCACTCGTGGTGGCTGACGTACGGCAGCCGCGGACGGCTCAGGGTGCTGGTGGTACGCGCCGGCGGCGAACTGGTGGCCGCCGCGCCGCTGATGCTGGTCCGCCGGCCGCTGCCCGCGCTGGTGCCGCTCGGCGGGGCGATCTCCGACTACGCGGACGTGCTGCTGGACGACTCCGACGACGGACGCGCGGCCGGGGCGCTCACCGAGGCCCTGGCGGACGCGGCGCGCACCGCGCTGATCGACTTCCGCGAGGTGCGGCCGGGCGCCGCGGTGGAACGGGTCTACGACCGCTGGCCCGGCCCGCGCCGTACGGTGGCCGACTCGCAGTGCCTGGAGCTGCCCGCCGTACCCATGGAGGACCTGGTGGCGCGGCTGCCGTCGAACAAGGCCCAGCAGCGGGTGCGGGCCAAGCTGCGCAAGCTGTCCGCGCTCGGCGTGGAACGGCGGGCGGTCCAGTCGGCGGACGTGGACGCGGCGCTCGGCCGGCTGCTGGAGCTGCACCGGCTGCAGTGGCAGGGCCGCAAGGTGACGACCGAGCATCTCCAGCCCCGGTTCCGCGAGCATCTGGTGCGCGCGGTCGGCCCGATGGTGCGCTCGGGCAACGCGGCGGTCACCGAGTTCCGCGTCGACGGCGAGGTGATGGCCGTCGACCTGACGCTGCTCTCGCCCGGCCTGGCCGGTGGCTATCTCTACGGCGCCCATCCGGGCCTGAGGGAACGCAAGGCGGACGTGGCGGTGATGCTGCTGGACGCCTGCGCCGAGCGGGCGGGCGGACGCGGCGCGCTGAGCCTGCTGCGCGGCGACGAGCCGTACAAGCACCACTGGCGTCCCGACCCGGTCGTCAACCGACGGCTCCTCATGGCCCGCCGCCGCACCACCCCTCTGCTGGCGGCCGCGCTCTGCGACGCGGCCGCCCGGCGGCGGGGCAAGGAGGTGCTGCACCGGTGGAGGGAACGCCCGCAGGGCTAGCGGGTCCGCGACCACCAGTCGAGGCGGATGCACAGCTTCCCGCCGAGCCAGTACTCGACCCAGTCGCCGAGGTCCAGCGGCGAGCAGTTCGCCGGGGGCTTGTACGGCGGGGGTGGCGTCGGTGTCGCGGGGGCCGGGATCGGCGTCTCGGTGCGGCCGTACAGGGTCTTGCGGTAGATCTGCGCGGACCTGGGGTTGTTGGCGCACTGCCACACGCCGTGCGGGCAGTAGTCGGTCAGCGTGTTGTACAGCGGCTTGTGCTCGTCGATCCAGGCGAGCATGCGCGTCATGTACTCGGTGTCGTCACCGTTGCGGAAGAGTCCCCATTCCGGATAGGAAATGGGCTTGCCGTGGGCTTGCGCGAAATCCACGTGCTGCTGCAGACCGTAGGGCTCTTTCACCTGTTGGTCGAACGACAGTCCGGACGGCTGGTCATAGGCGTCCATTCCGATGATGTCGACCGTGCTGTCACCCGGATAGCACTCGGTCCACGGCACCGCGTCCCGGCCGCGGCTCGGCGTGAAGTCGAACCGGAATTTCTGGCCCGGCACCGAACGCATGGTGGTGATAATCCTGTTCCAGTACCTCTTCCAGTTCGCCGGGTCCGGTCCGCAGCGATGGGTGTAGGTGCTGCCGTTCATCTCCCAGCCGAGCACGATCACGGTGTCCGGCACGCCCAGCGCCACCAGCCGCTCGGCCAGCGCCCTGAAGTGCCGGTCGAACGCGCCGGCCGCACCCTGCCGGAGCAGCGAGCGCACCTCGCCGTCGGGGACGTCGTCCTCGTTGCGCTCCTGCATCGGCACGTTGAGGACGAGCATGCGGTCGGCCTTGGCGCGCCGCCACTGCGCCCACACGTCCAGGAAACCGGGCGCACCCTCGATGTCCTGCCAGCGGTCCCCGGGCAGATAGGTGTGGGCGATCTTCACCTCCGTCCCGCCCAGCCAGGAGCTCAGCCCGGCCATCCGCGCCACCCCGAGCGGCCCGGAGTCGAGAAACGCACCGAACGGCGGCACGGCGGCCTTGACGGGCAAGGGAAGCGGCGCGGCGGGCACCGGAGCGACGGCGGGCACCGGAAAGGGTGGGTCGGCGGCCCGCGCCGCTCCGGAACCCGCGGCGAAACCGGGGCCGCCCGCCAGGGCGACCGCCGCGACGGCCGCCACCGCCGCGACGGCCAACCGCCGGGACCGGACCCTGCTCTGCTGTGCAGCCATGCCCGCTCCTTTCTCCATTCGAGTGCATTCTCGCCCTGCGTTCCCCATTACTGACACCCAGTCATATTCATATGAATTCCGCCAGTGCGATTACGGCTTTCAGGTGGCCACAACCCCCGCACGGGCGAACGGACGAGAGGGAAACACCCGTGTCGTCGCTGGACATCCGGGTCCCAGCCGTACTGCTGCGGATCGACCGTAACCCCTTTCATCACGGCACCCTGGGCGCCGTACGCTCGCTCGGCAGAGCGGGAGTCGACGTGCATGTCGTCGCTGATTCAACGGGAAGTCCCGTGCGCAGTTCCCGTTTCATGCGCCAGATGCACCCCCCGCCACGGCCCGGCGCCTCCCTGGGCGACATCGCGCACGCGCTGCGCCGGGTGGCGGCCCGTGTCGCGTGTCCCGCGGTGCTGATCCCGATGGACGACGCGAGCGCCATCGCGGCCGCGCGGTTGCGGGAGGAGCTGGCGCCCGCCTATCTGCTGCCGCGGCAGCCCGGCGCGCTGCCCGAACTCGTCGCCGACAAGGCCGAACTGGCCGAGGTGTGCGCCGCCGTCGGCGTCCCGCACCCGGTGACCCTGGTGCCGGACAGCGCCGAGGACGCGGCGGCGGCCGCCTGGCGGCTGGGGCTGCCGCTGGTGGCCAAGTGGAGCCGGCCCTGGCTGGTGCCGGCCGGCATCGGGCTGCGCTCGACCGTGCTGGTGCACTCGGCGCGCGAGGCCCGGGAGCTGTATCTGCGCACCTCCGAGGCGGGCAGCGCGCTGCTGCTCCAGGCGTATCTGCCGCCGGGCCCGGACCGCGACTGGTTCTTCCACGGGTACGTCGACCGCGGCGGCGCCGTCCGGGCCGGCGGACCGGGCCGCAAGCACCTCGCGTGGCCGCGCGGGGCCGGGCTGACCACGGTCGGCCAGTGGACGCCCAACCCGCAGGTGCGGGCGCTGGCCGAGCGGCTGACCGGCGCGCTGGGCTACTGGGGCATCCTGGACCTGGACTTCCGCCGCTGCGGCAGCACCGGCCGCTACCATCTGCTCGACTTCAACCCGCGCCCCGGCGCCCGGTTCCGGCTGTTCACCGACGGCGCCGGACTGGACGTCGTACGCGCCCTGCACCTGGACCTGACACACCGTCCGCTTCCCGAGCAGGTGCCGTCGGCCGGGCGCCGGTTCGTGGTGGAGAACTACGCGCCGCTGACCGCGCTGCGCCCCACGCCCGGTGGCCGGGAGCTGGCCTGGTACGCGGCGGACGACCGGGCGCCGGGCGTGGCGATGTGGGCGCTGTGGTGCCGGCACGTGGTGCGCCGGCTCGCCTCCCGCGCCCTGCGCCGCCGGCCGGCCCCGCCCGCCGAGCACGCCCCGCAGGCCCTTCCCGCGCCTTCCCGGCCCGGCCCGCGCGACCGATACGGCCCGTCCAGCCCGCCCCACCCGTACGACCTGCCCGACCTGCCGGGCCTGCCGGGCCTGTCCGGCCTGTTCGGCCTGTTCGGCCTGTCCGGCCTGTCCGGCCTGTCCGGCGACTTCCGTGACGACGAGAAAGCGAGCAGCCGCTGATGTACGACCTGCTGGTGGTGGGCGCCGGCCCGTACGGGCTGTCCATCGCGTCGCACGCGGCGGCGGCCGGGATGACCGTGCGGGTCCTCGGGCGGCCCATGGCGGCCTGGCGCGGCCACATGCCCCGGGGCATGTTCCTGAAGTCGGAACCCTGGGCGTCCAACCTGTCCGATCCGGAAGGGCGTTGGCGGCTCGACGTCTTCTGCGCCTTCCGCGGCCTGACCGCCCGGCACGCCGAACCGCTGCCGCTGGAGGTGTTCAGCGAGTACGGCCTGTGGTTCGCGCGCAACGCCGTGCCCTCGGTCGACGAGCGGACGGTGACCCTGGTGGCCCCCACCGCCGGCGGCTTCCAGGCGGTCACCGAGGACGGCGAGCGGCTGGCCGCGCGGACGGTGGCGCTGGCGGTGGGCGTGCTGCCGTTCACCGAGATCCCGGCCCCACTGCGCCGGCTGCCCAAGGCCCTGGTCTCGCACAGCAGCCGGCACGCCGACCTCGACCGCTTCCGCGGCGAGGACGTCACCGTGGTCGGCGCCGGCCAGGCGGCCCTGGAGACGGCCGCGCTCCTCGCCGAACAGGGCACAAGAGTACGGGTGCTGGCCCGCGCGGACCGGCTGTGCTGGAACGACGTGCCGCCGCCGTGGGAACGGCCCTGGTGGCGCTCGGCCCGCTCCCCGCACAGCGGTCTCGGCCCCGGCTGGCGCAACTGGTTCTACGCCGAGCGGCCCGGCCTGTACCGGCGACTGCCGGAGCGGACCCGGGCCCGGATCGCGGCCGGCGCGCTCGGCCCGGCGGGCGCCTGGTGGGTGCGCGAGCGGGTGGAGTGCGGGGTGGAAGTGCTGCTCGGCCGGGAGGTGCTGACGGCCCGTGAGGTGTCGGGCGGGGTGCGCCTGGAGACGGCGAGCCGGCACGGCGGGCCCCAGGCTCTGCACACCGGGCACGTCATCGCCGCGACCGGCTTCCGGGCCACCCGGGACCGGATGCGGCTGCTCTCCCCCGAGCTGCGCGCGCTGCTGGCCACGGGAGCCGACGGGGCGCCGGAGGTGGGCCTGGAGTTCGAGACGTCGTACCCGGGGCTGTTCCTGGCCGGTCTCGTCACGGCCGCGAGCTTCGGACCGTCGATGCGGTTCGTGCACGGCGCGGGTTTCACGGCGGCCGCGCTGGTGCGGGGGGTGGGGCGGCGGCTGCGGACGGGCCCGGCGGAGTGGCGGATCCCGGCGGGACGCTCCGCCGAGAGCGCCGTCGGCCTGACGGGCCGTCGGGAGGCCGCGGGTTAGGGGTGGCAGGCCGCGCCCACGCGGCGGTGACCGCGTGGGCGCGGCCCCGCGCCCTTTCGGGGCGCGGGGCGCACCCTAGCGGCGGGCGGCTCGGCCGCGCCGGTACAGCAGCGCACCGGCCCCGATCAGCGCGGCGCTGGCGGCCGAGGCCCCCAGCATGGCCGGGCCCTCACCACCGGTGTCCGGAAGGCTGGGCGGCGCCCCGTAGTGGTGCCCGCCACCAGGGGGCGGCGGCGGAGTGGTCTCGCCACCGCTGGGCGGGGTGGTCTCGCCACCGCTGGGCGGGGTGGACTCGTCACCGCTGTACGGGGGCGGGGAGGTCACCTCACCACCGTGGGGAGGCGGAGTCGACTCGTCACCGCCGTACGGGGGCGGCGTGGACTCGCGGACGGGCCTGTGCCGGTGGGCGCTGTGGTCCTTGGTGGAACCGTGGGCGTTCACACAGGAGTTGCCGAACGCCGGGTTCAATGCCGCGACCACGTCCACGGTGTTGCCGCAGACGTTGACCGGGACGTTCACCGGGGCCTGGACGTTGTTGCCGGACAGTACGCCGGCCGAGCCCTGGGCGGCGCCCTGCGCGCCGGAGTCGGCGAGCGCGGAGCCGCCGCCGTACAAGGACAGCACGCCGGTCGCGGCGGCGGCCACGACCATGCCTCTGCTGAGGGTCTGTCGCAATCTAGTTGTCTTCCTGCTCGAAAAAGTGGGAGCCGGCCCCGGATCGAAGAATCGGCGGATCCACGGTCCGGGGCCGGCCATAACGCAACCGGTGGCTGTGGTGCGTTGTGCGGCGAACGTCAGGTGTTCGCGCAGCCCTCGCCGAGCGCCGGGTTCAGCAGCCCGATGACGTCCACGGTGTCGCCACAGACGTTGACCGGCACGTGGAGCGGGATCTGGACCGTGTTGCCGGAGATGACGCCCGGGGAGGACACGGAGGCACCCTCGGCCGAGGCACCCGTACCGTCGGCGAAGGCGGGAGCGGCCCCGCCGAGGGCCAGGATCGCGCCGGCGACGACAGCAGCGCACTTCTTCATAAGATTTCCCTTCTCTGCGGTCATGCCCCTATGACGGCCGAAACCGAGCGAGCACAACTTGAATGGCTCGCACCATGACCGGCGGGTTGTAAAACGAGGGATAGACAGCCGAAGAAACTATGGAACGCGCACCGTCGGGGAATTCACTCGAACGCCCTCATGGAATTGACACGTCGGCGGAAACCACCCGGGCGACGCGAAGAACTCGCGCACGGCCCGGGCGGTGTCGGGGTCGGCCGGGGTCAGCTGCCGGTGGCGCCGTTGCCCGCCAGGACGGAGACGTCGTCCACGACGTGCGACAGCGGCTCGTCGTCCTTGGCCTGGGTCGAGTTCTCGGCGCACTGCTGGTTCTGTGGCGAGGACAGGACCGGGATGTCCTGGACACCGACGTTGGCGAGGATGGCGAGGACCGACTGGACGTCCGCCTTCGCCGGGAGGCCGACGCAGAGCTTGTTGAGCGAGCTCTGGACCAGCGTGGCCTGCGGGCTCAGGTCGCCCTTTGTCACCTGGTTGCCGAACGCCTCCTCGGCCTTGTTGCCGCTGAGCGACGTGGTGCCCGTGTCGTTGCCGATGGCAAGCGCCTGGGGGGCTACCGCCGCCGACACACCGACGAAGGACGCGGCGACCGCGGCCACGGCCATTGCCTTCTTCAGCATTTCGCTTTCCTTTCCTGGCTCCTCGCCAAGACGCACGTTCCTGCCCCCGCATCAACCGGTCCCAGGCTGTTTGGTTGCGGGGCGTCACTCGATCGGAGCGTTCGCCCTCGCGGAATTGGTGGAATTCCCAGGGCGGCCGTACCGGGTGAGAAAAGAGCGTTCTTGTAGGCCATCGGAGTGATGGAGAGGAACCGATCCCGGCGGTGGCAGTTGACCAGAGCGCTCCGGTGGACGGGGTTACTCCAGAAGGGAACAGCAAGTGATCAAGAAGGTTCTGGCCGCAGCCGCGGTCGCCGCCTCCGCCGTAGGCGCCTCCGCCGCAGCCGCGTCGCCGGCCCTGGCCATCGGCAACGACCGCGGCACCACGTCCTTCAGCGGCAACGGTGCCGAGCAGTCGTTCGGCAACTCGGCCACGTTCGGCAACATGAGCCCGCAGATGGCGCTCATCCAGGGCTCGTTCAACAAGCCGTGCATCGGACTGCCGGCGAAGGTCAACGCCCAGTCGCTCCTCTCCGCCGTCAACATCGGCGTCCAGGACATCCCGATCCTGTCCTCGCCGCAGAACCAGCAGTGCACGGAGAACTCGACCCAGGCCAAGGGCGACGAGCCGCTGTCGCACATCCTGGACGACATCTCGGCCCTGTCCGGCAACGGCGCCAAGGGCAGCTGAGTCCGGCCGAGTCCTTCAGGGACCCCGACGGGCCGCCGAACCGATCGGCGGCCCGTCCGCCGTCTCCGGCTCCGCCCCGCCCGCGGTCCGCAGCAGGTCACACGTCGGACAGCGGCGTTCATGCACTGATCCGACTGCACTGCTCCAATCGGGGCAAAGGCAGCAACCACGGCGGGTCCGACGCAGTTGACGGTCACGAACTCCTCCCCGGAGTCCGCCTTTCGAAAGGGAAACCACCATGAAGAAGCTGTGGGCAACCGCGGCTGTTGCCGCCTCCGTCGCCGGTCTCGCCGGTGCGGCGGCCCCCCAGGCCCTTGCCATCGGTAACGACCACGGCACCACGTCGCTCAGCGGCAACAAGGCCAAGTCCTCCTTCGGCAACTCGGCGACCTTCGGCGACATGAGCCCGCAGCTCTCGCTGGTCCAGGGCTCGCTGAACAAGCCCTGCGTCGGCCTGCCAGCGAAGGTCAACGTCCAGTCGGTGGCCGCGCTCATCGCGAACGTCGGCGTCCAGGACATCCCGGTCCTGTCCTCGCCGCAGAACCAGCAGTGCACGGAGAACTCGACCCAGGCCAAGGGCGACGAGCCGCTGTCGCACATCCTGGACGACATCTCGGCCCTGTCCGGCAACGGCGCCACCGGCAGCTGAGCAGACACGCCGCGGCGGCGGGCCACCGGTTCACCGGTGACCCGCCGTTTTGCTGTCTACTTCCGGTACAGCGCCTCGATCCGCTCGGCGTACGCCTCCGTCACCGCGCGCCGCTTGACCTTCAGCGACGGCGTCAGCAGCCCGTTCTCCTCGGTGAACTCGCCCTCGACGAGCGCGAAGGCGCGGATGGACTCGGCGCGCGAGACGGCCTCGTTGGCGTAGTCGACCGCCTTCTGCACCTGCGCGCGCAGCCGTTCGTCGTGGACGAGCTCGGACAGCGGGGTGTCCGGCGGCAGTTTCCGCACCGACAGCCAGTGGGCGACCGCCTCCGCATCCAGCGTGATCAGCGCGGCGACGAAGGGCCGGTTGTCGCCGACGACCACGCACTGGCCGACGGGCGCACGGCTGCGCAGCCGGTCCTCCAGAACGGCCGGCGAGACGTTCTTGCCGCCGGAGGTGACGAGGATGTCCTTCTTGCGGCCGGTGATGGTGAGATAGCCGTCCTCGTCCAGCGCGCCGAGATCACCGGTGGCGAACCACTCGTCCGCGAGGACGGCTTCCGTGGCCTGCCGGTTGTTCCAGTACGACCCGAAGACCACCCCGCCCCTGATCAGCACCTCGCCGTCGTCGGCGATGCGCACGGCGACCCCGGGGATCGGCAGGCCGACCGTGCCGGGACGGGGGCCGAGCGGGGGCACGATGGTGGCGGCGGCGGTGGTCTCGGTCAGGCCGTAGCCCTCGTAGACGACGATGCCGGCCGCGTGGAAGAACAGGTTGAGGTTGCGGTCCAGCGGGGAGCCGCCGCTGATGGCGTACCGCATCCGGCCGCCCAGCTCCTTGCGGATGCGGCGGTAGACCAGCAGGTCGTACAGCGCCCAGGCGGCGTACAGACCGGGGCCGGGGCCCTTGCCGGTGCCGAGGAACTTCCTCAGGTACGCCTCGCCGAAGCGGACGGCGATCCGCTCGGCGCGGTCGAAGGAGGCGGCACGGCCGATCTTCTCGGCGGTCGCCCGCCCGGTGTCGTGGATCTTCTCGAAGAGGTACGGCACCCCGACCAGGAAGGTGGGCCGGAACTCCTTGAGCGCGGGCCGGAGTTCGTCGGGCTTGACGCTCGGGAAGTGACCGGTCTCGATGCGGGCCAGCAGGCAGGCGAGCTGCAGGGTGCGGCCGAGGATGTGGGCGAGCGGCAGGAAGAGCAGGGTGGAGGCGGTCTGGCCGGTGACGGCCTGGAAGACCGGGTGCAGCAGTTCCACGGTGTTGGCGGCCTCGGCGTGCAGGTTGGAGTGGGTGAGGACGCAGCCCTTGGGCCGGCCGGTGGTGCCGGAGGTGTAGCAGATGGTCGCGATGGTGTCGGGTGTCAACGCGACGCGGCGCTTGGTGAGTTCGTCGTCGGCGACGCCGGCGCCGAGGGCGGTGAGGTCGGCGAGGGCCCCCGCGTCGAGCTGCCACAGGCGGGGCGGGTGAGGATGGCCGGCGGTGCCGGTGGTGACCGTGGCGGCGTTCTCGATGGTCTCGGTGACCACGTACCGGGCGCCGGAGTCGCGGACGATCCACTCCACCTGCTCGGCGGAGGAGGTGGGGTAGACGGGCACGGACTGGCCGCCGGCCGCCCAGACCGCGAAGTCCAGGACGGTCCACTCGTAGCGGGTGCGGGACATGACCGCGACCCGGCCGCCCGGTTCCAGACCGGCCGCGATCAGCCCCTTGGCGACGGCGGCGACCTCGGCGGCGAACGCGGCCGCCGTCACCGGCTGCCACGCTCCCCGGTCGCGGCGGCGCAGCAGCACCGCGTCCGGGGTCTCGGCCGCGTGCGTGAACGGCAGGTCGGCCATGGAGCCGGTGGTCAGCGGGGGCGCGAGCGGGGCCGCGCGCACCTCGCGGACCGTGCCGTCGGCGTCCCGGACGATCTCCACCGAGCCGCGCGCCGCCAGGTCGGTGCGCTGCCGTGCCCGTTTCAGATCCTTGTGTACGCCCATGGCGGCTCCCGGCTCGTGCCCTGCGAAGGTCCTTGCCGCTGCGCCAACTTACTCGCAGGTAAGGAAAGGTCAATGGGCTGCGCACACGCCTGGGGCGGCGGACCGGCCGGGCGCGGTCAGTCCTCGGGCCCGGTACTGCTCGCCTGGCGGATGGCGTCGGCCAGTCCCCGTACGTCCTTGTCCTCCGTCCGCGCCGCCAGCCCGGCCGCCCGGTCGGCGAGGCGGGTCAGGCCCGGGGCGCCCGGGAGGGCGGGGCCGGCCCGCAGGCCCTCGGCGCGCAGGGCGTCGGCGAAGTAGGCGGCGACCGCGGTGACCTGGAAGCGGGGGCTCGCCTCCCAGACGGAACCGGCCAGGGCGCCGGTCTCCAGCTGTCCGGCGGCCTCGTGCGGGTCACGGGTGTTCGGGTCGAGCCAGCGGACGGTCGCCGTGGCGAGGTGGCCTTGGGCGCCGGGCCGGGTGTGGACGGCGTACAACGCGGTCACGGTGTGGCCGGGGCCGACCTCGCCGCCGTCGACGTGGTCGTTGCGGAAGTCCTTGTCGGCGACCTTGCGGTCGTCGTAACCGATGAGACGGAAAGCGGTGACGGTGTGCGGGTCGAAGGCGACCTGGGCCTTGGCGTCGCGCGCGGTCAGCTCGATGTTCTGCGGGAGCTGTTCGCAGAAGACCGTGCGGGCCTGGCCGGTGTCGGAGACGTAGACGGTGTGGCCGTCGCCCTTGTCGGCGAGGCGTTCCATGAGGGCGTCACCGTAGTCGCTGCCCACGCCCACGCCGAAGAGGGTGATGCCGTGTTCGCGGCGGGCGCCGTCGATGCGGCGCAGGATGGCGTCCGCGCTGGTGTCGCCCTCGTTGGCGAGGGCGTCGGAGACGAGGACGACCCGGTTGGTGGCGCCCTTGCGCAGGCCCTCGACGGCGGTGGCGTACCCCTTCTCGACGCCCGCGCCGAGGTTCGTGGAGTACTGCGGCCGCAGGCCGTCGACGGCGTCGTGCACCTCGCCGCGGTGGCCGCCGAGCCGGGTCATGGGCAGCACGGTCTCGGCGTGCTCGCTGAAGGTGACGAGGGCCACCGAGTCGTCGTCGCGCAGCCGGTCCGTCATGGTGTCCAGGGACCTCTGGGCGAGGTCGAGGCGGCCGGGCTCGCTCATGGAGCCGGAGACGTCGATGACGAAGGTGAGCGCGGCGGGCGGGCGTTGCGCGGCCGGCTCGGCGGACCGGGTGGCGAGGCCGACCCGCACCAGGGACCAGTCGGGGCGGTCGGTGCGGGCGCCGTCGACGGTGACCGTGAAGCCGTTGCCGTCGGGTCGCCGGTAGTCCTGGCGGAAGCTGTTGACGAACTCCTCGGGACGGATCGTGGACGGCTCGGGCCTGCGGCCGTCGGCGAGGGTGCGGCGGGCGTAGGTGTAGGAGGCGGTGTCGACGTCGAGGGCGAAGGTGGACAGCTGGCCGGAGGGCCGCTCGGGCGCGGCGTCCTTGCCGCCGCGGCCGGGCGCGGGCGCGGACTGGGCGGCGCCGTTGGACCGGTCGGCCGTGCCGTGCTCGCCCTGGCCCGCCGAACAGGACGTCAGCATCAGGCCTGCGGCGAGCGCGAGGGCGAGCAGGGGCAGCGGACGGCGGGCCCTCGGGTGCCGGGGATCCGCATCCGGCCCGGCACCCGTCGTCGCCCGGTCCCCTGTCCGCCGGTCCGCTGCCGGCCGTTCGCCTGTCCACCGCTTCCCTGCCATCTCGCCAACCCCCTAAGCCGGTTGAGAACGACCCGCCGTCGCGCGGCTCGTCTCGACTGTGACGGCGTGGGGGCGTGGAACGTGCGGGCCGGGGTGTTGCGGATGGGTCTCGAAGCGGCCACGGCGGCGGGCCGCCGAGACCGGTGGGTGACCCTCCGGTGACCTAGGAGACGATGTCCTTGCGGGAAAAACCCCGGAAGGCCAGGGCGAAGAGCACCAGGGCGTACGTTATGGAGATCGCGGCGCCCTGGATCATGCCGGACCACTCCGGGTGCGGCTGGACGGCGTCGGCCCAGGCGAACTGCCAGTGCGCGGGCAGGAAGTCCCGCCAGTGGCCGAGGGCGGTCACGGCGTCCAGGACGTTGCCGACGATCGTCAGGCCGACCGCGCCGCCGACCGCGCCCAGCGGGGCGTCGGTCTTCGTCGACAGCCAGAACGCCAGCCCGGCGGTGACCAGTTGGGACACGAAGATGTACGCCACGGTCAGCGCGAGGCGCTGCGTCGCCGTGCCGGTGTCCAGCGCGCCGCCCGTCGGGATCTGCAGCGGCCCCCAGCCGTAGGCTGCCGTGCCTACCGCGAGGGCGACCACCGGGAGCAGGATCATCGCGGCGAGACTCAGCCCGAGCGCCACGGCCAGCTTGGACCACAGCAGCCGGGCACGCGGCACGGGCGCGGCGAGCAGATAGCGCAGGGAGGACCAGCTGGCCTCCGAGGCGACCGTGTCCCCGCAGAACAGGGCGACCGGGATGACCAGCAGGAAGCCGGCCGAGACGAACAGGTTCACCGCGGCGAAGTTGGCGCCGGACGCGGTGGCCGTGTCCATCAGGGTGATCTGGCCGTTGCGGCCCGACGGGTCGCCGCCGATCGCGAAGGCGATCAGCAGCACGAAGGGCAGCAGGCCGAGGATGGCCCCCATGACCAGGGTGCGGCGCCGCTTGAGCTGGCGGACCAGCTCGACCCGCAGGGGCAGGGTGTGCCGGGTCTGGTAACCGGAGGCGACCTCGGTGAGCGTGCTCATGCAGAACCTCCGATCAGGGTGAGGAAGGCGTCTTCCAGGCGGCGGTGCGGGCCGACCGAGGCGACCGGCACCTCCAGCCGCACCAGGTCCGCGACCAGCCGCTCGGCCGTGCCGCCGGGCTCCAGCCGAATCAGCAGCCCGTCGTCGGTGCGCACGGCGGAGGCGACGCCGGGCAGCGCGGCCACCTTCTCCACGACCGGCTCCTCCACGGGCGTGGCGGTGCCGGCCAGCAGCGTGTCGCCGGAGCCGACGATCTCGCCGACGGGGCCGGCCTGGACGAGCCGGCCGCGGTCCATCACCACCAGGTGGGTGCAGGACTGCTCGACCTCGGCGAGGAGATGGCTGGAGACGATCACCGTGCGGCCGCCGGCCGCGTAGCGGATCATCACCTCGCGCATCTCGCGTATCTGGGGCGGGTCGAGGCCGTTGGTGGGCTCGTCGAGGATGAGCAGGTCGGGCAGGCCGAGCATGGCCTGGGCGATGGCGAGGCGCTGGCGCATGCCCTGCGAGTAGGTGCGCACCGCGCGGGCGAGTGCGTCGCCGAGCCCGGCGATCTCCAGGGCCTCGTCCAGGTGGGCGTCCTGAGGCGGGCGGCCGGTGGCCTTCCAGTACAGCTCCAGGTTCTCCCGGCCGGACAGGTGCGGCAGGAAGCCCGCACCCTCCACGAAGGCGCCGACCCGCGACAGCACGGGTGCGCCGGGCCGGATCGCGTGGCCGAAGACGCGGATCTCGCCGTCGTCCGGGGTGATCAGGCCCATGAGCATGCGCAGGGTGGTGGTCTTGCCCGCGCCGTTGGGTCCGAGCAGTCCGAGGACCTGGCCCTTGTCCACCCGGAAGGACAGCTCGCGCACCGCGTACCGGTCGGCGGACTTCGCGTACCGCTTGCTCAGGTCCTTGATGACGAGCGGGACTTCGGCCAGCTCCGGGTCGGGCGCGGGGCCGGCCGTACGCCGGCGGGCGGTGAGCAGCAGGGCGAGCGCGGCCGCCGCGCCGGCCGCCGGCAGCCACCAGACCCAGGCGGGCAGGGGTGCCGCGGCGGTGGTGACGGCGGGGGCCGTCGGCACGCTCAGGTCTCCCCTGAGGGAGACGGTGTACGTGGCCGGGGCGGCCGGTGAGGCGTAGCCGAGGTCGGTGGAGGCGAGGACCAGGCGGAGCCGGTGGCCCTTCTGCACCTCGTGGTCGACGGCCGGGAGGGTGACCGTGACGTCCTTGCCGGCCTTGGCGCCGGTGACCCGGAAGGGGGCGACGAGCTGGGCGGGCAGCACCTGCTGGGTGCCGTCGGGGCCGACGTCGTAGACCTTGCCGAAGAGGACGGCGTCGTCGCTGGTCGAGGTGATGTGGAGGGGCACGGTCGGGGTGCCGGTGATCTGCAGGTCGCGGGTGAGCGGCGCCGAGTCGAACGTCGCGTACTGGCCGGGGAAGTCGAGGGAGACGCCGAGGCCGAGCGCGGACAGCTGACCGAGGCCGCCGGAGCCGCCGAGGCCGGGCAGGGCGGAGATGCCGGGCGGGCTGGCGCCGGCCGGGTTCGTGACCCGCTGCCCGGTGCCGCCGGTCAGCGGGACGGCACGCGGGTGGTTGCGCAGGCCGGGGTAGGTGCCGGCGGTCGCGCCGCGCAGCTGGGCGGTGCCGTCGGTGGAGTTCACCCCTCCGGTGCGGGTGATCCGGAAGGCCGGGCCGGTGCCGGCGCTCTTGTCGCCCTTCAGATACCGGTCGAACCACGCACGCACGCGTGCCTGCACCCGGCCGGTCTCCATGTCCCCGCCGTCATGGCCGCCCGCGATCCAGTCGACGTCCACGGGGGCGCCGTTCGCCCGGATCGCCTTCTGGGCGGCGTCGGACTGGGCGAGGGTGAACAGGGAGTCCGTCTGGCCCTGCAGCAGCAGTGTGGGCACCTTGATGCGGGAGCCGACGGCGGACGGCGAACGCTCCTGGAGGATCTGGCGGGCGGCCGCGTCCGGGGTGCCGGACTCGGCGACCCTGTCGTACATCCGGCACAGCGCGGGCTCGAAGCGGGCGCAGCCGCCGCCGGTGTTGACGAAGACGCCGGCCCACAGCTTCTTGAACACGCCGTTCGGGAACAGGGCGTCCGCGAGGTTCCAGTAGGTGATGGCCGGGGCGATGGCGTCGACCCGGTGGTCGTATCCGGCGGCGAGCAGGGAGATCGCGCCGCCGTAGGAGCCGCCGGCCATGCCCACGCGCGGGTCGCCCGGCTTGTCGAGCCGGACCTCGGGCCGCTTCGCCAGCCAGTCGACGAGCCGGGAGACGTCGGCGACCTCGCCCTCGGGGTCGTTGAGCCCGATCTTCCCGGTGGACCTGCCGAAGCCGCGCGCGGACCAGGTCAGGACCGCGTACCCCTCCCGGGCGAGGTCCTCGGCCTGCTGCCGCATGTCGTTCTTGCTGCCGCCGAAGCCGTGCGCCAGCAGGACGGCGGGGTGCCGTCCTGCGGTGGCCGGGGTGAAGAACGACGTGTCCAGGCGGACGCCGTCCACGGCCATGACCTGGTCGGTCCTGTGCACCGGTGGCGTGTCACCGGACGCGGCGGCCGTCCAGGTCCCGGCACCGGCCAGCACCACGACGGCGGCCGCGGCGGCGACGAGCCGACGCGGCCTCTTGAGCAGCCCCCGCAGCGAGAGCCGGCGAAGATCCATGGCTCAACGGTACGGGCCGCCACCGACAACCGATGGAGCCGGTGGGCTGAAACCCCGCCCCTCCCGAGGGAGTACGGGGCCTGCCCGGCGTACACCAGCCGTGGTACGAAGGGCCATGGAGATCCGCAGGGCCACCAGCGTCGCCGAGGTCGTCGCCGCCGGGCATCTGTTCGACGACCCGGCGCGTCCGGAGTGGGCGGAGCGTTTCCTCACCACCGCCGGGCACCATCTGCTGCTGGCGTACGCCGACGGCGGGCCGGTCGGCTTCGTCAGCGGGGTCGAGACGGTCCACCCCGACAAGGGCACCGAGATGTTCCTGTACGAGCTGGCGGTCGCCGAGCCGTACCGGCGCCGGGGCATCGGGCGGGCGCTGGTGGAGCGGCTGGCCGTGCTGGCCCGGGAGCGGGGCTGCTACGGCATGTGGGTCGGGGTGGACGCCGGAAACGACGTCGCCCTCGCCGCCTATCGCAGTGCGGGTGGCAAGGACGACGGGACGTGCACGGTGCTGACGTGGGCCTTCGCCTGAGCGTCAGGCCTGGGCGCCCTCGGCGAGCGGCGCGGCCTGCTCCTCGGTGAGCCGGACGTCCTCCGGGAGGGACACCACCCAGCGGGTCTCGCGGCGCGGGCGGAGGTAGAAGGCCCAGTAGAGGGTGGCGACGGCGGTGATGCCGCCGGTCCACCACAGGTACGACGGGTCCTGCTCGACCAGGATGTAGACGAGGACGGCGATCAGCAGGACGGGCATCGCCGGCCACAGCGGCATCCGCCACGCCTTTCTGCCGCCGTGGGCGCCGCGCCGGGCGAGCAGCGCGGCGATCGCGACCAGCAGGTACAGGCCGGTGACGGCGACGCCGGTGACGCCGTAGAGGGTGTCCAGGTTGACGAAGCAGAGGAAGGCACCGGGGACGCCGACGACGAGGGTGGCGACCCAGGGGGAGCCGAACCGGCCGAGCTTGGCGAGGGCGTTGTTGACCGGGGAGGGCCAGGCCTTGTCGCGGGCGGAGGCGAACAGGACGCGGGAGTTCTGGATGACCATGACGATGCCCGCGTTGATGATCGCGAGGGCGACGCACAGGCTGACGAAGGTGCCGACGGCCGAGTTGCTCCAGGCGATGACCATGCTGGAGATGTCGCCGCCGGTCAGGGTCTTCAGGTCGCCGGCGCCGAGGGTGATCGCCACGACCGGCACCAGGATGACGACGCTGGAGATGGCGAGGGTGGCGAGGACGGTACGGGCGACGCTGCGGCGCGGGTTCTCCAGCTCCTCGGAGAGGTAGATGGCGGTGGAGAAGCCCTGGGTGGCGAAGAGGGCGATGGCCAGCCCGGAGAGGACCATCATGGCCGTGACCGCGTTGACGTGGCTGTGCTCGCCGGCCACCTGCAGCGAGCTCACGAGGCTGCCCGCACCGCGGTGGGAGTGGGTGAAGCCGAGGAGGGCGACGAGCCCGGCGGCGACGACCTCCAGGACCAGGAAGATGCCGGTGATCCAGGCGTTGGCGCGCAGGTCCAGCAG
The DNA here is from genome assembly GCF_044456925.1 of Streptomyces sp. NPDC050743. Taxonomy (NCBI): domain Bacteria; kingdom Bacillati; phylum Actinomycetota; class Actinomycetes; order Kitasatosporales; family Streptomycetaceae; genus Streptomyces; species Streptomyces sp. NPDC050743. The sequence goes on from NZ_JBITGJ010000003.1 coordinate 44,669, forward strand.
ACCGGCGAGGGTGGCCGCGAGCATCACGCCGGCGCCCGTCATGGACGGGTCGAGGTGGACGATCGGGGCGAGGTAGTCGGCGGTGCCCATGGCGATGACCGGAGGGACGATCATCACGACGAGCAGCGACATCACGAAGGCCAGCCAGCCGGCGAGCCGTCCGGCGAGGGTGGAGACGATGGCGTACTCGCCGCCCGCGCTGGGCACGAGGGTGCCGAGCTCCGAGTAGCAGAAGGCCACGGGGATACACAGGAGCGCGCCGATGGCGATGCACAGCGCCGTCGCCGTGCCCAGGCTGGAGAACAGGTCCGGCACGATCACGAAGAGCGTGGAGGCGGGCGTGACGCAGGACAGCGTCAGCAGGGTGCCGCCGACGACACCGATGGACCGCTTCAGGCCCGGTGAGTGGGCGGGCGCGGTGTCGGCCACGGACTGCGGGAGCGTGTCGGTCATGCGGCGGTTCCGATCGACTTGAGCGGCTGAGGGTGGGGACGGGAGCGCTATCGCCTCCGGCGGATCGTCGTACGGTCGTCTGGTCCGCTCCCGGCCCGCTTAGGGAACCCCGACGAAAACCACCACGTCAATGGCCGTTTACCTTCGGAATCCGCACTTGCGGAAGGCCTTACGCCACATCACATTCCCAGGCCGCGAGGCCCTATAGAGGTATCCATCAAGCCCTTGGCGAATGTGACCTTGCTTTCGCAGGTGAATAGCGTGAAATCCCTTCGTCATCCGTTTCGTCCGGCGTAAACGGGAACCGCAGCGAAGGTGTCAAAAAAATGTCAACCCGTCCGGTATCCGGACTCGGCAGCCGGGCGCGTACATGCCAGTGCGTCGCTAGGATGCCTGGACCATGGGGATGCGGGACACAGGGGTGGTGCGGGCGGTGCTCACGGCGGCGGTGCTGGTGGGCGCCGCCGGATGCGGGGCCCAGCAGGCCGACCGGGCGGCGACGGCGGCGCTGGCCCGGGCGGGCGACCGCACCGACGCCCTGGGCTCCGCCCACGTGCGGATGTCGGTCGACTACGGGATGGGCGGGACGCCGGTCGCCATGGAGGGCACGTACTCCTGGGGCCACGGCTATGCCTACGACGTCGAGATGGACACCCGGCAGACGAACATGCAGAAGGTGCGGCACGCCCCGCGGATCCGCTGTCTGCTCGTGCACGGCGTCTACTACTACGACATCGACCCGCAGCGCTCCGGCCCGCTCAAGGGCAAGCAGTGGATGAAGGTCGACTCCTCGGCCCTGTACGGCGCGAAGGGTGCCAAGGCCGCCGCCGGCACCGGCAGCAGCCCGAGCGCGACCCTGATGAGCCTGCGGCACGCCGACAAGGTCGACACCCTGGGCACTCCCACGGTGGACGGACACCGTACGACCCACTACCGGGCCGTGGTCGGCCGGGCGCACTGGAGCCGCCGGTTCGCGGACGTCTACGGGAACCCGGACACCCCGATGGGCTCGGTGACCGCCGGCGCGGCCGACATGACCGCCGACGTCTGGATCGGCGCCGACGGCCTGCCCGTCCGGCTCCGGGAGGAGATCGGCCTGCTGACGCTGACCATGGATCTCGACGGCTTCGGCGCGACGGCCACGGTCGAGGCGCCGCCCGCCGCGCAGACCGGAGACGTCACCGAGCTGGTGAAACGGCGGCAGTGGAGCTGAACACACCGGTGCCCCGCCCTCTCCACGCGGAGGACGGGGCACCGGTCGTGCACAGGGCTCTCAGTGGTTGCGCGGGAAGCCCAGGTCCACGCCCGCCGGGGCGTCGGCCGGGTCGGGCCAGCGGGTGGTGACGACCTTGCCGCGGGTGTAGAAGTGCGTGCCGTCGTTGCCGTAGATGTGGTGGTCGCCGAAGAGCGAGTCCTTCCAGCCGCCGAAGGAGTGGTAGCCCACCGGCACCGGGATCGGCACGTTCACGCCGACCATGCCCGCCTCGATCTCCAGCTGGAAGCGGCGGGCCGCGCCGCCGTCCCGGGTGAAGATCGCGGTGCCGTTGCCGAACGGCGAGGCGTTGATGAGCGCCACGCCCTCGTCGTAGGTGTCGACGCGCAGCACGCACAGCACCGGGCCGAAGATCTCGTCCTGGTAGGCCTTGGCGCTGGTCGGCACCTTGTCCAGCAGCGAGATGCCGATCCAGTGGCCGTCCTCGAAGCCCTCGACGGTGTAGCCGGTGCCGTCGAGCACCACCTCGGCGCCCTCGGCCGCGGCGCCGGAGACGTAGGACGCCACCTTGTCGCGGTGCGCGGCGGTGATCAGCGGGCCCATCTCGGAGGCCGGGTCGTTGCCGGGACCGATCTTGATCTTCTCGGCGCGCTCGCGGATCTTCTCCACCAGCGTGTCGCCGATCGAGCCCACGGCGACGACCGCCGAGATGGCCATGCAGCGCTCGCCGGCGGAGCCATAGGCCGCCGAGACCGCCGCGTCGGCGGCCGCGTCCAGGTCGGCGTCCGGCAGCACCAGCATGTGGTTCTTGGCACCGCCCAGGGCCTGCACCCGCTTGCCGTGGGCGGAGGCCGTGGTGTGGATGTAGCGGGCGATCGGGGTGGAGCCGACGAAGGAGACGGCCTTGACGTCCGGGTGCTCCAGCAGGCGGTCGACGGCCACCTTGTCGCCGTGGACGACGTTGAAGACGCCGTCCGGCAGACCGGCCTCGGCCAGCAGCTCGGCGATCTTGACGGAGGCCGACGGGTCCTTCTCGGACGGCTTCAGCACGAACGTGTTGCCGCACGCGATGGCGATCGGGAACATCCACATCGGGACCATCGCCGGGAAGTTGAACGGCGTGATGCCGGCGACGACACCGAGCGGCTGGCGGATCGCGGCCACGTCGACGCGGCTGGCGACCTGCGTGGACAGCTCGCCCTTCAGCTGCACGTTGATGCCGCACGCGAGGTCGACGATCTCCAGGCCGCGCGCGACCTCGCCGAGCGCGTCGGAGTGCACCTTGCCGTGCTCGGCGGTGATCAGCTCGGCGATCTCGTCGCGGTGGGCGTCGAGCAGCGCACGGAACCGGAAGAGGATGGTCGTGCGCTGGGCCAGGGAGGACTGGCTCCAGGTGGTGAAGGCGTCCTTGGCCGCCGCGACGGCCGAGTCCACCTCCTCCACCGACGCGAACGCGACCTTGGTGGTGACCGCGCCGGTCGCCGGGTCGGTGACCGGCCCGTACGTGCCCGACGCGCCTTCGACGGTCTTCCCGCCGATCCAGTGGTTGACGATCTTCGTCATGCCCAGAGACTCCTTATTACAGATGGCGGCGTCGGGTCGAGACGTGCCGTTCGTACAGCTCTCGTGCCTTGACCGCGGACGGTCGGGTCGCGGTCTCGGCCACAGGAACATCCCACCAGGCCTGCGCCGGAGGCGCGCCCGACACAGTGTCGGACGTTTCGGTCTCCACGTAGACACATGTGGGAGTGTCGGCGGCGCGAGCCTCGGCGAGCGCCTCGCGCAGGTCGCGTACGGTCTTCGCGCGCAGCACCCGCATGCCCAGGCTGGCCGCGTTGGCGGCGAGGTCGACCGGCAGCGGGGCGCCCGTGAACGTCCCGTCCCCGGCCTGGAACCGGTAGGCGGTGCCGAACCGCTCGCCGCCCACCGACTCCGAGAGCCCGCCGATGGACGCGTACCCGTGGTTCTGCACCAGCAGGATCTTGATCGCGACGCCCTCCTGCACCGCCGTCACGATCTCCGTCGGCATCATGAGATACGTGCCGTCGCCGACCAGCGCCCACACGTTCCGCTCCGGCGCGGCCAGCTTCACGCCGAGCGCCGCCGGGATCTCGTAGCCCATGCAGGAGTAGCCGTACTCGAGGTGGTACTGGTCCACCGACCGCGCCCGCCACAGCTTGTGCAGGTCGCCGGGGAGTGAACCGGCCGCGTTGATGATGACGTCCGACTCGTCCACCAGGGCGTCCAGCGCGCCGATGACCTGCGGCTGGGTGGGCCGCACGTCGATCTCCTCGGCCTCGAAGCAGGCGTCGACGCGCTGCTCCCAGCGCTCCTTGTCCTCGGTGTACTCGGTGACGTACGACTCCGCCACCTTGTGCCCGTGCATCACCAGCGCCTCGGTCAGCTCGCCCAGTCCGCTGCGGGCGTCGGCGACCAGCGGGATCCCGGACAGCTTGTGGCCGTCGTACGGCGCGATGTTGAGGTTGAGGAAGCGGACGTCCGGGTTCTCGAAGAGGGTGCCGGAGGCGGTGGTGAAGTCGGTGTACCGGGTGCCGACGCCGATCACCAGGTCGGCGGTGCGGGCCAGCTCGTCGGCGGTCGCGGTGCCGGTGTGGCCGACCCCGCCGACGTCCTGCGGGTGGTCGTAGCGCAGGGAGCCCTTGCCGGCCTGGGTGGAGGCGACCGGGATGCGGGTGGCCGCCGCGAACTCGGCGAGCGCCAGCTCGGCGCGGCTGTGGTGGACTCCGCCGCCCGCGACGACCAGCGGCCTGCGGGCCTCCCGGATCGCCCGGACCGCCTCGGCCAGCTCGGTGGGGTCCGCGCCCGGCCGTCGTACCGTCCACACCCGCGTCGAGAAGAACTCCTCCGGCCAGTCGAAGGCCTCCGCCTGCACGTCCTGCGGCAGCGCGAGGGTGACCGCGCCGGTCTCCACCGGGTCGGTGAGGACCCGCATGGCCTGCAGGGCGCTCGGGATCAGGGCTTCCGGGCGGGTGATGCGGTCGAAGTACTTCGACACCGGGCGCAGGGTGTCGTTGACCGACACATCGCCGGCGTACGGCACCTCCAGCTGCTGCAGGACCGGGTCGGCGGGGCGGGTGGCGAAGACGTCACCGGGCAGGAGCAGGACCGGAAGGTGGTTGATGGTCGCGAGGGCGGCGCCGGTGACCAGGTTGGTGGCACCGGGGCCGATCGAGGTCGTCACCGCGTGCGTGGACAGGCGATTCGACTGGCGGGCGTAGCCGACGGCGGCGTGCACCATGGACTGCTCGTTGCGGCCCTGGTGGTACGGCATGACGTCGGCGTACTCGATCAGCGCCTGGCCGAGCCCGGCGACATTGCCGTGCCCGAAGATGCCCCAGGTGGCGCCGATCAGCCGCTGCCGTGCGCCGTCGCGTTCGGTGTACTGGGCGGCGAGGAAACGGACCAGCGCCTGCGCGACGGTCAGTCGGATGGTCATCGGTACCCCCCTGTGCTCTCTACGTGGTCCGGGTGGAAGCAGATCCGCCACTCCCGGGTCTCGCCCGGTCCCGCCATGACGTTCAGGTAGTACATGTCGTGCCCGGGCTGGGCGATGGACGGGCCGTGCCAGCCGTCGGGGACGAGGACGGCGTCGCCGGAGCGGACCTCGGCGAGGACGTCCGAGCCGCCCTCCCGCGAGGGGAACACGCGCTGGTAGCCGAGCCCGTTCAGGCCGTCGATCTCGAAGTAGTAGATCTCCTCCAGCTCGGACTCCTCGCCCGGCCGGTGCTGGTCGTGCTTGTGCGGCGGGTACGACGACCAGTTGCCGCCCGGGGTGATCACCTCGACGGCGATCAGCTTGTCGCAGTCGAAGGAGTCGGCTGAGGCGAAGTTGCGCACCCGGCGGGCGCAGGTGCCGCTGCCGCGCTCCTCGACGGGGACCTCCGGCGCGGGGCCGTAGCGGGCGGGGAGTAGTCGCTCGCACTTCGCTCCTGCCAGGGCGAAGCGGCCTCCCGCGCCGGAGGCGATCTGGACCCGGGCGTCCCGGGGAACGTACGCGAAGTCGGAGACGTCCGCGAACACGCTTTCCCGGCCCGAGAGTTGGAACTCGTTCTCCGCGATTCGCACGGTACATCCGCCTTCCAGCGGAAGCACGATCCACTCGCTGTCCCCGGTGGTGAACGTATGGCTGCCGCCGGGCGCCAGCTCGACCACGCGCAGGCTGCTGTGTGTCCAGCCGGCCAACTTGGGGTCGATGTCGACGGCGTACTGGGCGTTCGCGGTGGCGCCCCTGGGCAGATGCAGATCGGTGCTGGTCATGCGGCCCTCACAGCAGTCCTACGGCGGTGTCCACGGCGGCGGCCACATCGCCGTCCGCCGGGTACAGCAGCGAGCGGCCGACCACCAGGCCGCGCACGGTGGGGAGTTGGAGCGCGCCGCGCCACTTCTCGTAGGCGGCGACCTGGTCCTCGGGCGAGTCGCCGATGTCACCGCCGAGCAGCACGGCCGGCAGGGTGGAGGTCTCCATGACCCGGGCCATGTCGTCGGGGTTGTCGGTGACGGGCACCTTCAGCCAGGTGTAGGCGGAGGAGCCGCCGAGGCCGGAGGCGATGGCGATGGACCGGGTGACCGCCTCGGCGGACAGGTCGTTGCGCACCTTGCCCTCGGGGGTGCGGCGGCTGATGAACGGCTCGACGAACACCGGCAGCCGGCGCGCGGCCATGTCGTCGATGGCGCGGGCGGTGGACTCCAGAGTGGTCAGGGAGCCGGGGTCGTCGTAGTCGATGCGCAGCAGCAGTTTGCCCGCGTCGAAGCCGAGCCGCTGGAGGTCCTCGGGGCGGTGGCCGGTGAAGCGGTCGTCCAGTTCGAAGCTGGCGCCTTGCAGTCCGCCCCGGTTCATGGAGCCCATGACCACCTTGTGGTCGAGGGCGCCGAGCAGGAGCAGGTCGTCCAGGATGTCGGCGGTGGCGAGGACGCCGTCGACGCCGGGCCGGGACAGCGCCAGGCACAGCCGTTCCAACAGGTCGGCGCGGTTGGCCATGGCGAGCCTGCGGTCGCCGACGCCGAGGGCGCCCCGGGCGGGGTGGTCGGCGGCGACGATCATCAGCTTGCCGTTCTCGTTGAGGAGCGGCCTGCGGGCGCGGCGGGTGGCGGCCTCGGCGATCGCCTCGGGGTGGTGGGTGCGGACGCGGACGAGTTCGGCCACGTCGACACGGGGGCGCCGGCCGGCGTCCCCGCCCTCGGTGTGCGTGCCCGCGACCCGGCCCGCCCTCACAGCACCGCTCCGGCGTCGAGCGCGGCGGCCACCTCGTCGGGGGTGGGCATCGCGGAGGAGCACTCCAGGCGGGAGGCGACGATGGCGCCGGCCGCGTTGGCGTGCCGCATGACCGTCTCCAGGTCCCAGCCTTCGAGCAGGCCGTGACAGAGGGAGCCGCCGAAGGCGTCTCCGGCGCCGAGACCGTTGAGGACGGTGACGGGCAGGGGCGGCACCTCGGCGGACTCGCCCGAAGAGCTGACCGCGAGGACACCCTTGGGCCCCTGTTTGACGACGGCGATCTCGACGCCGGCGTCGAGCAGCGCGCGGGCGGCCGCGTGCGGTTCGCGTACGCCGGTGGCGACCTCCACCTCGTCCAGGTTGCCGACGGCGACCGTGGTGTGGCGCAGGGCCTCGGCGTAGAAGGGGCGGGCCGCGTCCGGGTCCTTCCAGAACATGGGCCGCCAGTCCAGATCGAAGACCGTGGTGCCCGCCTTGGCCCGGTGGGCGAGGGCCGCGAGGGTCGCCGTACGGCTGGGCTCCTCGCTCAGGCCGGTGCCGGTCATCCAGAAGATACGGGCGGCGCGGATCGCGTCGAGATCGAGCTCATGGGCGTCGATCTCCAGGTCGGGCGCCTTGGGCTGCCGGTAGAAGTACAGCGGGAAGTCGTCCGGCGGGAAGACCTCGCAGAAGGTGACCGGGGTCGGCAGCCCCTGGACCGGGGTGACCCAGCGGTCGTCGACGCCGAAGCCGCGCAGCGCCTCGTGCAGATAGACACCGAACGGGTCGTCGCCCGTGCGGGTGATCACGGCGGTGTGCCGGCCGAGCCGGGCCGCGGCGACCGCGACGTTCGTCGCCGACCCGCCGAGGAACTTGCCGAAGGACGACACCTGGGCGAGCGGGACGCCGGTCTGCAGCGGGTAGAGGTCCACTCCGATCCGCCCCATGGTGATCAGGTCGTAGGCCATCGGCTTCCCTTCGTCATGACTCTCCCCGGTTTTCTAGTCCCGTACGGCGAACCCTGTCAATGTTTTGTCCAGACATTCGGACGAGCTCTTGACACCGCTTTTCGGACACCCGCAGGCTGACGCCCATGACGCCGCTGTCACCCTCCTCCTCACTGTCCCGTATCCGGATCGGATCGGCGCCCGACTCCTGGGGCGTGTGGTTCCCCGACGATCCGCGCCAGGTGCCGTGGCAGCGCTTCCTCGACGAGGTGGCCGACTCCGGCTACGAGTGGATCGAGCTCGGCCCCTACGGCTACCTCCCCAGCGATCCCGCGGTGCTCGCGGAGGAGACCGCGCGGCGCGGCCTGAAGGTGTCGGCCGGCACGGTCTTCACGGGCCTGCACCACGGTGAGTCCGTGTGGGACAAGACATGGGCGCACGTGTCGGACATCGCGGCGCTGACCCAGGCGATGGGCGCCCGGCATCTCGTCGTCATCCCGTCCTTCTGGCGGGACGACAAGACGGGCGAGGTGCTGGAGCCGGACACGCTGACCGCCGAGCAGTGGCGGAACCTGACCTCGCTGACGGAGCGGCTGGGGCGTGAGGTGCGCGAGCGGTACGGGCTGACGATCGTCGTCCATCCGCATGCCGACACCCACATCGACAGCGAGGAGAACGTCAGCCGTTTCCTCGACGGCACGGACTCCGACCTGGTGTCGCTGTGCCTGGACACCGGGCACTACGCCTACTGCGGCGGGGACAGCGTGCGGCTGATCGAGACGTACGGGGAGCGGATCGGGTACCTGCACCTCAAGCAGGTGGACCCGCAGATCCTGGCGGACGTACGGGCCGAGGGGACTCCGTTCGGGCCGGCGGTGGCACGGGGTGTGATGTGCGAACCGCCCGGCGGGGTGCCGGAGTTGGGGCCTGTGCTGGCGGCGGCGCAGCGGCTGGGGGTGGATCTGTTCGCGATCGTCGAGCAGGACATGTATCCGTGTCCGCCGGACGCGCCGTTGCCGATCGCTCGGCGGACCCGGGCGTTTCTTCGGTCCTGTGGGGTGTAGGGGCGCCTGCCGGCTAGGGGGTTGCGGTCGCCGCTCATAGCATGGGCGGCGTGTCCTGGGAGACCGTGCCTGCCTGGCCCCACCCGGCGTTGCGGCCCGGCGTCATCAGCTATCGCGGTGTCCGGGTGCACCTCGACCGGCCGCGCCGCCGGCTGGAGGCGCCGATCGGGGCGGCCACCTTGCTGCTGGGGTTCGAGCAGCCGGTGCGCATCTCCCGTGCCGGCCGGCCCCCGGTGTCGCTGGTGTCCGTGGTCAACGGGCTGACCACCGTCCCGGCCCTGGGCGAGCACGGGGGACGGATCTCCGGGATCGAGGTGCTGCTGCAACCCTGGGCCGCGTTCGGCCTGTTCGGCACGGAGCAGTACGACCCTGGACCACCCGGTTCGTCGCCCCGAACCGGCGCGCGATCAACCCGCCCCGCCGAGGCCCCGGCGTACGCCTTTGCGGCAGCTGTGTCACAAACACCCCCTCTGTGTCACACATGTCCCGTGTACGCGGGTTCTGGGTCACACCGTTTCGACAGGCGCTGTCCCCTGCTCACTGTGCGTCGTTCACCGGTCGCAGGCTTGGTGATCGCCAGCGCAGCGCCCGGCTCCCCCGACGGCCGTCCCGGCCGCCGCTGCGGCGCGCGCAGGGAGGTGCAACTCATGACCGACCGAAGGCTCTGGTCCTACAAGGAGATCGCGGCGCACATCAACGTGCAGCCGGACACCGTACGGTCCTATCGCAAGCACGGGCTGCTGCCCCCGCCCGACCACGTGGAGAGCGGCAAGCCCTACTGGTACGCCGACACCGTCCGCGCCTGGGTCGCCTCCCGGCCGGGCAACCGCAGCCGTAAGTGACCGCCTCCGTAATTCGGCTGTGCCTCACCTCCGCGTGGGGCACAGTCACCCCATGAGCCTCTCCGTCAAACCCACCCTGGCCGGCCGGAAGACGGTCCTGCGGCCCTTCACCGAGGCCGACGCCGACGTCATGTGGGAGATCATCGCCGACCCCGAGGTCCGCCGCTTCACCTACGAGCCGTCCACCGAACTCACCCTGGAGCGGGTGCGGTCCTGGTACGGATCCCGGGCCACCGCGCCCGACCGTCTCGACCTGGCCGTCACGGACCCCGAGACCGGCGAACTCCTGGGCGAGGTCGTCCTGCACGAGTACGACCCGGCCGCCGCAAGCTGCACCTTCCGCACGCTCATCGGCCCCCGGGGCCGCGGTCGCGGGATCGGCACCGAGGCGACCCGGCTGATCGTCGGCTACGGCTTCGGGCAACTCGGGCTGCACCGCATCCAGTTGGAGGTCTACGGCCACAACGCGCGGGCCCGGCGGGTTTACGAGAAGGCCGGATTCGTGGTCGAGGGCGTGCGGCGGGAAGTACAGCGGCGCGACGGCGAGTGGGCCGACGAGGTGATCATGTCGATCCTGGACCGGGAGTGGGCCGCCCTCGGCTCCGACGCCCTCAGCCCCACGGCTCGATGACCGTCACCCCGGCCCCCGGCGCCGAGCCCATCGCCGCGAGGGCCGCCGGTGCGGCGGCGAGGGGGATGGCGGACGTCACCAGGAGGTCGGGGCGCAGGGCGCCGGAGCGGACCAGACGGAGCATCTCGGGGTAGGTGTGGGCGGCCATGCCGTGGCTGCCGAGGAGTTCGAGCTCCAGGGCGATGGCACGGGCCAGCGGGACGGGGGTGGTGCCATCGGCCGAGGGCAGCAGCCCCACCTGGACGTGCCGGCCACGGCGGCGCAGCCCGTTCACGGAAGCGGCGCAGGTGGCGGGCGAGCCCAGGGCGTCCAGGGAGAGATGGGCGCCGCCGTCGGTGAGCTCGCGGACGGCGGCGGCCGTGTCCGGCGTGCCGGTGGCGTCCAGGCACTGCGCGGCACCGAACTTCCGCGCGAGGTCGAGGGCCCCGGGCGACACGTCGACGGCGATCACACGCGCCCCCGACGCCGCCGCGATCATCACCGCCGACAGGCCCACCCCGCCGCAGCCGTGCACCGCGACCCACTCCCCCGCCGCCACCCGGCCCTGCTGCACCACCGCGCGGAAGGCGGTGGCGAAACGGCAGCCGAGGGAGGCGGCGGTGGCGTACGCCATGTCGTCCGGGATCGCGACCAGGTTGACCTCGGCGTGGTCGAGGGCGACGTACTCGGCGAAGGAGCCCCAGTGGTGGAAGCCGGGCTGGGTCTGGCGCTCGCACACCTGCTGGTCGCCCGCCGCGCAGGACGGGCAGGTGCCGCAGGCGCAGACGAACGGCACGGTGACCCGGTCGCCGGGCCGCCACCCGGTCACCCGGGAGCCCACCGCCTCGACCACACCGGCGAGTTCGTGCCCGGGCACGTGCGGCAGCGTGATGTCGGGGTCGTGCCCCATCCAGCCGTGCCAGTCGCTGCGGCACAGGCCGGTCGCCTCGACCCGTACGACGACTCCGTGCTCCGCGGGTTGCGGATCGGGGACGTTCCGCACCTCGGCCGGCTCGCCGTACCGCTCGAACACCACCGCGCGCATCCTTGCCTCACCTTCGCCGCGTCCACGCCACTGTTTCCTGCCGAACGCTAGCGCTCGGCGGGAGCTGCCGTTCGACGGCCGCGGGCCGTCTGCGGCTGGTCGCGCCCCTTCGGGGGCGCTGGGTGCTCGCCCTCGCTCAGACCGAACCGTTCGTGGAGGCGGCGCAAGGGCGCCGGCGCCCACCATGTGGCCCTGCCCGTCAGGCGCATGATCGCCGGTACCAGCAGGCTCCGGACCACCATCGCGTCCACCAGCACCGCGAGCGCGATACCCAGGCCGAGCATCTTGGTGTTGGTCACCCGCGAGGTGCCGATGGCGACCATCACCACCGCCAGGATGACCGCCGCCGCGGTGATCAGTCCGCCGGTGCGCTGGAGTCCGTGCCGCACCGCCGCGTCGTGGTCGCCCGTGCGGTCGTACTCCTCCTTGATGCGGGAGAGCAGGAACACGCCGTAGTCCATGGAGAGCCCGAAGGCCACGCAGAACATCAGCACGGGCAGGGTGGTCTCGATGGAGCCGGAGCTGGTGAAGCCGAGCGCGCCGGAGAGGTGGCCGTCCTGGAAGACCCAGACCACGGCACCGAACATCGCGGTCAGGCTGAGGGCGTTGAGCACCACGGCCTGCACGGGTATCAGCACGCTTCCGGTGAGCAGGAAGACCAGGAGGAGCGTGACGACGGCGATGAACGCGGCGGCCCAGGGCAGGCGCTGGGCTATCGCGTGCTTGGTGTCGACGAGGACGGCGGCCGTGCCGGTCACCTTGGTGTCGAACGGCGTGTGCAGTGCGCGTATGTCGCCGACCAGGCGCTGGGCCGGGTCGTCGACGGCCTCGCCCTTGGGCTGCACGGTGAAGTAGGCGGCATCGCCCTCGACCAGCGGGCCGTCGACGCGGGCCACCTCGGGCAGGGCGGCCACCTGCTGCTTGTAGGAGGCGTACTGGGCGGCGGTGGCCCTGCCCTCGGCGAGGACTTCCAGACCGCCGCCGGGGCTGCCCGGGAAGCCCTCACGGATGTGCTCCTGCACCACATGGGACTCGGCGGTCGAGGGCAGCTGGCGGTCGTCGGCGGTGCCGAACTTCACGCCGAGGAAGGGCAGTCCGAGGGTGACCAGGAGGACGGTGGTGCCCAGCGCGAAGAGCGGAGCCCTGCGCATCACCAGGCCGGCGGCTCGGGCCCAGGTGGTCCCGGTCGTTCCGGTCGTTCCGGTGGCCGCCTCGGCACGCTTCGGGTCGCGGCGTCGTCGGAACAGACGCCGCAGGTCCAGGGAGTTGACCCGGTGGCCGAGCAGGACCAGTGCGGCGGGGAGCAGGATCAGGGCGGCGGCCGCGGCGAGCAGGACCACGGCGATGCCCGCGTAGGCGAAGGACCGCAGGAAGTACTGCGGGAAGACCATCATGGCGGCCAGGGACACCGCCACCGTGAGGGCGGAGAACAGGACCGTGCGGCCAGCGGTGCGCAGGGTCGTGCCGACCGCCGTCGACGGGGTAGCGCCCGTGGACAGTTCCTCGCGGAAGCGGCGGACGATGAACAGGGCGTAGTCGATGGCCAGGCCGAGACCGAGGGCCGTGGTGAGGTTGAGCGCGAAGACGGAGACGTCGGTGAAGGCCGTCAGACCGCGCAGGACGGCGTTGGTGCCGACGATGGCGACGATGCCGATGCCGAGCGGCAGCAGGGCGGCGATCGCGCTGCCGAAGACCATCACCAGCAGCACCAGCGTGATCGGCAGGGCGATCATCTCGGCGCGGGCCAGGTCCTCCTTGATGATCGTCTGCATCTCGTGCCGGACCGCGACGATTCCGCCGAGCTTCACCTGGACCGGGCCGTGCGTGCCCCTGAAGTGCGGGGCGATGCGGTCGAGCGTCCTGCCCATCGCGCTGTCGTCGCCGGTGATGCGGGCGGCGATCAGCGCCTCGTGGCCGTCCTCGGCGCGCAGGGCCGGTGATCCGCTCTGCCAGTAGGAGCCGACGCCGGTCACACCCTTCTCCCCCGCGAGCCGGCCGGCCAGGTCGCGGGCCTCGGCGGCGACCTGCGGATCGTCGACCGAGGCGCGGCCAGAGTCGACCAGGAGCAGCAGGTTCGGCTGGGAGTCGGGAAACTCGCGCTCCAGGGCCTTGGTGGCGTACGTCGACTCGGCGGCCGGGTCCTCCCAGCCGCCGCTGCCGAGCCGGTCCGCCACGCCGCTGCCCGCCAGCACGGCGAGGGCGGTGAGCACCAGGGCCACCAGAAGCGACAGACGTGGCCGGGCGGTGACGAGGCGGGTGTGGCGGCCGGGTCGGCGCGGCGTCCGCTCGGGGGCCCCTTCCGGTGCACCCTCGGGCGCCCCCTCCGTCCGCGGCGGCGTGTTGACTTCGGTCATCTTGCGGTGTCCCCTTCACCGTGACCCATGTCTGTGCAGGCAGGCAGCATGAGTCGGTCATTGCCATAGACTGGCAAACACGAGAGATCGCTCGCGTTTCCCCAGAATGCGAGCGACCACTCGCGTTTGTCAATCACGTTCGGAGAGCTGGGGATAACGCGTGCCCGACAACCCGCAGACACAGAAGGAGCAGCCGCGTCGCCGGCAGGCCCGCGGGGAGCGCCGTATCGCCCAACTGCTCGAAGCCGCCGCGCGGGTCTTCTGCACCACCGGCTACACCGCCGCCAGCACCAACGCCATCGCCCGGGAGGCGGGCGTCTCGCCGGGCACGCTCTACCAGTTCTTCCCGAACAAGGAGGCGATCGCGATCGAGCTGGGCGACCGGCTCGTCCACGAGATGCGGGAGACCTACGGCGAGGCGCTGGCCCCCGTGGACCCCGCCACCCCGCTGGAGGAGGCCATCGGCTCGGCCATCGACCGGTTCATGGCCTTCAACACCGAGCACCCGGTCTTCTTCGCGCTGATGCACGGCCCCGACATCCCCGGCCGGATGGCCGAGACGCACGACCAGCTGCACACCACGCTGATCGGCCGGATCGAGGACCTGCTCGCCTCCCTCATGCCCGGTGCCACCCCGGCCGACGTCACCCGCACGGCGCACGTCTGCCTCGGCGTCTACAAGTCCGGCCTGGAACTGGTCCTCGCCCACGAGGGCCCCGAGCGCGCGGCCTACGTCCAGGAGATCAAGGACGTCCTGGTCCGCTACCTGCATCCGCTGGTGGGCGACCGGCTCGGCCGCGGCTGATCCGGGGCGCCCGGGCGTCGGCGGTCCCCGTGCTCCCACGAGTCCACCCGGACTGCGGCCCCCGGCGCATCTGCCTAGAGTGCGGATAAATCGCCCAGCCGCTGTCCGAGGGGACCCCCGTGAGCCACTCCCCGCCTCCCGGCACGCCCAAGGCCCGCATTCCCGGCCCCCAACAGCCGCCACCGCCGTACCCTCGCATCGCCGCGGGCCTGTGGCGGCGCTGCCTGGGCGGGGGGCTCGCCCTGTGGGGGCTGATGGCATGCCTCACGTACGAGACGCGGCTCAGCATGCTGCTGCCGACGCTGATCCTGCTCGGCAGCTTTCTCGTACCGGTCGCCTTCGTGCTGTGGGCGTACGAGCGGCACGGCCGTGACCTGGGCGTCAGCGCAATCCTCGGCTGTTTCCTGGCCGGCGGGGCCCTCGGCGTGCTCGGCGCCTCGCTGACACAGTCGTATCTGCAGCGCCCCTCCCTGGGGATGTTCGTCGAGGCCGGCCTGGTCGAGGAGGCCGCCAAGCTCGGGGCGCTGGTGTTCGCGCTGCGCCGGCAGCCGGCCGTCCGCGGGCTGCGCGCCGGGCTGGTGCTCGGCGCGGCCGTCGGCTTCGGCTTCGCCGCCCTGGAGAGCGCCGGGTACGCCTTCAACGCCGCCGTCTCCACCGAGGGCGTCGATCTGCGCGCCCTGCTGGAGACGGAGATCCCGCGCGGGCTGCTCGCGCCCTTCGGGCACGGACTGTGGACCGCGATCGCGGGCGGCGTACTGCTGTCCCGGCGCCGCCTGAACGGGCACTTCCGCATCTCCGCGCCGGTTCTGGGCACCTGCCTGGCCGTGTCCCTGCTGCACGCGCTGTGGGACTCCACGCACGGCATCGCACTCTGGGTGGTCGCCCGGCTGACCGGCATCGGACCGGAGACACAGCTGTTCGAACCGGGGTACCTCGTCCGGCCGAGCGCCGGGCAGCAGCACCTGTTCACGCTGTTCTCGGTGGGCGGGCTGACACTGGTGGCCCTGGCCGGGTTTGGCTGGGTGCGGTCGCTGGCACGCCGGGACCCCTCTTGGTGAGTACCCCCTAGGGGTATAGTGTGGAAGAGCGTGGGGTTCCCTCGCGGGCCCCACCGGCCCCACACGCCTCGACGAGGAGTAACGACATGACCGCCCAAACCGACACCCCGGGCTCCGTCACCGCCGTCTACAAGGTGACCGGCATGAGCTGTGGCCACTGCGAGGGCAGCGTCTCCGGCGAGATCTCGCAGCTCCCGGGCGTCAGCTCGGTGAAGGCCGTCGCGTCCACCGGCGAGGTGACCGTGGTCTCCGAGGCCTCGCTGGACGACGAGGCCGTGCGCGCCGCCGTGGACGAGGCCGGCTTCGAGCTGGCCGGCAGGGCCTGAGCGTCCCTCCACCCCTGTTCCCCGACCGGGCCGTGCCGACCAGCTGATACTGGATCCGCGCGGTCCGGTCCGATGTCTGGAGTCCGGACATGACCAGCACCACCGCAGAGACAGCCATAACCGCTGGTGAGACCTCCGATGTGGAGCTGCTCATCGGCGGGATGACCTGCGCCTCCTGCGCCGCCCGGGTGGAGAGGAAGCTCAACCGGATGGAAGGCGTCAGCGCCACCGTCAACTTCGCCACCGAGAAGGCGAAGGTCACATACGGCGCGGGCGTCGAGGTCGCCGACCTCGTCGCCACCGTGGAGAAGACCGGCTACACCGCCGAGGAGCCCGCACCGCCCGAGCCCGAACCCGGGAGGGCGGCCCCGGAGCCCTCCGCGCAGGACCCCGAACTCGGTGCCCTGCGGCACCGCCTGCTCGTCTCCGCGCTGCTCGCCGCGCCCGTGGTGCTGCTCGCGATGGTCCCGGCGCTGCAGTTCGACAACTGGCAGTGGCTCTCCCTGACGCTCGCCGCGCCGGTCGTCGTCTGGGGCGGATGGCCCTTCCACCGGGCCGCCTGGACCAACCTCCGGCACGGCGCCGCCACCATGGACACCCTGGTCTCGGTCGGCACGCTGGCCGCATTCGGCTGGTCGCTGTGGGCCCTGTTCTTCGGTGACGCGGGCATGCCCGGCATGCACGACGAGTTCCGCCTCACCATCTCCCGGATGGACGGCGCCTCCACCATCTACCTGGAGGTCGCCGCCGGAGTCGTCGCGCTGATCCTGCTCGGCCGCTATCTGGAGGCACGCTCCAAGCGCCGCGCCGGCGCGGCGCTGCGGGCGCTGATGGAGCTGGGCGCCAAGGACGTCGCCGTACTGCGGGACGGCCGTGAGGTGCGGGTTCCGGTGGCGGACCTGGCCGTCGGCGACCGGTTCGTCGTACGGCCCGGCGAGAAGATCGCCACCGACGGCACGGTGGTCGAGGGCTTCTGCGCCGTCGACGCGTCCATGCTGACCGGCGAGTCGGTGCCGGTGGACGTCGGCCCCGGCGACCGGGTCACCGGCGCGACGGTCAACGCGGGCGGGCGGCTCGTCGTCGAGGCGACCGGGGTCGGCGCCGGCACCCAGCTCGCCCGCATGGCGAAGCTGGTGGAGGACGCGCAGAACGGAAAGGCCGAAGTGCAGCGGCTCGCCGATCGCGTCTCCGCGGTGTTCGTGCCCGTCGTCATCCTCATCGCGGCCGGCACCTTCGGCGCCTGGCTGGGCGTCACCGGGGACACGGTCGCGGCGTTCACCGCCGCCGTCGCCGTGCTGATCATCGCCTGCCCCTGCGCGCTGGGCCTCGCCACGCCGACCGCGCTGATGGTCGGCACCGGGCGCGGCGCCCAGCTCGGCATCCTCATCAAGGGCCCCGAGGTACTGGAGTCCACCCGCCGCGTCGACACGGTCGTCCTCGACAAGACCGGCACCGTCACCACCGGCCGGATGACCCTCCAGGCGGTGTACGTCGCCGACGGCGAGGACGAGAAGGAGCTGCTGCGGCTCGTCGGCGCCCTGGAGCACGCCTCCGAGCACCCCGTCGCCCGCGCGATCGCCGCCGGCGCGGAGGAACGCGCCGGAGCACTGCCCCCGGTCGAGCACTTCGACAACGTCCCCGGACGGGGCGTACGCGGGCGCGTGGACGGCCGCGAGGTGGCCGTGGGACGCCTGTACGACGAGCTGCCCCCGGAGCTGGCCCGCGCGGCACACCAGGCCGAGCAGGAGGGCCGTACGGCCGTCGTGGCCGGCTGGGACGGGCGGGCCCGCGGGGTCCTCGCCGTCGCCGACGCGATCAAGGAGACCAGCGCCGATGCGGTACGCGAGCTGCGCGCGCTGGGCCTGCGGCCGGTGCTGCTCACCGGGGACAACCGCACGGTCGCCGAGGCGGTCGCCGAAAGCGTGGGCATCGACCCCGGGGACGTGTTCGCCGAGGTGCTCCCCGAGGACAAGGTGGACGTCGTACGACGGCTGCGGCGCGAAGGGCGGGCCGTGGCGATGGTCGGCGACGGCGTGAACGACGCGGCCGCGCTGGCCACCGCCGACCTGGGCCTCGCCATGGGCACCGGCACGGACGCGGCGATCGAGGCCGGCGACCTGACCCTCGTCCGCGGCGATCTGCGGGTCGCGGCCGACGCCATCCGGCTGTCCCGGCGGACGCTGGCCACCATCAAGGGCAACCTGGTGTGGGCCTTCGGCTACAACGTGGCCGCGCTGCCGCTGGCCGCGGCCGGGCTGCTCAACCCGATGATCGCCGGTGCGGCGATGGCCTTCTCCTCCGTCTTCGTCGTGACCAACAGCCTGCGGCTGCGCCGCTTCCGGTGAAGTCCCTTGGGGTTACCGGCGGTTCGGGGCGACCGAAGTAAGAGACCCCCTAGAGTCCGGCGCGAGCCTCACATAAGCTCTTCACAAGGCTCGCGCATCTTCCTTACGCTTGGGCTCCGATCGTCGTATCGGGGCTCTTGCGCACCTAAGGGACATATGCAAGAGACGCAGATCACAGTGACGCGAACGTAACCATCGAAGGGGTTCGAAGGTCTAAGTTGGCGATGTCAGCACAGCGTCTTGGGGGGCGCTGACTGGCATCTGGGGATGTCTTGGGGGACTTCCTCAGAGATGCGTTGCCGGGGCACGCGCGCCGGGAAGCTTTGAGCGGCCCTCCCAGCGTGCGTTGTCCCGGCAGATCGCAGCGCGTCACTGGAGCAGGACGAGCTTTGCTCGTTCTGCTCGAAGACAGCGATTCAGGCGCTGTCCTCTCCGAGCGCCCGGCCGGATCCCGTGGGGGGAATCCGCACCGGGACATGGGAAGGCGCCCTGGTCGTCGGCCCGTGGGGGGACCGGCGTCTCAGGGCGCCTTCCGCTTTTTCTCTTCGCTTGTCGGCGCTGATTCAGGGCCCGCCGCCCGGGCAGGCCCTGTCACTCAGTGCGCTCAGCGCTCCTCGACCGGCACGAAGTCGCGCTCGACGACGCCCGTGTAGATCTGGCGCGGGCGGCCGATGCGGGAGCCCGGCTCCTTGATCATCTCGGTCCACTGGGCGATCCAGCCCGGCAGGCGGCCGAGGGCGAACAGGACCGTGAACATCTCGGTCGGGAAGCCCATGGCCCGGTAGATCAGACCGGTGTAGAAGTCGACGTTCGGGTACAGCTTGCGCTCGACGAAGTAGTCGTCGGACAGCGCGTGCTCCTCCAGCTTCAGGGCGATGTCGAGGAGCTCGTCCTCCTTACCCAGCGCGGAGAGCACGTCGTGCGCGGCGGCCTTGATGATCTTGGCGCGCGGGTCGAAGTTCTTGTAGACCCGGTGGCCGAAGCCCATCAGACGGACGCCGTCCTCCTTGTTCTTCACCTTGCGGATGAAGGTGTCGACGTCGGATCCGGAGTCGCGGATGCCCTCGAGCATCTCCAGCACGGACTGGTTGGCACCGCCGTGCAGCGGGCCCCACAGCGCGCTGATGCCGGCCGAGATCGACGCGAACATGTTGGCCTGCGAGGAACCGACCAGGCGGACCGTCGAGGTCGAGCAGTTCTGCTCGTGGTCGGCGTGCAGGATCAGCAGCTTGTCCAGCGCGGCGACGACGACCGGGTCCAGCTCGAACTCCTGCGCCGGGACCGAGAAGGTCATCCGCAGGAAGTTCTCGACGTAGCCGAGGTCGTTGCGCGGGTAGACGAACGGGTGGCCGATCGACTTCTTGTACGCGTACGCCGCGATCGTCGGCAGCTTCGCGAGCAGCCGGATCGTGGAGAGGTCGCGCTGCTTCTCGTCGAACGGGTTGTGGCTGTCCTGGTAGAACGTGGACAGCGCCGACACGACCGAGGACAGCATGGCCATCGGGTGGGCGTCGCGCGGGAAGCCCTTGTAGAAGTTCTTGACGTCCTCGTGCAGCAGGGTGTGCCGCGTGATGTCGTTCTTGAACGTCGAGAGCTCGTCGACGGTGGGCAGCTCGCCGTTGATCAGCAGGTACGCCACCTCGAGGAAGGTGGAGCGCTCGGCCAGCTGCTCGATGGGGTAACCGCGGTAGCGGAGGATGCCCGCCTCGCCGTCGAGGTAGGTGACGGCGGATTTATAGGCGGCCGTGTTGCCGTATCCGCTGTCCAGAGTCACCAGACCGGTCTGGGCGCGGAGCTTCCCGATGTCGAAGCCCTTGTCGCCGACGGTGCTGTCGACCACCGGGTAGGTGTACTCGCCGTCGCCGTACCGCAGTACTACAGAGTTGTCGCTCACGTCTTCCCTCACCGACGTAGTGCCTCATCTTCGAGGTGCCCTGACTGTCTCTACCATCCCCCATTTGGCTCAGGAGAGTGCACTCGGGGTCGACCATTGGGCCTATTGGCGGCACTCAGTGCCGCCAACCTGTTCATCCTGCCCCCTCCGAACGGCATCTGGAAGTGCTCTGTGACCTTCACGACTCGTTTGATCGATCATTTTTGGTGATGCGGTCCGGCGCCCCTGGTCAGGGGCGGTCAGCAGCCGCGAAGTCTGAAGTCCAGTGCCGTACAGCGCCGGCCCGCCGACACCGTGCGCACCGCCTGTCCGATCGCCTTGCGTGAACCGACGAGGACGACCAGTCGTTTCGCCCGTGTCACCGCCGTGTACAGCAGGTTCCGCTGGAGCATCATCCATGCCCCCGTGGTGACGGGGATCACCACCGCGGGATATTCACTTCCCTGCGAACGATGGATGGTGACCGCGTACGCGTGTGCCAGTTCATCCAGTTCATCGAATTCGTACGGAACCTCCTCGTCCTCGTCCGTCAGCACCGTGAGCCGCTGGTCGACCGGATCGAGCGAGGTGACGACACCCACGGTGCCGTTGAAGACACCGCTCTTCCCTTTCTCGTAATTGTTGCGAATCTGGGTGACCTTGTCGCCGACGCGGAAGACCCGACCGCCGAACCGCTTCTCGGGCAGATCGGGCCGGCCGGGGGTGACGGCCTGCTGGAGCAGGCCGTTCAGCACGCCGGCACCGGCCGGGCCCCGGTGCATGGGGGCCAGAACCTGGACGTCCCGGCGCGGGTCGAGCCCGAACTTGGCCGGAATCCGGCGGGCGGCCACATCCACGGTGAGCCGGCCGGCCTCCTCCGTGTCGTCCTCCACGAAGAGGAAGAAGTCCTTCATCCCGTCGGTGAGCGGATGCTGCCCGGCGTTGATCCGGTGCGCGTTGGTGACGACACCGGACTGCTGGGCCTGGCGGAAGACCCGGGTGAGCCGGACGGCGGGAAGGGGGCTGCCGTCGGCGAGCAGGTCGCGCAGGACTTCGCCGGCGCCGACGCTGGGCAGCTGGTCCACGTCCCCGACGAAGAGCAGGTGTGCACCGGGTGGCACGGCCTTGACCAGCTTGTTGGCGAGCAGGAGGTCCAGCATGGAGGCCTCGTCGACGACCACGAGGTCCGCGTCGAGCGGCCGGTCCCGGTCGTAGGCGGCATCGCCGCCCGGCTTCAGCTCCAGCAGCCGGTGGACGGTGGAGGCCTCGGCACCGGTCAGCTCGGACAGTCGCTTGGCGGCACGCCCTGTGGGGGCCGCGAGCAGCACCTTGGCGCGCTTGGCCCGGGCCAGTTCCACGATCGAGCGGACGGTGAAGGACTTGCCGCAGCCGGGACCGCCGGTGAGGACGGCGACCTTCTCGGTGAGCGCCAGCTTCACGGCGGCTTCCTGCTCCGGGGCGAGGTCGGCGCCGGTACGGCCTTTCAGCCAGTCGAGGGCCCTGCCCCAGTCGACGCTCTGGAAGCCGGGCATGCGGTCCTGGTCCGTGCGCAGGAGGCGGAGGAGCTGGGCGGAGAGGGAGAGCTCGGCCCGGTGGAAGGGGACCAGGTAGACGGCCGTGACGGGTTCGGAGCCGTCGCCGCCGTCCGGACCGGGGACCTTCTCCCGTACGACACCCGGGTCGCCGCCGTCCTCCGTGGGTTCGGCCAGCTCGGCGAGGCACTCGATGACAAGCCCGGTGTCGACGGCGAGCAGCTTCACCGCGTCGGAGATCAGCCGCTCCTCCGGCAGGAAACAGTGCCCCTGGTCGGCGGACTGGGACAGGGCGTACTGCAGCCCGGCCTTCACCCGCTCCGGGCTGTCGTGCGGGATGCCGACGGACTGGGCGATCTTGTCGGCGGTGAGGAAGCCGATGCCCCAGACGTCGGCGGCGAGGCGGTATGGGTGGTTCTTGACGACGGAGATCGACGCGTCGCCGTACTTCTTGTAGATCCGCACGGCGATGGACGTGGACACCTCGACGGTCTGGAGGAAGAGCATGACCTCCTTGATCGCCTTCTGCTCCTCCCAGGCGTCGGCGATCTTCTTCGTCCGCTTCGGACCGAGACCGGGCACCTCGATGAGCCGCTTGGGCTCCTCCTCGATGATCCGGAGGGTGTCGAGCCCGAAGTGCTGGGTGATCCGGTCGGCGAAGACGGGCCCGATGCCCTTGACGAGGCCGGACCCGAGGTAACGCCGGATGCCCTGGACGGTGGCGGGCAGGACGGTCGTGTAGTTCTCCACGTGGAACTGCTTGCCGTACTGGGGGTGCGAGCCCCAGCGGCCCTCCATGCGCAGCGACTCCCCGACCTGGGCGCCGAGCAGCGCACCGACCACCGTGAGGAGGTCACCGCCGCCTCTTCCCGTGTCGACCCGGGCGACCGTGTAGCCGTTCTCCTCGTTGGCGTACGTGATGCGTTCGAGCACGCCTTCCAGCGTCGCGAGCCGCCGTTCGCCCGTCTGGGTCCCCGCCTGTTGAGCCATGATCCGACGGTACCGGTGGGGTGTGACAAGGGGTGGGGGTGAGCGCCCCCGGATGGGCTGGACAGAGGGGGGCGGGCCGGGTTCGATGTGGGGCGTAGTGCGGTCGGCCGGGGGGACTGTCGTGGGTGGTGCGGAGGACGGGGCTGTCGTGGACGTTGCACCGCCACTCGTGCGGATCGTCGCCGCCGGGCTCGCGGAGGGGTTGACGGGGGTCTTGGTGGGGGCGGCCGCGGACGTACTGGTCTTCACCGCCGTCGACGATCTGCGGCTCTCCGGCACCGCTGGGCGTGTGCAGGTCGTCGGCCTCGCCGTCCAGACACTGCTGTGGGCGGTCGGCTTCCTGGTGGCCCGGCCACGTCAGCTGCGTGAGTTCGGCTCCGCTGTGACGGTCCACGACCTGTCGGTGCTGGGGCAGGCCGAGGAGCGGACGCGGCAGCTGCGGCGGGGCTGTGTTCGTGTGGCGGTCTTCGTCATCCTGGCGACCGCGGCCGGCGTCTTTCTGATCCACCTGCCCCTGTTCGGCCTGACCGTTCAGCTGATGCTGCTCCTCGGTCTCATCCACACCTGGCGGACCGCTGTCTGGTGGGAGCGCCGGCACGGCGTCCGTCTGTGGAAGCCCGCGCTGTCCGCCGTGGGGCGCGAGAAGTTTCGTGCCTCACCGTATTACGCGACGGCTGCGGGGGCCGAGGACCGGCGGACCTGTTCCGCATGAAGTGAGCACGCGGCCGTCGGGCCGTGGACCTGGCCGGTGCCGGGTCCCCTGGGGCGGCTGGGGCGATCGGCAGATTTGTTCCAACTGGCTTCGCCGGGGCCCCAGGTGGGCCGCCTTCTCTCGCTCAGGGCATGGAACAAAGCTGCCGATCAGCGTCGTCCGCCGGGCTGGGCTTACGGTCACGATTGGGTTTCGGAGAAGCTTCAACCTCTTGCCTCCTTGCATGTAATCGTTTCCAATCCTTCCTACGGCGTGGATGTAATCGTTTCCACGACCGCACGGATCTCACGAGTCTCACGAGGAGGTGAGCCGGCGATGGCGAGTATCAAGGACGTCGCCGCCGCGGCCAGGGTCTCCGTCGCCACGGTCTCGCGCGTCCTGAACGCGCACCCGTCGGTCAGCGCCGACGCGCGCACGCGCGTGCTGGCCGCCGTCGAGGCGCTCGGGTACCGGCCCAATGCCGTCGCCCGCTCCCTGCGCACCGACCAGACCCACACCCTCGGGCTCGTCATCAGTGACGTGCTCAATCCGTACTTCACCGAGCTCGCCCGTTCCGTGGAGGAAGAGGCCCGCGCGCTCGGGTACAGCGTGATCATCGGCAACGCCGACGAGCGGCCGGACCTGCAGGACCATCACGTGCGGAACCTGCTGGAGCGGCGGATCGACGGGCTGCTCGTCTCTCCCACCGACGGCGGCTCCCCGCTCATGCTCGACGCCGCCCGCTCCGGGACCCCGATGGTGTTCGTGGACCGCTGGATCCCGGGGGTCGACGTCCCCGTCGTACGGGCCGACGGGCGCGGTGCCGTACGGGATCTGGTCGCGCATCTGTACGCGCTCGGGCACCGGCGGCTCGCGATCATCGCGGGGCCCGCCGCCACCACGACCGGCAGCGAGCGTGTCCAGGCCTTCCGGGAGGCGCTGGGCGAGTACGGGCTTCCTCTTCCGGACGCCTACACAGGCCAGGGCGACTTCCAGGCCGAGAGCGGGCGGCGGGTCACCGAGGGGTTTCTGGACCTCGCTCATCCGCCGGAGGTCGTCTTCGCCGCCGACAATCTGATGGCACTCGGTGCCCTGGACGCGGCACGCGCGCGTGGGCTGCGCGTTCCGGACGACATCGCGCTGGCCGCGTTCGACGACATCCCCTGGTTCGTGCACACCGATCCGCCCGTCACCGCGATCGCCCAGCCGACCGGTGACCTGGGGCGGGCCGCCGTACGCGCCCTGGTCGACCGCATCGAGGGGCGCGCGGCCGCCTCCGTCACCCTCACCGCCCGGCTCGTCGTGCGCCACTCGTGCGGTGCGCCCGGCCCAGCTGTGCAACCCCCCACGCAGTCCCCCTCCCCAGTGCAAAGGAGCACGTCGTGAGCAACCCGGACGAGTTGCTGCGTATCGAGGGCATACGCAAGACCTTCCCCGGCGTGGTCGCGCTCGACGGCGTCGACTTCGATCTGCGCCGGGGCGAGGTCCATGTGCTGCTCGGTGAGAACGGCGCCGGCAAGAGCACGCTCATCAAGATGCTCTCCGGGGCCTATACGCCCGACGGCGGCCGTATTCGCGTCGGTGGCCAGGAGGTGCGCATCCATGGCGCACAGGACGCCGAGCGGCTCGGGATCGCCACCATTTACCAGGAGTTCAATCTCGTTCCCGATCTGACCGTCGCCGAGAACATCTTTCTCGGGCGGCAGCCGCGGCGTTTCGGGTTGATCGACCGGAAGCGGATGGAGGCCGACGCCGAGGCGCTGCTCGCGCGCGTCGGCGTGAACGTCTCCCCACGCGCGCGTGTGCGTGAACTCGGCATCGCGCGGCTGCAGATGGTCGAGATCGCCAAGGCGCTCAGCCTGGACGCGCGCGTGCTCATCATGGACGAGCCGACCGCCGTGCTCACCTCGGAGGAGGTGGAGAAGCTCTTCGGCATCGTGCGGTCGTTGCGTCAGGACGGCGTGGGGATCGTCTTCATCACGCATCATCTGGAGGAGATCGCCGCCCTGGGGGACCGGGTCACCGTCATCCGGGACGGGAAGAGCGTGGGGCAGGTGCCCGCCTCGACCCCCGAGGACGAGCTCGTACGGCTCATGGTCGGACGGTCCATCGAGCAGCAGTATCCGCGGCAGCGGCCCGAGAAGGGCCTCGCCCTGCTCAGTGTCGAGGGGCTCACCCGTGACGGTGTCTTCCATGACGTGAGCTTCGAGGTGCACGCCGGCGAGGTCGTCGGGATCGCGGGGCTGGTGGGCGCGGGGCGTACCGAGGTGGTGCGGGCCGTGTTCGGCGCGGATCCGTACGACGGCGGGGTGGTGAAGGTCTCCGGCGCCGAGCTCAAACGGCATGACGTGAACGCCGCGATGGCCGCCGGGATCGGGCTCGTGCCGGAGGACCGCAAGGGGCAGGGGCTGGTGCTGGACGCCTCCGTCGAGGAGAACCTCGGGCTCGTGACCATGCGGTCCGCGACCCGGGCCGGGCTCGTCGACCGCAGGGCGCAGCATGCCGCCGCCGAGCGCATCGCCGGGCAGCTGGGCGTGCGGATGGCAGGGCTGGGGCAGCACGTACGGACCCTGTCCGGCGGCAATCAGCAGAAGGTCGTCATCGGCAAGTGGCTGCTGGCCGACACCAAGGTGCTGATCCTCGACGAGCCGACGCGTGGCATCGACGTCGGCGCGAAGGTCGAGATCTACCAGCTCGTCAACGAACTCACCGCTCAGGGTGCCGCCGTGCTCATGATCTCCAGCGATCTGCCGGAGGTGCTCGGCATGAGCGACCGGGTGCTGGTGATGGCCCAGGGCCGGATCGCCGGTGAACTCGCGGCCGCCGAGGCCACCCAGGACGCCGTCATGGCGCTCGCCGTCTCCACTCCCACCATCCAGAAGGAGGCCACCCGTGGCCACTGACACGCTCAAGAGCCGGGCGAGCGCGAGTGGCGCCCCCGCCCCGGGGGCCTTGCGCCGGCTGCTCCTCGACAACGGCGCGCTCACCGCGCTGATCGTCCTCGTCGTCGCGCTGTCGGCGCTGTCCGGGGACTTCCTGACCACCGACAACCTGCTCAACATCGGCGTCCAGGCGGCTGTGACGGCCATCCTCGCCTTCGGTGTGACCTTCGTGATCGTCTCGGCGGGCATCGATCTGTCCGTCGGGTCCGTGGCCGCGCTGTCGGCGACCGTGCTGGCCTGGAGCGCCACGCAGCACGGGGTGCCGGTGGCGGTCGCGGTCCTGTTCGCCGTCGCCACGGGTGTCGTCGCGGGTCTGGTGAACGGTTTCCTCATCGCCTACGGCAAGCTGCCGCCGTTCATCGCGACGCTGGCCATGCTGTCGGTGGGCCGTGGTCTCGCCCTGGTGATCTCGCAGGGCTCCCCCATCGCCTTCCCGGACTCGGTCTCGCACCTCGGGGACACGCTCGGCGGATGGCTGCCGGTGCCGGTGCTGGTCATGGTCGTCATGGGGCTGATCGCCGCGCTCGTGCTGGGGCGGACGTACATCGGCCGCTCGATGTACGCGATCGGCGGCAACGAGGAGGCCGCGCGGCTGTCCGGTCTTCGGGTGAAGAAGCAGAAGCTCGCCATCTACGCGCTGTCCGGCATCTTCGCGGCCGTCGCGGGCGTCGTGCTGGCCTCCCGGCTGTCCTCGGCGCAGCCGCAGGCCGCCGACGGCTATGAGCTGGACGCGATCGCGGCGGTCGTCATCGGCGGTGCCTCGCTCGCGGGCGGCACCGGCAAGGCGTCCGGCACGCTGATCGGCGCGCTGATCCTGGCGGTGCTCCGCAACGGCCTCAACCTGCTGAACGTCTCCGCGTTCTGGCAGCAGGTCGTGATCGGCGTCGTCATCGCGCTGGCGGTGCTGCTGGACACCGTGCGCCGCAAGGCCGGGGCGACCCCGGTGGCGTCCGGGACGGGCGGGCCCAAGGGCAGGCAGGCGGCGACCTACGCCCTCGCGGCCGTCGTCACCGTGGCGATCGTCGGCGCGACCTCCTTCCTGCACAGCGGGTCCTCGTCCTCCACCACCCCGAAGATGGGCCTGTCGCTGTCCACCCTCAACAACCCGTTCTTCGTGCAGATCCGGGCCGGCGCCCAGGCCGAGGCGAAGAAGCTGGGCGTGGACCTGACCGTGACCGACGCCCAGAACGACGCCTCCCAGCAGGCCAACCAGCTGCAGAACTTCACCAGTTCCGGCCTGGGCGCGATCATCGTCAACCCGGTGGACTCGGACGCGGCGAGCAACTCGGTCAAGGCCGCCGACAAGGCCAGGATCCCGGTGATCGCCGTCGACCGGGGCGTCAACAAGGCCGCCGTGAACGCCCTGGTGGCCTCCGACAACGTGGCGGGCGGTGAACTGGCCGCGAAGACCGTCGCCGAGAAGCTCGGCGGCAAGGGCAAGATCGTCATCCTTCAGGGCCAGGCCGGCACGTCGGCGGCCCGGGAGCGCGCGCAGGGCTTCGCGCAGGGCCTGAAGGCCTATCCCGGCATCCAGGTGGTGGCCCAGCAGCCGGCCGACTTCGACCGCACCAAGGGCCTCGACGTGATGTCGAACCTGCTCCAGGCCCACCCCGACGTCCAGGGTGTCATCGCCGCCAACGACGAGATGGCCCTCGGCGCGATCAAGGCGCTCGGTTCCAAGGCCGGCAAGTCCGTCCAGGTCGTCGGTTTCGACGGCACCCCGGACGGACTGACGGCGGTGAAGGACGGCACGCTGTACGCGTCGGTCGCCCAGCAGCCGACGCAGTTGGGGAAGATCGCCGTGGACAACGCGCTGACGGCGGTCCAGGGCAAGAAGGTGGCGCCGACGGTGAAGGTACCGGTGAAGGTGGTCACGAAGGACAACGTGGCCGGTTTCAGCGGCTGACAACGGGTGAGGCCGGGGGGGCGGTCGTACACCATGGGGGCACCCGGCATGGGGCACCATGGGTGACGGCCGCCCGCCCGGGTCGTCTCTGGGAGTCATGGGGAGTCAACTGATGTACGACTACGACCTGTTGGTCGTGGGTTCGGCCAACGCCGACCTGGTGATCGACGTCGAGCGGCGGCCGGCCGCCGGCGAGACGGTGCTCGGCGGCGACCTGGCCGTCCACCCGGGCGGCAAGGGCGCCAACCAGGCGGTCGCCGCCGCCCGGCTCGGCGCGGGTACGGCCCTGCTGGCCCGAGTCGGCGACGACGGCCACGGCCGGCTGCTGCTGGACTCCCTGCACGAGGCCGGCGTCGACACGGTCGGCGTGCTGGTGGGCGGAGCGCCGACGGGGGTGGCGCTGATCACCGTGGACCCCTCCGGAGACAACAGCATCGTGGTGTCGCCCGGTGCCAACGCCCGCCTCGCCCCCGCGGACATCCGGGCGGCGGTCAGCCTGTTCCTCGCCTCCCGGGTGGTGTCGGCGCAGCTGGAGATCCCGCTGGAGACGGTCGTGGAGGTCGTACGGAACCTGTCCCCGGACAGCCGTTTCGTGCTGAACCCGTCCCCGCCGCGCCCCCTGCCGACGGAGGTGCTCGCGGCCTGCGACCCGCTGATCGTCAACGAGCACGAGGCCCGGGTGATCCTCGGCGACGCCTGTGTGAGCGAGGACCCGGCGGACTGGGCGCGGCTGCTGCTGGCCAAGGGTCCGCGCTCGGTGGTGGTGACGCTCGGCGCACAGGGGGCGCTGGTGTGCGACTCCTCGGAGGTGACGCGGGTGGCGTCGGCGAAGGTGGACGCGGTGGACACGACAGGTGCCGGGGACGCGTTCACGGCGGCGCTGGCCTGGAAGCTGGGCACGGGCGCGGATCTGCCGGAGGCGGCGGCCTACGCGGCCCAGGTCGGCGCGGCGGCCGTGACGAAGCGGGGCGCGCAGGAGTCGTATCCGACGGCGGAGGAGGTCGAGGCGCTGTGAAGAAGGCGGGAATCCTCAACCGGCATCTGTCCGGTGCCCTCGCCGAGCTGGGGCACGGGGACGGGGTGCTGGTGTGTGACGCGGGCATGCCGATCCCGGACGGGCCGCGCGTGGTGGACCTGGCGTTCCGCGCCGGGGTGCCGTCGTTCGCTCAAGTGCTGGACGGCCTGCTGGCCGAACTCGTGGTGGAGGGCGCCACGGCCGCGGAGGAGCTGCGCGGCCGCAACCGGGCCCTGCTGGAAGGCCACTTCCCGGGGCTCTCCCTGGTCCCGCACGAGCGCCTGAAGGAGCTGTCGGCGGGCGCACGGCTGGTCGTCCGCACGGGCGAGGCGCGGCCGTACGCCAATGTGCTGCTGCGCTGCGGCGTCTTCTTCTGAGGCCCGTACGACTTCGAGGGGGGGGGGGGGGGGGGCGGGGCGGCGGGGGGCCCCCCCCCCCGGCCCCCCGGCGGGGCCCCCGCCCCCGCCCCCCCCCGCCCGCCCCCCGCGGGGTGGTTGAAGGGGGGGGC
>NZ_JBITGJ010000003.1:74409-381695 GCF_044456925.1 Streptomyces sp. NPDC050743
GGGGCGGGGGGGGGGCCGCCCGGGGGGCGGGGGGGGGCCGCTCGACCTTTGGGGGGCGGGGGGGGGCGTGGGGGCGTTCTTCGGGGCCGCCCCCCCCGGGGGGGGGGGGGCCCCCCGGGCCCGGCCCGGGCCCCCCCCCCCTCGGCTTTCCCCTCCGTATCAGAACCCCGTGAATCCCCCCCGGGTCCCCTCCCGGGTTCTGATGACAGGTACGACACCCGGAACCCGGAAAGGGTTGCACGCGTTCTCAAGATTTTTTGTGCACGTGTTCCACGAACCGCTCCGCCGTCTCCGCCAGCACCTCCCGGCCGTCCCGGGCCCACAGCCGCTCGTTGAAGAGCTCGACCTCGATCGGGCCGGTGTACCCGGCGGCCTCCACGTGGCCCGTCCACTCGCGCATGTCGATCGCGCCGTCGCCGATCTGCCCCCGGCCGTTGAGGACGCCCTCGGGCAGCGGGGTGATCCAGTCGGCGAGCTGGAAGGTGTGGATACGGCCGCTCGCGCCCGCCCGGGCGATCTGTGCCGGGGCCTGGTCGTCCCACCAGATGTGGTATGTGTCCACCGTCACCCCGACCTGGTGCGCGGGGAAGCGCTCGGCCAGGTCCAGGGCCTGGGCCAGCGTCGACACCACGCAGCGGTCGGCGGCGTACATGGGGTGCAGGGGCTCGATGGCCAGGCGGACCCCGTGGTCCTCGGCCCGGGGCGCGAGGTCGGCGAGGGCGTCGGCGATGCGTTCGCGGGCCGCCCGCAGGTCCTTGCCGCCGGGCGGGAGGCCGCCGCAGACCAGGACCAGGGTGTCGGTGCCGAGGGTGGCCGCCTCCTCGATCGCGCGCCAGTTGTCGTCCAGGGCGCGGGACCGCTCTGCCGGGTCGGTCGCCGTGAGGAAGCCGCCCCGGCACAGGGTCGTCACCGTCAGGCCCGCCTCCCGGAGAAGTTTCGCCGTCGCCTCGACGCCGTACTCCTGGACCGGCTCCCGCCACAGGCCGACCTGAGTGATGCCCAATCGCCCGCAGGCGTCCGCCAGTTCCGGCAGTGACAGCTGCCTCACCGTCATCTGGTTGATGCTGAATCGCGCCAGATCGGTCATGGGGTCACCCCGTACAGCGACAGCAGGTTCTTCATCCGTTCCTCGGCGAGCTTGGGGTCCGGGAACAGGCCGAGGACGTCGGCGAGTTCGTAGGCGCGGGCCAGGTGCGGGAGGGAGCGGGCCGACTGCAGGCCGCCGACCATCGCAAAGTGGGACTGGTGGCCGGCGAGCCAGGCCAGGAGGACCACGCCGGTCTTGTAGAAGCGGGTCGGGGTCTGGAAGAGGTGGCGGGCCAGCTCGACCGTGGGGTCCAGCAGGCTCCGGAAGCCTGCCGTGTCCCCCGTGTCCAGGACCCGTACCGCCTCGGCCGCCAGCGGGCCGAGCGGGTCGAAGACGCCGAGCAGGGCGTGGCTGAAGCCCTGGTCGTCGCCCGCGATCAGCTCGGGGTAGTGGAAGTCGTCGCCGGTGTAGCAGCGCACGCCGCGAGGCAGGCGGCGGCGGAGGTCGATCTCCCTGCGGGCGTCCAGCAGGGACACCTTGATGCCGTCCACCTTGTCCGGGTGCGCGGCGACGACCTCCAGGAACGTGTCCGTCGCGGCGTCCAGGTCGGCCGAGCCCCAGTAACCCTCCAGCGCCGGGTCGAACATCGGGCCCAGCCAGTGCAGGATCACCGGCTCGGCGGACTGGCGCAGGAGACGGCCGTAGACCTCCAGGTAGTCCTCGGGTCCGGAAGCGGCGGCCGCCAAGGCCCGCGACGCCATCAGGATCGGCTGGGCGCCCGACTCCTCGACGACCGCGAGCTGTTCCTCGTAGGCCGCGCGGATCTCCGCCAGGGAGCCGCCCGCGATCTGGTCGGTGCCGACCCCGCAGGCGATCCGGCCGCCCACACTGCGCGCCTCGGCCGCCGACCGGCGGATCAGCTCGGCCGCGCCCGCCCAGTCCAGGCCCATGCCGCGCTGGGCGGTGTCCATCGCCTCGGCGACGCCGAGTCCGTGGGACCACAGGTGGCGGCGGAAGGCGAGGGTGGCGTCCCAGTCGACGGCGGCGGGCGAGTCGGGGGACACGTCCGCGTACGGGTCGGCCACGACGTGCGCCGCCGAGAACACCGTACGGGAGGTGAAGGGGGTGCCCGGCGAGACGTGCGACGGCTCGGTGCGTGGCTCGTACGTCCGCAACGAGCCGTCCGCCGAAGGGAGTTGGATGGTCACAGCGCGATCTCCGGTACCTCGATCCGGCGGCCCTCGGCCGAGGACTTCAGGCCCAGCTCCGCGAGTTGGACGCCGCGGGCGCCGGCCAGCAGGTCCCAGTGGTACGGCGCGTCGGCGTAGACGTGCTTGAGGAACAACTCCCACTGGGCCTTGAAGCCGTTGTCGAAGTCGCCGTTGTCCGGGACTTCCTGCCACTGGTCGCGGAAGACCTCGGTGGCCGGGACGTCCGGGTTCCAGACCGGCTTGGGGGTCGCCGAGCGGTGCTGCGCCCGGCACTTCCTGAGTCCCGCCACCGCGGAGCCCTCGGTGCCGTCGACCTGGAACTCGACCAGTTCGTCGCGGTTGACGCGCACGGCCCAGGAGGAGTTGATCTGGGCGATCGCGCCGCCCTCCAGCTCGAAGATGCCGTAGGCGGCGTCGTCGGCGGTGGCGTCGTAGGGCTTGCCCTGTTCGTCCCAGCGCTGCGGGATGTTGGTGGTGGCGAGGGCCTGGACGGACCTCACGCGGCCGAACAGCTCGTGCAGGACGTATTCCCAGTGCGGGAACATGTCGACAACGATGCCACCGCCGTCCTCGGCGCGGTAGTTCCAGGAAGGGCGCTGGGCGGGCTGCCAGTCGCCCTCGAACACCCAGTAGCCGAACTCGCCCCGCACGGAGAGGATCCGGCCGAAGAAGCCGCCGTCGACGAGCCGCTTCAGCTTCATGAGGCCCGGCAGGAAGATCTTGTCCTGGACCACGCCGTGCCTGATGCCCCTGGCGTGGGCGAGGCGCGCCAGTTCGAGGGCGCCGTCCAGGCCGGTGGCCGTGGGCTTCTCGGTGTAGACGTGCTTTCCGGCGGCGATCGCCTTCTTGACGGCCTCCTCGCGGGCGGAGGTGACCTGGGAGTCGAAGTAGATGTCGACGCTGTCGTCCGCGAGGACCGCGTCCACGTCCGTCGAGACGTGGTCGAGGCCGTGGCGGTCGGCGATCTCGCGCAGGGCCTGCTCGCGGCGGCCGAGCAGGATCGGCTCGGGCCACAGCACGGTGCCGTCGCCGAGGTCGAGGCCGCCCTGGTCGCGCAGGGCGAGGATCGACCGTACGAGGTGCTGGCGGTAGCCCATGCGCCCGGTCACGCCGTTCATGGCGATTCGCACCGTCTTGCGTGTCACGTGAGTCCCCTCTGTCAACACAGGCAGCAAGCGCTTTCTATGGTGAGAAGCTAGCCTCTGGACCGTGGTCCGTACAAGACCGTGTCCCCTTCGAGTTGTTCGAGGGGGCGAACAACCGGGGGCCATGGCCTTAAGGTCTGCTCGACGGATTCTCGGAACCAGCGGCAGGACCTGGCTGTCTACGAGGGCGTACGACACGATGCGCGACCGGAGGACGACGAGATGACGGTGACCCTGGCGGATGTGGCGGCCCGCGCCCAGGTCTCACCCGCGACGGTGTCGCGCGTGCTGAACGGCAACTACCCGGTGGCCGCCTCCACGCGCGAGCGCGTGCTGCGGGCGGTGGACGAGCTGGACTACGTCCTCAACGGCCCGGCGAGCGCCCTCGCGGCGGCCACCTCCGACCTGGTCGGCATCCTCGTCAACGACATCGCCGACCCCTTCTTCGGCATCATGGCGAGCGCGATCCAGGCCGAGATCGGGGGCGTCGGGGGTGGCCGGGCGGGCGGTGAGCGGCTCGCGGTGGTCTGCAACACGGGCGGCTCGCCGGAGCGTGAGCTGACCTACCTGACCCTGTTGCAGCGGCAGCGGGCGGCGGGCGTGGTGCTGACCGGCGGGGCCGTGGAGGACGCGCCGCACGCCGCGGCGGTCGCGGCGAAGCTGCGCAAGCTCGCCGAGGCCGGGACGCGGGTGGTGCTGTGCGGGCGGCCGCCGGCGCCCGCCACCGAGGCCGTGGCGCTCACCTTCGACAACCGGGGCGGCGCACGCCGGCTCACCGAGCATCTGCTCGGGCTCGGCCACCGCCGCCTCGGCTACATCGCGGGCCCCGAGGAGCGCACGACGACCCGGCACCGGCTGGAGGGCCACCGGGAGGCGCTGGCCGCGGCGGGTGTGGCGGAGGACCCGCGCTGGACGGTGCACGGCCGCTACGACCGGCAGTCCGGGTACGAGGCGACGCTGGAGCTGCTGCGCCGTGATCCGTCGCTGACCGCCGTGGTCGCCGCGAACGACTCCGTCGCGCTCGGGGCGTGTGCCGCGCTGCGGGACGCCGGGCTGCGGATTCCGGACGACGTGTCGGTCGCCGGGTTCGACGATCTGCCGTTCAGCGTGGATGCGGTGCCCGCGCTGACGACGGTGCGGCTGCCGCTCGCGGAGGCGGGGGCCAGGGCCGGGCGCATCGCCATGGGGCGGGAGGAGGCGCCCCCCGGAGGCATCACGACCGTCCGGGGGGAGCTGATGGTGCGGGGGTCTTCGGGGGTGCCCCGGTCAGCCGGGAAGTGACCTTCCCAGCAGGGGCATCGGCGCCTCGCCCCTCCTGCGGTCCCGGTACCAGCGCTTGCCGGTGTCGTAGGCCCGGCGGGCGCTGCGTACGGCGGCGATCTGGGTGGCGAGGTGGACCTGGTAGCGCCAGGGGGTCTGGTTGCCCTGGCGTACCGACATGGCGTAGGCGAAGGAGACCGGGTCGCGGTCCAGGTAGTCGTCCAGCTGCTCGAACCAGGCCATGCTGGAGCGCGCACCCGCCTGGGTGGGGTGCAGTTCGGCGCGGCGGTGCTGGTCGTACTCGCGCAGTGCCGTCCGCCGATCCGGGTAGCTCGCGAGGCTGTGGGCCAGCACGATCGCGTCGATCATCGCGAGCCGGGTCCCGGACCCGAGCGTGAAGTGGGTGGTGTGCGCGGCGTCGCCGGCCAGGACGACGTTGCCGTCGACCCAGGTCCGGTTGCTGATGTGCTGGAAGCGCTGCCACTTCGCCGGTTCGCCGCGTGATCTGCTGATCAGGGAGTGGCCGTCGAGCGCACGGTGGAAGATCTTCTCCAGCAGGGGCATGGCGTCCTCGGGTTCGAGCGTGTCGAGGCCGAGGCCCTGCCAGGTCTGCGGTGAACACTCCACGATGCAGGTGCTGATCCCGTGGTACGACGGATAGGCGTGGAACCAGATCCAGCCGGCCGGGGTCTCCTCGAAGCAGAACACGAAGCTCTCGAACTGCCGGTCCGTGCCGAGCCAGATGTAGGGGTTGCGGCCGGTCTCCACCTGGGTGCCGAAGTGCTCGGCGCGGCTCTGCCGGATGCGGCTGCCCGCGCCGTCGGCGGCCACGATCAGGTCGGCCTCGGGCAGGTCGGCGGGATCGGCGAGCCTCTCCCCGTGCCGGACGTCGACGCCGAGTGCCCTCGCGCGCCGGGTGAGGACCTCCAGCAGGGCGGCGCGGCCCATGCTGTAGCCGTAGCCGCCGAAGTAGGCCGTGCCGTCGTGCCGGCTGCCGTGCAGACGGATCTCCTGGTCCTGCCACAGCACGGAACCGGCGCTCACCGCCCGTGCGCTCTCGGGGTCGTTGTGATGCAGGATGTCCAGCAGATCGTTCCAGTACACGACACCCCAGCCGTACGTCGCCTCCGGCGGGTCCCGCTCGATCACGGTGATCTCGTGACCGGCGTCCCGCAGCTTCGCGGAGATGGCGAAGTACAGCCCGGCCGGGCCTCCGCCCACGCAGACGATCCTCATCCGGTACCTCCGTTGTCAACGGCCGCTCCGGAACATCGCTTCCGTCACGTGTTCCGGCATATGGATCCGGGTGCCCGTTGGGGTCGGGCACCCGGATCCGCCCTTCGCTTGTCAGGGGGTGTCGGCTACTGCTGGCACTCAGTCACAGCCCCAGCCCCAGCCCCAGCCGCCGCCCCAGCCCCAGCCGCCGCCCCAGCCCCAGCCGCCCCAGCCCCAGCCCCAGCCGCCGCCGCCCCAGCCCCAGCCCCACCCGTCTGAGTGGTACGTGGCGACGTGCGCGGGAGCGGACGCGGGAGCGGAGGAGGTGGCAGCCTGGGCCGCTCCGGCTCCGGCCGCGATGGCCAGGATCGGCGCCGAGCAGACCGCGATGGCCACTCTCTTCATCCGGGTGGTGTGTGCGCGCATGATGAGCCCCTCTCCGGAGGGTGTGGTTGACTTGCCGGGCGGCCTCTACGGGCCGTCCGTTGCGCTCCCTTGCCTGCGCGTCGCTCGGAGCGCGCCCGCCGCCACGCGATAAGCGCTCTCACGGCGGACCGCCACGTCCGTGATAAAACGGACATAAGTGGCGTTCACCATCAAAGCTACGACAAGGTCGCGACGTAGTCAAAAGCAGGACTCCGTACCGCCCTAAAGAACAGGCAAAGGGAGCGGACCCGGGTCCGGACAGCCAACGCCCGTGCATCCCAGCAGATTTGGTACGCCGCCGAGCCGGACCGTGGACGCGGTCGGGCGGTGAGCCTAGGCTCTGAGAGACGGTATCTCTGACTGAGTCAAACATCTGGGGGCTGACATGACCGTCCAGGACGTCCGCGCCTTCAACCGCTTCTACACGGGCGTCATCGGCGCCCTCGACTACGGCCGCCATCTCTACGCCCCGTACACCCTCACCGAATCCCGTGTGCTGTACGAACTCGCCCAGGTCCCGCACCTGGACGCGGTCGATCTGCGCACCCTGCTCGACCTGGACGCCGGATATCTGAGCCGGATCCTGAACAAGTTCGAGGACGCCGGACTCATCGAGCGCGGCCCCTCGCAGAGCGATCCGCGCCGGCGACGGGTACGGCTCACCGCGCGGGGCCGGGAGGCCGCCGCCCTGCTCGACGAGCGGGCCCGGGAGACGGTCGGGGCCATGCTCGGCACCGTGGACCCGGCCGACCGGCCCCGGCTGGCGCAGGCCATGCGGACCATCCAGCAGGTCCTCGGCGAGGACGGGGACCGGTCCGAAGAGGTCGTGCTGCGCGAGCCGCGCCCCGGCGACCTCGGCTGGATCGTGCAGCGCAACGCGGCCCTGTACGCGGCCGAGTACGGCTGGAACACCGACTACGAGGGGCTGGTCGCCCGGATCGTCGCCGACTTCGCGGAGGACCACGACCCGCATCTGGAACGGGTGTGGATCGCCGAGCGGGCGGGGCGCCCGGTGGGCTGTGTGATGTGCGTACGGGACGACGCACCCGGTACCGCGCGGCTGCGGCTGCTGCTGGTCGAGCCGGAGGCGCGCGGGCACGGCATCGGCGACCGGCTGGTGCGGGCCGTGATCGACTTCGCGCGCGGGGTCGGCTACCGCGACCTGGTGCTGTGGACCAACGACGTGCTCAGCGGCGCCCGCCGGATCTACCAGCGGCACGGTTTCGTCCTCGTCGCGGAGAAACCGCACCGCTCCTTCGGCAAGGATCTCGTGGGCCAGGACTGGCGACTGGATCTGCACGAATCGGGCGAATGGCGAGTCACGCAACGGGCGAATGACGAGTAGGGTCCGGGCCATGAAGCTGGCGTTCTCCACTCTCGGTGTCCCCGGCCTGCCCGTCCCTGAGGTCCTGGCGCTCGCGACCGCGCACGGCTACCACGGCGTCGAACTGCGCGCCCACCCCGAGGAACCCGTCCATCCCGGCCTGACCACCGCCGAACGCGCCGCGACCGCGGCCCGTTTCAAGGAGGCCGGGGTCGAGGTCCTGGGCCTCGCCGGGTACGCGCGTGTCGCCGCGCCCGGTGACGACGCACCCGTACTGGCGGAGATCCGGGACCTCCTCCACCTCGCCCACGACCTGGGCGCGCCCTACGTCCGGGTCTTCCCCGGCGCCGACCCCGACCGCCCCCTGGCGGAGTCCGACGCCCTGGCCGCCCGGCGGCTCGGCACCGCGGCGGAGGACGCCGCCGCGCTGGGGGTGCGGATCCTGCTGGAGACGCACGACTCGCATCGCACCGGTGCCGACGTGATCCGGGTGCTGGGCCCGGTCGGACACCGGCAGGTGGGTGCGCTGTGGGACGTCATGCACACCTGGCTGGGCGGCGAGCAGCCCGCCGACACCTACGCGGCGCTTGCTCCGCATCTGGGGTACGTGCAGGTCAAGGACATCGCGTCGGCGCAGGACACCACGCCGCTGCCGCTCGGCTCCGGGGTGCTTCCGCTCACCGAGTGCGTTGACGTCCTGTGCCGGCGCGGGTGGGACGGGTGGCTGTGCTGGGAGTACGAGAAGCGGTGGTACGAGTCGGCTGCGCCGCTTGCGGGGTTGTTGGGCGCGGGACGGGAGCACTTGCTGCGCTTGCTGGGTGAGGCGGCGTAGGCACTCATCGGACACAGCCCCGCGCCCCTGACGGGGTGCCGCCCCGGCCCCCATGTAAATCGCTGGCCCGGTCATCGGCGCCCGGTTACCCTCCCTCGGTGATTCAGCCGCTCATCGACGTACGCCCCCTGCGCACCTCACCCCTCTTCCGGCGGCTGCTGGTCGGGCGGACCGTGTCCACGCTCGGTGGCTTCATGACCATGGTGACGGTCATGTACCAGGTGTGGGACATGACCCGCAGCACGGCGTGGACCGGTGCGGTCGGGCTCGCGCAGGCGGTGCCGCTGGTGGTGTTCGGGCTCTTCGCGGGCGCCTGGGTGGACCGGGCGGACCGGCGGCGGATCTATCTGACGGCGAACGTGGGCCAGGCGGCCTGTTCCGTGCTGCTGGCCGTGCAGGGCTTCACCGGGCACGTCCCGGTGACGGCCGTCCTCGCCCTGGTCGCCGCGCAGTCGGCGTTCGGCGCGCTCGGCGCCCCGGCGGCCGGGGTGTTCGTGCCGCGGCTGCTGCCGAAGGACCAGGTGGCCGCCGGTCTGGCCCTGAACCAGGTCACCGGCCAGTCGATGATGCTCCTCGGGCCGGCCCTGGCCGGTGTGCTGCTGGGCTGGCTGGGCATCGGCACCTGCTATCTGCTGGACGCCCTCAGCTTCGGCGTCAGCTTCTACGGCGCCTTCGGGCTGCCCGCGTTGCCGCCGCAGGGCGAGCCGTCGCGGGCGGGCCTGCACGGGGTGCTGGACGGGCTGCGGTTCCTGGCCGGGCACCGGGTGGTGCGGGGCGCGCTGATCACCGACCTCGCCGCGACCGTGCTGTCCTTCCCGGTGAGCCTGTTCCCGCTGGTCAACGCCGAGCGGTTCGGCGACGACCCGCGCACCCTCGGCCTGTTCCTGTCGGCCATGGCGGTCGGCGGCGTCACGGCCACCGCGCTGTCGGGCGCGGTGACCCGGCTCGGCCGGCCGGGTCCGGTCATGCTGGGCGCGGCGGCCGCATGGGGCGCCGCGCTGGTCCTCTTCGGGCTGACGACCAACCCGTGGCTGGGCCTCGCCCTGCTCGCCGTCGCGGGCGCCGGGGACGCCATCTCGGTCGTCTCCCGGTCCACGATCGTGCAGACCCGCACCCCGGACGCGCTGCTCGGCCGGGTCACGGCGGCCGAGCAGATCGTCGGCCAGGCGGGCCCCAGCCTCGGCAACGTGCGCGGCGGCCTGGTCGCCGGCTGGACCAGTGGCGCGACCTCGCTGATCACCGGCGGTCTGCTGTGTCTGCTGGCGGTGGGGGCGGTCGCCGCGACGACACCGGAGCTGCGGGACGAGGCGGAGGGTGCGGCCGAGGGGGCCGCCGAGGCGCCAGCCCCGGCCACCGAATCCCCCTGACACCTTCCTGAGAGCCGGGCAGCCTCCCGAGGGCCTCTCAAACGGACCGCGCCGGGCGTGCCGTCAGCGGTGCGGTGCCGGTCAGGCACCAGTCCAGGACCGCCGGCCAGGGGCCGTACCCGGCGTCGAGGTCGAGGTGGGCGGCGCCGGGGATGATGTCGGCGGGCAGGCCGAGCGGCTCGGCGTAGACGCTGTCCGCGCCCTCGGGACAGTACGGGTCGTCGGTGCCCGCGACCAGCCGGGCCGGGCCGGGAAGCGGGGCGTCGGGGGCGGGCGGGGCGAAGGCGGAGACCTCCGGGAAGGAGGCGAGGGTGGCCGGGGACGGCGGCGCGACGAGCAGCACCCGGTCCGCGTACCGCAGTTGCCCCAGGCCCCGGGCGGCGGCGTGCAGCCACAGCACGGCGGACAGGCTGTGGGCGACGACGACCCGCTCCCCCGAGCCGTCCAACTCCTCCAAGTGGCGGGCGAGTTCACCGAGCCACACCTCCAGGTCCGGGTCGTCCGCCTCGGGCAGCTGCGGATAGGTGACCCGGTGGCCCAGCCCGGTGAGGCGGTCGGCGAGCCAGTGCTGCCAGTGCCCCTCGGGGCGGTGGTTCTGCCAGCCGTGCAGGATGAGGCACGAGCGCGTCGTCATGCCGCCGATGATCTCCGAGCCCTCCCTCACGGTCCAGCCACCCGGGGCGCCGATGAGGCAACTCCCCCTGATGTGGGACCAGTTGCTCCGATAGCTTCCGGCGCACATGTGTCTCACAACAGTCACACAGGGGAGAGTGCGCATGCGCAAGGCGCTCAGATGGCTGCTGGCGCTCGCCGTGTTCATAGGCACGCTGAGCACGGCGGGCGCGGCCACCGCCGCCCAGTCCGGTCCCACCGACATCAAGGACAGACTGCTCGCCGTACCGGGCGTGAGCCTGATCCAGGAGAAGCCGTACCCCGGCTACCGCTACTTCGTCCTGAACTACACCCAGCCGATCGACCACCGCCACCCCGACCGCGGCACCTTCCAGCAGCGCATCACCGTGCTGCACAAGGACACCAGCCGCCCGACGGTCTTCTACACCGGCGGCTACAACGTCTCGACGACGCCCTCGCGCCGCGAGCCCACCCAGATCGTGGACGGCAACCAGGTCTCCCTGGAGTACCGCTTCTTCACTCCGTCCCGCCCCGACCCGGCCGACTGGTCCAAGCTCGACATCCGTCAGGCGGCCGGCGACCAGCACCGCGTGTTCGAGGCCCTCAAGCCGATCTACGGCGGCCGCTGGATCGCCACCGGCGGCTCCAAGGGCGGTATGACGGCGACGTACTACGAGCGCTTCTACCCGCGTGACATGGACGGCGTCGTCGCCTACGTCGCCCCCAACGACGTCGTCAACAGCGAGGACTCGGCCTACGACCGCTT
The DNA here is from genome assembly GCF_044456925.1 of Streptomyces sp. NPDC050743. Classification (NCBI taxonomy): domain Bacteria; kingdom Bacillati; phylum Actinomycetota; class Actinomycetes; order Kitasatosporales; family Streptomycetaceae; genus Streptomyces; species Streptomyces sp. NPDC050743. Next base: position 85,616 of record NZ_JBITGJ010000003.1, read on the forward strand.
CTTCGCCGGCGTCGGCACCAAGGAGTGCCGGGACCGGCTGAACGCCGTCCAGCGGGAGGCGCTGGTGCGCCGGGAGCCGCTGGAGAAGCGGTACGCGCGGTACGCCGCCGACAACGGCTACACCTTCGACACCATCGGCGGCCTGGACAAGGCGTACGAGGCGGTCGTCCTCGACTACGTCTGGGGCTTCTGGCAGTACAGCCTGCTGCAGGACTGCGACACCGTCCCGGCGCACGCGGCCACCGCGAGCGACGACGAGATCTGGAACTCGGTCGACACCATCTCCGGGTTCTCCGCCTACACCGACCAGGGACTCGAACCGTACACGCCGTACTACTACCAGGCGGGCACCCAGCTGGGGGCGCCGACCATCCACTTCCCGCACATCGAGCGGAAGTTGATCCGCTACGGCTACCAGCCGCCGCGCGACTTCGTGCCCCGCTCCATCCCGATGCGCTTCCAGCCGCAGGCGATGCGGGACGTGGACACATGGGTACGGCACCACGCCACGCACATGCTGTTCGTCTACGGCCAGAACGACCCCTGGGGCTCGGAGCGCTTCCGGCTCGGTGCCGGCGCCCGTGACTCGTACGTCTTCACGGCACCCGGCATGAACCACGGCGCGAACGTCGCGGGCCTGGTCCCCGACCAGAAGGCTCTCGCCACGGCTCGCATCCTGCAGTGGGCCGGGGTTTCCTCCGCCGACGTCGCCAAGGCCGAGCCGCTGGCCGCGTTCGACGCCAAGCTGGACGTGCGGGACCCCGAGCGCGAGCCCGCGCTGCGGCCGTAGGGGCGGTTCCCTCACAGCCGCCGCGCACAGCCCACCGGCCTGGTGCCGCCCAGCTGGACGTACAACGCCGTCGACGCCGGGCAGTCCGTGCGGTCGGGGACGGCCTTGGTGATGCGGTACTCGGGTTTTCGGCGGGCCGAGCCGTCGCACGCGGTCTCGCGCACCTGGCCCTTGCCGGAGGCGTAGACGCAGTCGCCGGGGATCGTGCGGGGGCCGCCCCCGCCCCCAGGGTCGCCGGGGTGCGGGGGCTCCAGGCCGCGCATGCAGGCGTAGCCCTCGGGGATCGCGCCGTCGCCGTCCTCGTCGGCGGCCGCGGACCGGGCGCTGATGTGCAGCACGAAGTCGGTCGTCGGCGGGCACAGGGGGCCGTCGGCGGTCGCGCCGTCGTAGCGGGCGACGACCCTGGCCGCCGCCCGCTCGCTCGCGCAGGGCACCTCGGTGAAGCTGGTCGTGCCGAAGGAACTGCACTCGCCGACCGCGAGGAACTCGGTGCCGTAGCCGCCGCTGGTGGCCGGGGTGGGGCGGGCGTCGCCGACGGGGGCGCCCGCCCCACCCCGGCAGCCGGACAGCAGCAGGGCGGCCGGCAGCAGGCAGGCGAGGCACGCGGTCCTCACGGCACCTTTCCCACGCATGGCACCCCCCTGACACCCCGGTCCAGCGTGGCCCTCGGCGGCGCGGCCACGCCAGACATCAAGGAGGGTTTCCCCCCGTTGGGGGCATTGCGCCCGGTGTGTGGCGTACGGCTAGTACGTCAGCCCGTACCCGATCGGGTACAGCACCTGGGTGGGGTCGTCGGCCCGCTGCACCGGCACCGGCAGCTTGCCGCGCGGGGGCACGCCGCCGGCGATCACCCGTGCGGCGGCGCGCACTTCGACGTCCGTCCAGCCGTACGAGGCCAGGCAGGCCTTGACGGAGGGGAACTGGGCCACGTCGTAGGGGTTGCGCACGGCGAGGGCCGCCAGGGGTCTGCCCGTGGCCAGGAGCTGTTCCACCAGCGTGCGTTGGGCGCTGCCCGCCGTCACGTTGTAGGTCGCGACGACCACCGCGTCCGCGTCCTGTGCGGCCTTGACCGCCTGGGCGATGACCGCGGCTGAGGGTGCGGTGCCGGTGGACAGGGCCGTGGCCGAGAAGCCCAGCTCGGTGAGGGCGGCGGCCAGCACGCCGGTGGGCGGGCCGGTGGTGCCGGAGGGCGAGGCCGGGTCCGCGCCGACGACCAGGAGGCGGGGTTCGGTGCGGGGGGAGAAGGGGAGGGTGCCGTCCTCGTTGACCAGGAGGGTCGTGGTGCGTTCGGCGATCCTGTCGGCGGCGGCCAGGTGCGCCTCGGTGCCCACCGTGCCCTCGATGCCCGTCCGGCCGGCCCGCCCGTCGGCGAAGAGGCCGAGGCGGGCCTTCAGGCGCAGGATGCGCAGGATCGATTCGTCGAGGCGGGCCTCGGTCAGCTCGCCGTTCTGGACGGCCTTCAGCACGGCGTTCCAGGCCACGTCGAGGGACGGCGGGTTGAGCAGCTGGTCCACCCCGGCCTTCAGCGCGAGCACCGGCACCCGGTCGTCACCGTACTTGGTGCGGACGCCCTCCATGCCGAGGGAGTCGGTGATCACGACCCCGTCGTAGCCGAGTTCGCCGCGCAGGATGCCGGTGAGGATCGGGTGGGAGAGGGTGGCCGGGTCGCCGGAGTCGTCCAGGGCCGGGAACTGGATGTGCGCGGTCATGATGGAGTCGATGCCCGCGGCGATCGCGGCCCGGAAGGGTACGGCGTCCAGCTTCTCCCACAACTCCCGGCTGTGCGTGATGACCGGGAAGCCGGTGTGGCTGTCGGTTGCGGTGTCGCCGTGACCGGGGAAGTGCTTGGCGGTCGCCGCGACCCGGGAGGCCTGATAACCCTTCACCTCGGCGGCCACCAGCGCGGCGACCGCGTCCGGGTCGGCGCCGAAGGACCGTACGCCGATGACCGGGTTGGCCGGGTTGACGTTGACGTCGGCGTCCGGGGAGTAGTCCTGGTTGACGCCGATCGCGCGCAGCTCGGCGCCGGAGATCCGGCCGAGGGTGTGCGCGTCCGCGCGGGAGCGGCCGGCGCCGATCGCCATGGCGCCGGGGAAGAGGGTGGCGGGCTTGCCGACCCGGCAGACAGCGCCGTGCTCCTGGTCGGTGGCGATGAGCACCGGCAGGCCGCGCGGCTGGTCCAGGGAGGCCCTCTGGATGCCGTCGGAGAGGTCGGCGATCTGGTGCGGGTCGCGGGTGTTGTGGGCCCAGGCGAAGTAGATGATCCCGCCGACGCGGTACTTGGCGATCAGCTCGGCGGCCGTGCGGACGCCGATCTCGTTGAGGTTGGCGTCGATGTCGGCCTGGTCGGGGGCGGTGGCGGAGTGGCCGTAGACCCGCATCACGAAGAGCTGGCCGACCTTCTCCTCCAGCGTCATCCGGGAGATCAGGGCGCGCAGCCGGCGGTCGTCGCCGGGCGTGGCGGCGCGCGCGGCCGTCGGTACGGTCAGCGCGGCGGTGAGGCCCGCGGTCGCGGCGAGGACGGCGCGTCTGGAGGGTCTTGCGGTGTGTCCCGTGCTTGCCGTGCTGGTGACGCTTCCCGTGCTGGTGTCGGGCACGTGCGCTCCTTCCAGAGGAGTACCGCTGAAGGAAACTTCCGAGGAGTCACCAATATCCGGGAAGTTTCTTTCCGTCAAGGGACCGCACAGTAACCGCGGAAGGGGCCGCCACCGGCGCAGGGAGGGGGCGCGCCGATGGCGGCGGGGCGGCCGGCCGTGCCGCGGCGAAGAGGGTGGGTCGGCGTTCGCGGCCAGTCGCGAAGGGCCGACACCACGGCACGGAAGACCCGTCCGGCAACCCGCGCGTTGGACGAGTCCGGCGCGCGCCGGGTTCCCCCGTCCGGCGGCACGTCCACCTCCTGGACGGTCATGACCGGAGTGCGGACGAACCAGCCATCATGCGGGCATGCCCGCAGTAGCCGTCCCCGGTTCCAAGTCCATCACCGCCCGCGCCCTGTTCCTCGCGGCCGCCGCCGACGGCGTCAGCACGCTCCTGGGCCCCCTGAGCTCCGACGACACCGAGGGCTTCGCCGAGGGCCTGACCCGCCTCGGCTACCGGGTGGGCCGTACCGCGGAGGCCTGGCAGGTGGACGGCCGCCCGCAGGGACCGGCGCTCGCCGAGGCCGGCGTCCACTGCCGTGACGGCGCCACCACCGCCCGCTTCCTGCCCGTCCTGGCCGCCGCCGGACACGGCACCTTCCGCTTCGACGCCTCCCCGCGGATGCGCCGCCGTCCCCTCGGCCCGCTCACCCGCGCCCTGCGCGACCTCGCCGTCGACCTGCGGCACGAGGAGGCCGAGGGGCACCATCCGCTCACCGTCCGGGCGGCCGGTGTCGAGGGCGGCGAGGTCGTGCTGGACGCCGGCCAGTCCTCCCAGTACCTGACCGCGCTGCTCCTGCTGGGCCCGCTGACCCGCAAGGGGCGTTCGGCGTGGAGGTGGTGCGCGACGGCGAGGTCTACGACGTCCCGGCCGGCGGCTACCGCGCCACCGCCTACGCCATCGAGCCGGACGCCTCCACCGCGAGCTACTTCTTCGCCGCGGCCGCCGTCACGCCGGGCCGCGAGGTGACCGTGCCGGGCCTCGGCACCGGTGCGCTCCAGGGCGATCTCCGCTTCGTGGAGGTGCTGCGGCGGATGGGCGCCGAGGTGGAGATCACGGCGGACCGGACGACCGTGCGCGGCACGGGAGTTCTGCGCGGTCTCACCTTGAAGGCTCCCCTCCCTGAAGGGAGGGGAATGCGTCGCCCTCCAGGGCTGAGCGGGGATTTACGGCTCAGGCCGCCACCGGAGCCGGCGGCTCGGGTGGTCTTACGCCCTCGACACCGTCCGGGTTCCAACCTGCCCGGACCAGCATCACGCGGGCGGAGTTCTTGTCCCTGGGGGACACCGCTCCGCACACGGTGCAGGTATACGTTCTCATCGACAGAGGCAGTGCGTGCTTGGTTCTCGCTCCGCACTTGGCACAGTCCATCGTGGTGTGCGCCGGGTGCACGAGACGGACGTCCCGCCCGTGCTTGCGGCCCATCTCGCACAGGGCACGCTTCGTCGCGGCGATGGCGGCATCGGCCGCCTTGCGGGCCATGGTGGTCTTCGCCAGGAACCTCGGCCTGAAGTCCTCCACCGCAACCCCGTCATGGCCGCGCATCACGGACTTGGCCCACTTGCGGGCGGTGTCCTCCCGCCGCCTCGCCACCTTCTTGTGCAGCTTCGCCGCCTGGGCCTGCGCCTTCCGGTAGCCGGCGGATGCGGGCTGTCCCTTCGAAGGCCGACGCCGGGCCATCATCCGCTGGTACCTCGCCAGCCGCTGCGCGGCCCGCCTGCCGTGCTCGGCATGGGGGAGATCGTAGGCGTCGTCGGTGGTGGTGGCGGTCTCCTTCACACCCCAGTCCACCCCGAGCACGCGCCCCGTCGGGGCGAGCGGTTCGCTCTGCGCGGGAACGACGAAGGACACATACCAATGTCCGAGCGTGTCCTGGAACACCCGCACACTCGACGGGTCGGCCGGAAGCTCCCGCGACCACACCACCCTCAGCACGATCCCGCCCGCAAGGTGCAGGCGGCCGTCCCTGAGGCGGAAACCGCGCCGGGTGTAGTTGAGGCTGCACCGCGCCTCCCGCTTCTTCTTCCACCTGGGCATCCCGGCCCGCCGGTGCATCGGCAACCGGTCCTTGATGTCCTTCAGCGCTTTCGCCCTCGACCTGGCGAAGTCCCGAATCACCTGCTGCTGCGGCACGCTCGCGCCCTCAGCCAGCCAGGGCGTCGCCCCGCGGGCCTCGGTCAGCATCCTGTCCAACTGCCCCGGACCACACGTCAGCTTCTCGCCACCCGCTTTGCCCTGCACGTGGACCTGCCGGGACTTCGCGACGCACTCATTCCAGATCCACCGGCAGCGCGCCCACTCGGCTTCGAGCCGGCGCCTGGCCGTGTTCGACAGGCGCACACGGAAGGTGTACCGGGCATGCCCGGCGTCCTTCGTGATCGCCTCCGTCGTCATGCATCCGAACCTACCTGAGAGCACTGACAGTTGAGAGCTCTCGATCATCGTGGGCGGCATCACCGCCGTGCGGGGCGGACGCCGGATCGCCCTGACCGCGATCCCGCTACCCCTGCCCTGCTCCGCAGGAGTCCGATTCCTCCCCGGCCCGAAGGCCGGGGCATCCTCGGAGGAACCCGGTGAACATGCGGGACGTCTCCGACACCATGCCGACGCTTGCCGCGATCGCGCCGTTCGCCTCCGGCCCGGTCCGCATCGAGGACGTGGCCAACGCCCGGGTGAAGGAGTGCGACCGTCTGGAGGCCTGCGCGGACAATCTGCGCAGGCTCGGTGTGCCGGTGGCGACCGGTCCCGACTGGATCGAGATCCGGCCCGGCAGGCCCGCGCCCGGCACCGGGATCAGGACCTTCGGGGACCACCGCATCGTGATGTCCTTCGCGGTGACCGGCCTGCGCACCCCCGGCCTGTCGTACGACGATCCCGGCTGCGTCCGCAAGACGTTCCCGGGGTTCCACAAGGCGTTCGCGAGGCTCCCGGAAGCGGGCTGACCGCGCGGGCCGTCAGCACAGGATCCACCCCGAGCTGACCGACCCCCGGGGCCCCACCGCGCCCTTGATCCACACGCAGCGGTGGCCGGCGTGGACCGTCACCGGCCCCGCGTGGTGCCGGTAGACGCCCTTGTCGACGACCGGGCGGTTGCCGCGGGCCTGGACGCTGACGGACATCGTCCGGGCGGATCCGGGGTGCCGGGCGACCGTGATGGCGCACACGTACCCGTCGTGCTTGTAGACGTGGGTGACCCCGCTGCTGAACGGCAGGGTCCGCACCTCGTGCCCGGCACAGCCGCCGACCGTGCCCGCCTGGGCGGTGCCGGACGTCACCAGGGCGAGCGCCCCGCTCGCCGCCAACACGGCCGCACCGAGCGCCAGGCGCCGGCGTATCCCACCACTGTCCACTTCGATCCTCCCCGTACCACGGTCGCGCTCCCCCGGCTTCCGTACTGATGTACGGACGCACGGCGTATGCCGGATGGTTGCACGGCCGTCAGCGACACGCGTCGAAGGGGGGCGCCGGAGAGGCCGGCGGGCCGTCAGCGGGAGGCGGTGACCGGCTCCTCCGGCTCCGGGCGGCCGACGAAGGTGCGCCACAGTTCGGCGTACCGGCCGTCGCGGGCGAGGAGTTCGTCGTGGCTGCCGTCCTCCGCGACCCGGCCGTGGTCCATCACCACCACCCGGTCCGCGCGGGCCGCCGTGGTCAGCCGGTGGGCGACCACCAGCGTCGTACGCCGCCCCGCCAGACGGTCGGTGGCCTGGTTGACCTGGGCCTCCGTGGCCAGGTCCAGCGCGGCCGTGGCCTCGTCGAGGAGCAGGATGTCCGGGTCGACCAGCTCGGCGCGGGCGAGCGCGATCAGCTGGCGCTGGCCGGCCGACAGGTTGCGGCCGCGTTCGGCGACCTCGTGCAGATAGCCGCCCTCCAGCGTGGCGATCATCTCGTGCGCGCCGACCGCCCGCGCCGCCGCCTCCACCTCGGCGTCGGTGGCGTCCGGGCGGCCGTAGGCGATGGCGTCCCGGACCGTGCCGGGGAACAGGTACGCCTCCTGCGGGACGACTCCCAGCCGGTGCCGGTACGAGGTCAGGTCCAGGGCGCGCAGATCCGTGCCGTCGACCGTGACCCGCCCTGCGGTGGGGTCGTAGAACCGCGCGACCAGCTTGACGAGGGTCGACTTGCCGGCGCCCGTCTCGCCGACGAAGGCCACCGTCTGCCCGGCCGGGATCGTCAACTCGATGCCGGCGAGCGCCTCTTCGTCGTCGCCGTAGGCGAAGTGCACGCCCTCGAAGGCGATGTCCCCGCGCAGGGACAGCACTTCCCGCGGCTCGTCCGCCGACTTCGTGGACGTCGGCTCGCGCAGCAGCTCCTGGATGCGGCCCAGGGAGACGGTGGCCTGCTGGTAGCCGTCGAAGACCTGGGACAGCTGCTGGACCGGCGCGAAGAACAGGTCGATGTAGAGGAGGTAGGCGACCAGGGCGCCGGTCGTCAGGGTGGCCGCCTGAACCCGGCCCGCGCCCGCGATCAGCACCGAGGCCGCCGCGACCGACGACAGGAGCTGCACGAACGGGAAGTACACGGAGATCAGCCACTGACCGCGGATGCGGGCGCGCCGGTAGCTGTCGCTGCGCTCGGCGAACCGCCGCCCGCCGTCCCGCTCGCGCCGGAAGGCCTGCACGATCCGCAGGCCGGCGACCGACTCCTGCAGATCGGCGTTGACCACCGAGACGCGCTCGCGTGCGAGTTCGTACGCCTTCACGCTCGCCCGGCGGAAGAAGAAGGTCGCGACGATCAGCGGGGGCAGCGTCGCGAAGACCACCAGGGCGAGCTGGAGGTCGATCACCAGCAGGGCGACCATGATGCCGAAGAAGGTGACGACCGAGACGAACGCCGTGACGAGACCCGTCTGCAGGAACGTCGACAGGGCATCGACGTCGGTCGTCATCCGGGTCATGATCCGGCCGGTCAGCTCGCGCTCGTAGTAGTCGAGCCCCAGCCGCTGGAGCTGGGCGAAGATCTTCAGCCGCAGCGCGTACAGCACCCGCTCGCCGGTACGGCCCGTCATGCGGGTCTCGCCGATCTGCGCGGCCCACTGGACGAGGACGGTGAGCAGGGCCAGCAGGGACGCGGACCAGATGGCCCCGATGGCCATCTTCGTCACGCCCGAGTCGATGCCGTGCCGGATCAGCACCGGCAGCAGCAGGCCCGCGCCCGCGTCCACGGCGACCAGCAGCAGGCTGAGCAGCAGCGGCAGGCCGAAGCCGCGCAGCAGGCGGCGCAGGCCGTAGGAGTCCTCCGGCAGGACCGCCCGGGCCTCGTCGATGCCGGGGGTGTCGGTGGCCGGGGGCAGCGCCTCCACCTGGGCGAGGAGTTCCGGGGTGGCCGGGGTGCCGGAGAGCGCCTGGTCCTTCGGTTCCCGGTCGCCCGTCCACAGCCTGGGGGTCACGCCCCGCTCGGCGTCGAACTCGGCGTCCAGCTCCTCGCGGACGGAGGTGTCCTCCTGGGGCAGGGCGGGCTCGGCGTGGCCCGGGGAGACCCCGCCCAGCTCGTCCGGGTCGGTGAGCAGCCGGCGGTAGAGGGCGGACCGCTCCTGGAGTTCCTCGTGGGTGCCGACGTCGGCGAGCCGGCCGCCGTCGAGGACGGCGATGCGGTCGGCGAGGTTGAGGGTGGAGCGGCGATGCGCGATCAGCAGGGTGGTACGGCCCTCCATCACGTGCTTGAGGGCCTCGTGGATCTCGTGTTCCACGCGGGCGTCGACGGCGGAGGTGGCGTCGTCGAGGACGAGCAGCCGCGGGTCGGTGAGCAGGGCGCGGGCGAGCGCGACGCGCTGGCGCTGACCGCCGGAGAGGGTCAGGCCCTGCTCGCCGACCTTGGTGTCGTAGCCCGCGGGCAGCGCGGTGATGAAACGGTCCGCCTGGGCGGCGCGGGCGGCGGCCTCGATCTCCTCCTGGGTGGCGTCCGGGCGGCCGTACGCGATGTTGTTGCGCACGGTGTCGGAGAAGAGGAAGGAGTCCTCCGGGACGAGCCCGATCGCGGCGCGCAGGCTGTCCAGGGTGAGCTCGCGGACGTCGTGGCCGCCGATCAGGACCGCGCCGTGGGTGACGTCGTAGAAGCGCGGCAGCAGCAGGGAGAGGGTGGACTTGCCGGAACCGGAGGAGCCGACGACGGCGAGGGTCTCACCGGCCCGGATCTCGAAGCTCAGCCCGTCCAGCACCTTGGATCCGCTGTCGTACCCGAAGGACACGTCGTCGAACTCGACGGTCGCGGGCGCGTCGGCGGGCAGCTCCTTGGTGCCGTCCCGCATGGTCGGCTCGGTGTCGATCAGCTCCAGGACGCGCTCGGTGCCGGCGCGGGCCTGCTGGCCGACGGTGAGGACCACCGCGAGCATGCGGACCGGGCCGACCAGCTGGGCGAGGTAGCTGGAGAAGGCGACGAAGGTGCCGAGCGTGATGTGCCCGCGGACGGCCAGCCAGCCGCCGAGGGCCAGCATGGCGACCTGGCCGAGGGCGGGTACGGCCTGGAGGGCGGGCGTGAACCTGCTGTTCAGCCGGATCGTGCGCAGCCGCCCGGCGAAGAGCCTGCGCCCGACCTCCCTGAGCTTGCCGGTCTCCTGCTCCTCCTGCCCGAAGCCCTTCACCACGCGTACGCCGCTGACGGCGCCGTCGACCACGCCCGCGACGGCGGCGGCCTGCGCCTGGGCGTACCAGGTGGCGGGGTGGAGCTTGCTGCGGCTGCGCTTGGCGATCCAGCCCAGCGCGGGCGCGACGGCGAGGGCGACCAGGGTCAGCGGCAGCGACAGCCACGCCATGATCACCAGGGAGATCACGAAGAGCAGGACGTTCCCGATGGTCATCGGGAGCATGAAGAGCAGGCCCTGGATCAGCTGCAGGTCGCTGGTGGCGCGGCCGACGACCTGTCCCGTGGACAGCTCGTCCTGGCGGCGGCCGTCGAGGCGGGTGATCGTGCCGTACATCCCGGTCCGCAGGTCGTGCTGGACGTCGAGGGCGAGACGGCCGCCGTAGTAACGGCGGATGTAGGCCGAGGCGTAGACGAGCAGGGCCGCGCCGATCAGGGCGCCGGCCCAGGGGGCCATGGAGCGGGTGTGGTTCCCGATCACGTCGTCGATGATCACCTTGGTGATCAGCGGGACGACGGCCATGACGGCCATGCCGGCCAGGGAGGAGCCGAGGGCGAGGACGACGTCCTTCGGATACCGCCAGGCGTACGCCGCCAGGCGTCGTGCCCATCCCCGCTGCGCTGCCACGCCGGTGCCTTCCTGTCGACCTGCCCTACCGGAAGACACCAACGCGGACGGGGGCGGATTTCATCCCCCCGCAACAAAGCGGGGGCGGGATCAGACGCGTACCCGCAGGTAATAGAACCTGGTCGTCTGGGCCGGGTTCTGGTTGTCGTCGCTGACCAGGAGGACCTTCAGGCGGCCCTTGCGGTCGCGGCCGGTGATCGTCATGCCCTCGATGTTGTCCAGCAGGGGATTCGGCTGGGGCTGCTTGGCCGTGGCGCCGAGGGACGGGCAGGCGGCGATGTCCGCCAGCAGGGTCTTCTTGATCAGGTGGACGGAAGGCTGTCCCGTCAGGTTCTCGACACCGCTGGTGTCGGTCGCGTGGCGGAGGTCGGCCAGGTAGAGGCGGACGGTGTTGCCGACGCCGGAGGTGAAGCCGCGTTCCAGGACGAGGAGGCGGCCGTCGGGCGTGGCCTGGACCTCGGGGACGCCGAGGCCGGCGTCGGCGCGGTAGGCGTACTGGGCCGAGAGACGGAAGTGGCCGCCCTTCGTGCGCCGCCAGGTCTGGAAGCGGACGATCCCCGTCGAGTCGCCCGAGAGCGCGCCCTCCATGGACGCCAGCAGCGTGTGGCCGCCGGGCAGCAGGGTCAGGCCTTCGAAGGTCTGGTTGGCGGTGGCGCGGCCGGCCGGGGAGACCAGCAGGGAGGACGGGACCGGAGCCGGTCGAGGATCTCGCCGTCGGCCGAGTAGCGGCGGACGGACGGCTCGGTCTCGGAGCTGATCAGCCGGGTGCCGTCCCGGTCGACGACCAGGCCCTCGGAGTCGAGGTCGGCGCCCTTCTCGTCGGCGAGGTGGACGGCGGACCTCGGCTGGAGCGTCTGCGGGTCCAGGGTGAATAGGGAGGAACGGTCCTCCAGCGCGACCGGCGAGCCGTCCCGGTCCACCGCGAGCGCGGAGAAGTTGCCGACGAAGGTGCCGTCGTACGTCGTCTTGTCGAGCGCGTCGGAGAAGCGGTCGACGGAGACCGACGGCGAACAGGCGTTGCCGCTCGCGGAGTCGGCGCCGGCGGGCCCGGCGGCGGCCAGGGAGGTGGCCGCCGCCAGGCCGGCGGTCAGGGTGGCGAGTACGGTTCTCAGGCGCATGCCCGTCACCGTAGGGCGGGCGGGTGTCCTGCGGGAGACCGCCTCGTGAACCACCTTGTGAATCGCCTTGTGCGGCGTCAGCCCTGCGGCGGCACCGCGACGAACGCCTCGGTGGGCCGGCTGGTCGGCGTGTAGACCTGGGTGGTCGACGTCGTCGGCACGATGTCCCTGTGGATGGCCTTGGCGACGTTCTGGATGGTGGTGACGCCGTAGTCCATGGTGCTGTTGTCCTGCGTCAGCACCGAGATCATGTAGTCGTGGCCGGCGCCGTTGAAGGTGCCGAGGCTGTGCACCCGCCAGCCGTGCGTCGCGCGCTGCAGCCAGCCGTTCTTGACGTGCACGGAGACCGTGGACGGCGCACCGGCCGGGGTGCCCCAGCGCTGCGAGGAGATGACCTGGCCCATCAGCTTCAGGATGTACGCGCGGGAGTTGTCGCTCAGCACGCTGTTCTTGGCCGTGACGAGCTTGAGCAGCTTCTGCTCGTCGGTGACGTTCTCCTGGGTCAGACCCCAGTAGCCGTTCGCACCCGGCACGGTCTTCGTCATCCCGGCGGCGGCGAGGAAGCCCTTGATCTTGGTGAGCCCGAGCTGCTTCCACAGCGCGGTCGTCGCGTCGTTGTCCGACTTGGTGATCATGGCCTTGGTGAGCGTGACCTCACGGTCGGTCAGATAGCGGTTGTGCTTCTTGGCGTCCCACAGCAGCGTGGCGAGCACGGTGACCTTGACGGTGCTGGCCGAGTCGTAGGAGCTGGTGGCGCGCAGGGTGCAGGTGGTGCTGGTGCTGCGGTCGTACAGGCCGATCGCGACCGTGCCCTTGCGGGTGGCCAGGGCGGCCGTGATGTCCTTCTGCAGCTTGGCGGCGAGGCCCGCCTTGGCGGACGTACAGCTGACGGTGGGCGTGGCCGCGGCGGCCGGGGTGGCGGCGGCCACGGTGGGTATCAGCACGCCGGCGCCGAGCGCTGCCGCCAGCAGTCTGGCGCGTCGGGTCATGCGGTGGGTCATGGGAAGGTCCCCCTGGGAACGTGGAGTGGGCGCACACCTGCGCCTGTTGGGTTGACTCGCCGAAGCGGCCGGAAGTTGTACGCATGTTCCCAGGCGGCGCGTTCCGACAGCCCCCCGGAGGGCAATGATTCATTCATGCCGGGACAGAGGGAAAGTCAACTCAGACAGTCGGGGCGGCTGTTCGCGGCGCTGGCCGTGCTGCGCCTCGCCGCGGGGGCGGACGACAAACTGCGCACACTTGACGATTCGGACACAAAGACCCACCCGCAGGGCCGTATAGACAAGGCGAGAGGGGACCTGTACGCCCTCCTCGTGAAGGCTCGCGTCAACAACGGCGGCAAGAACTGGGAGGCGGCGGCCGCGGCATTCCGGTCGATACCGGACTTCCTGGAGAAGGGAAACGTGCCGCACGGCGGCTTGAGCCCCGCGGCGTTCGCCGAGTTCAAGGCGGGCTACGACGCTCAGATCACCACATTCCGGGACAAGTTCTCCCAGCTACTGTCCTGAGCCGTGCCGGGGCCGCCCTACCCGGCTCTCACCGACCCACAGCTTCCACCCAGGTGCACCACAGCCCGCGCCCATCGCCGGTCTGCATGGTGCACTGGTGACATCTGCCACCGATCCCCTTCCCCACCCGACGACCGCGACCACGGCCGCGACCCCCGGTCCGCCGGCCCCGGACGCCGTACCGCCGGACCGCGCCCCCCGCTGGTCGCTGCCCGCGCTGCTCGCGATCGAGCTGCTGGCGGCCGTGCTCTACACCTGGAACCTCTCGGGCGCCGGCCTCAACAGCTTCTACAGCGCGGCCGTCTACAGCGGCACACAGAACTGGAAGGCGTGGTTCTTCGGCTCACTCGACGCCGGGAACTTCCTCACCGTCGACAAACCGCCGTTCGCCGACATGGTCATGAGCCTGTCGTGCCGGATCTTCGGCTCCGGCACCTGGCAGATGATGCTGCCGGAGGTCGTGGCCGGGCTCGCCGCGATCTGGATCCTGCACTCGTCCGTGAAGCGGACGTTCGGGCACGCTGCGGCAGCGGTGGCCGCGCTGGTCCTCGCACTCACCCCGATCACGGTCGCCATCAACCGGGACAACAACCCCGACACGATCCTCGTCCTGCTGATGGTCGCGGGCGCGGCGCTGGCCCTGCGCGCGGTGGCGAACGGCCGCCTGCTGCCCCTGCTCGGCTCGGCGGTGTGCTTCGGCCTGGCCTTCAACACCAAAATGCTGGCGGGCTGCATCGCGCTCCCCGCCGTCTTCGCGGTCTACCTGCTCGCGGCGCGCCCGAAGCTCGTACGGCGGATCGCGAACCTGCTGCTCGCCGGCGTGGCCCTGGCGGTCTCCAGCTTCTGGTGGGCGGTCGCCGTGTCCCTCGTCCCCGCCTCCGAACGGCCGTACATCGGCGGTTCGACGGACGGCACGGCCTGGAACCTGATCATGGGCTACAACGGCCTAGGCCGGATCTTCGGCGGCGAGGGCAACGGCGGCGGAGGCGGGGGCGGCGGAGGCGGCTTCTCCGGCTCCGCGGGTCTCGGCCGGATGTTCAACGACATCCTCGGCGGCCAGATCTCCTGGCTGCTCCCCTTCTCGGCCCTCGCCCTCGTCTGCGGCCTGATCCTGTGCGGCCGGGCCCCGCGCACCGATCCCACCCGGGCCGCGCTCGTCCTCTGGGGCGGCTGGACGGTGCTGCACTACGTGACCTTCGCGACCGCCGAGGGCACGATGCACCCGTACTACACGACCGCCCTGGCCCCCGGCATCGCGGCGCTGTGCGGAGGCGGCGGCGTACTGCTGCTGCGCGCCTTCCGCACCGACAAGCGCTGGACGTGGGCCCTGCCGGCCGGTCTCGCCGTCACGGCGGTCTGGTCGGTCGTCCTGCTCCGCCGTGCCTCGGGCTGGAACACCTGGCTGTGGCCGACCGTCGGTGTGGTCATGGCGGTGGCGATCGCCGGCCTGTTCGTCTTCCGCTCGGGCAAGCGCGTACGGCTGCTCGCCGCCTCCGTGGCGGCCGCCGTGATCGCGGCCCTCGCGGGCCCGGCGGCGTACGCCTGGTCGGTGCCGTCCGGTTCGGGCGGCGGCATGGGCGGCACGAACCCGACGGCAGGCCCCTCGACGGGCGGCGGCTTCGGCGGCGGCCCTGGCGGGGGCGGCGGCCGGGGCGGTTTCCCGGGTGGCGGGACCGCGCCCGGGCCTTCCGGTGGCGCCCCCGGCGGGGAGCTGCCGAACGGCGGACAGCAGGCCGGCGGCTTCCCGGGCGGCACCCGGAACGGTGAACTCCCCGGCGGCCAGGGCGCCTCGGGCGGTACGACGCCCCCGGGCGGAACCGGCACCCCGAACGGCGGCCCGGGAAGCACGGGCGGCCGTTCGGAAGCCGGGATGGGCGGCGGCATGACGGGCGGCGGCATGGGCGGCGCGAACAGCGAGCTGATCGCCTACCTGAAGAAGCACCAGGACGGCGCCACATGGCTGCTGGCGGTCTCCAACTCCCAGAGCGCGGCCCAGATCGAGCTGAGCGCCGAGGTGCCGGTCATCTCCATGTGGGGCTTCACCGGCACGGACAAGGCGATGACGGTCGCCAAGCTCGAGGAACTGGTCGCAAAGGGCGAGCTGCACTACATCCAGCTCGGCGGCGGCATGACGGGCGGCGGCCCCGCAGGCGCCGACAACAGCGTGTCGTCCCAGGTGACGTCCTGGGTGAAGAAGCACGGGACGCTGCTGAAGGAGAGCACGTACAGCAAGACTTCAAGCTCTTCCTCCACTACCGAGCAGTCCACGATCTACCGCCTGGACCCGTCGGACGCCAGCTGAGCCGCACACCCACCCAGCGCGCCAAGGACCTCGACGAACCCTTGGCGCGCTGCGCTGTCGACGCTACGGCGACGATTGGCAGATCCGTTCCACCACAGCCCCTCGGCCACCAGCCCGACCTGCCTATTCACCCGACCCGCCTGGCACAAACCTGCCAATCCCCGCTCCCGCGGACCGCAAGCCGCCAGCCCTCGGGGAGGCGGACGCCGAGCGTTCTAGCCCAGGTGCGTCGGCGCGAACATCCGCAGGACCGCCGGGAGGACGACCACCGACGGTCCCGGTGCCGCCAGGGCCTTCGCGAGGTCCTCCTCCAGGGTCTCCGGGGTCGTACGGACGCCGGGCACGCCGAAGGACTCGGCCAGGGCCACGTAGTCCGGGCGCGTCAGCTCCGTCGCCGTCGCCTGGCCGAAGGCGTCCGTCATGTACTCGCGGAGGATGCCGTAGCCGCCGTCGTCGACGATCAGCCAGGTGACCGGCAGGTCGTACTGCCTCGCCGTGGCCAGTTCCGCGACCGAGTAGAGCGCGCCGCCGTCGCCCGACACCGCCAGGACCGGACGCGAGGGATCCGCCGCCGCCGCGCCCAGCGCCGCCGGGAAGCCGTAGCCGAGGCCGCCGGCGCCCTGCGCGGAGTGCATGAGGTTCGTGCCCCGGGGGTCGAAGGCCGACCACGCCCAGTACGCCAGGATCGTCATGTCCCAGAAGGACGGGGAACCGGCGGGGAGGGCGCGCCGGACGGACCCCAACACCTGCTGCTCCAGAGTGAGTTCCTGGCCCGCGATACGGGACGCCACCTTCTCCAGCAGCCGCCGTACCCGCTCCGGCGCCGACTCGTCCGTGCGCTCCTCCACCGTCTCCAGCAGCGCCTGCAGGGCCAGGCGTGCGTCCGCGTGGATGCCCAGCGCGGGGTGGTTGGACTCCAGCTTGCCGAGGTCGGCCTCGATCTGGACGACTCGGCCGCGGGGCTTGAACGTGCGGTAGTTGGAGGAGAGTTCACCCAGACCGGAGCCGACCACCAGCAGGACGTCCGCGTCCTCCAGGAAGTCCGTCGTGTACCGGTCCTCCAGCCAGGACTGCATCGACAGCGGGTGCTCCCACGGGAACGCGCCCTTGCCGCCGAAGGTCGTCACCACCGGGGCCTGAAGCCTCTCGGCCAGCGCCCTCAGCTTTCCGGAAGCGTCCGACCGTACGACCCCGCCGCCCGCGATGATCGCCGGGCGGGCGGCGCGGGAGAGCAAGTCGGCGGCCACCGCCGTCAGTTCGGGACGCGGGACCAGGTCCTCGGGGGTCGCGTCCGGTGCCGTCACCACCGGCAGCGTGGTCGCAGCGAGCAGGACGTCCTGGGGGATCTCCACCCACACCGGGCCGTGCGGTGCCGTGAGCGCCGACTTCCAGGCCGCCGCGATCGCGGACGGGATCTGGGACTGGGTGCGGACCGTGTGGACGGACTTGACCACGCCCCGGAAGGAGGCCGCCTGGTCGGGGAGTTCGTGCAGATAGCCGTGGCGGCCGCCGCCCAGGCCCGCCGTCGGGATCTGGCTGCTGATCGCCAGCACGGGAGCCGAGGCCGCCGCCGCCTCCTGCAGCGCGGCCAGCGACGTCAGCGCGCCGGGGCCCGTCGAGAGCAGCAGGGGCGCCGCCTCGCCCGTGATCCGGCCGTACGCGTCCGCCGCGAAGCCCGCGTTGTTCTCCACCCGCAGGCCCACATAGCGCAGAGCGGACCTGCGCAGGGCGTCGAACATGCCGAGGGCGTGCTGGCCGGGCAGGCCGAAGACCGTCGTCGCGCCGAGCCCGGCCAGCGTTTCCACGACCAGGTCTCCGCCGTTGCGGCCGGGAGGGGGATTCAGCGCGGCCGCCGTCTGCTGCTCGGTCGGGCGGAGTACCGGGTCGTGGTCGTGAGTCACTTCGCTTCCGAGTCCTTCCGGGCCGCCGCGATCTGGCGGCTCATGATGGTGGTCAGTTCGTAGGCCGTGTGCGAGGCCGCGACCGAGGTGATCTCGGCGTGGTCGTAGGCCGGCGCGACCTCCACCACGTCCGCCGAGACCAGGTTGCAGGACGCCAGGCCGCGCAGGATCTCCAGCAGCTCGCGGGAGGTCATGCCGCCCGCCTCCGGCGTGCCCGTGCCGGGCGCGTGGGCCGGGTCGAGGCAGTCGATGTCGATGGAGATGTACAGCGGGCGGTCGCCGATGCGCTGGCGCAGCTGGTCGGCCACCTCGTCGGCGCCCCGGCGGTAGATGTCGGCCGAGGTGACGATGCCGAAGCCCATCTTCTCGTCGTCGGTGAGGTCCTGCTTGCCGTACAGCGGGCCGCGGGTGCCCACGTGCGACAGCGCCGAGGTGTCGAGGATGCCCTCCTCCACCGCACGCCGGAAGGGAGTTCCGTGCGTGTACTCGGCGCCGAAGTAGGTGTCCCAGGTGTCCAGGTGGGCGTCGAAGTGCAGCAGCGCGACCGGGCCGTGCTTCTTCGCCACCGAGCGCAGGAGCGGCAGGGCGATGGTGTGGTCGCCGCCCAGGGTCATCAGGCGGGCGCCGGTGCCGAGCAGTTCGTCCGCCGCGGCCTCGATGGTCTCGACGGCCTCGTTGATGTTGAACGGGTTCACGGCGATGTCGCCGCCGTCCGCCACCTGCGCCAGGGCGAAGGGGGAGGCGTCCTGCGCGGGGTTGTACGGGCGCAGCAGCCGGGACGCCTCGCGGATGGCGTTGCCGCCGAAGCGGGCGCCCGGCCGGTACGAGACGCCGGAGTCGAACGGCACGCCCACCACGGCGACGTCGGCGGTGCCGACCTCGTCCAGGCGGGGCAGCCGGGCGAAGGTCGCGGGGCCGGCGTACCGCGGGATGCGGGAGGAGTCGACGGGGCCGCGGGGCGTCTCGTTGCTGCTCATGGTCAAATGCCTTCTTTCTTGCGCTTCGTCGCGCATGTACTGCTTTCCCTACGACTCTACTGGTGAGCCGGGACCGGTTCGGACGCGAGTTCGGGGTTCCGTCCGGCGAGGCGTTCGCGCCAGGTGGCGAGGACGGTCTCGTCGGTGGGCCTGGTCGCCAGGGAGACGACGACGTAGGCGGCGAGGGAGGCGAGCAGGCCGTAGTAGACGGGCTCGTTGGCGAGGATGCCGTAGCCCGCCATCAGGCCGATCACCGCCAGGCCGCCGACGACGACCGAGGCCAGCGCGCCCTGCACCGTGCCGCGCTTCCACAGCAGGCCGCCGAGGATCGGCACGAGCAGTCCGCCGACGAGGAGGTTGTAGGCGACCGTGAGCGCCTCGACCACGTTGTTCAGGGCGATCGCGGTGCCGATCACCGCCACGCCCATGATCAGGATGAACAGGCGGTTGCCGCCGACCTCGTCATGGTCCTCGGACGGCCGCCTGGTCATGCCGCGCAGCCGCGACCAGATGTCGTTGTTGGCGACGGTGGCGCAGGCGATCAGGGCGCCGGAGGAGGTGGACATGACGGCGGCGAGGGCGGCGGCGAGGACCAGGCCGCGCACGCCGACGGGGAGTTCGTCCTTGACGATGGTGGCGAAGGCGTCGTCGGGGCTGCCGAGCTTGGGGTAGAGCACCTTGGCGGCCGTGCCGATCACCGCGCCGGCCAGGGCGTAGGCCAGACAGTAGGTGCCGGCCACCGTGCCGCCCCACTTAGCGGTCTTGTCGCTGCGGGCGGTGAACACGCGCTGCCAGATGTCCTGGCCGATCAGCATGCCGAACGTGTAGATCAGGACGTAGGTGAAGATCGTCTCGCCGCCGATGCCCAGCGGGTCGAAGTACGAGGTCGGCAGCTTGGCCTTCATCTCGCTGAAGCCGCCCGCCTTGACCACGGCGATGGGCAGGAGCAGGAGCAGCACGCCGATGGTCTTCACCACGAACTGGACCATGTCGGTCAGCGTGATGGACCACATGCCGCCGAGGGTGGAGTAGGCGACGACGATCGAGCCGCCGAGGATGATCGCGACGGTCCGGTTCATGTCGAACAGGACGTCGAAGATCGTGGCGTAGGCGATGGTCGAGGTGACGGCCAGCATGAGGGTGTACGCCCACATGACCACGCCGGAGATGACACCCGCCCGGCCGCCGTAGCGCAGGTCCAGCATCTCGGAGACGGTGTAGACCTTCAGGCGGGCGATGCGGGCGGAGAAGAACACGGACAGGGCGAGCAGGCCGAGGCCGATGGTGAACACCATCCACGCGCCGGACAGTCCGTACTGGTATCCCAGTCCGACGCCGCCGATGGTGGAGGCGCCGCCGAGGACGATCGCCGCCATGGTGCCGGAGTACATGGCCGGGCCCAGGCGGCGGCCCGCCACCAGGAACTCGCTCTTGGACTTGGCGCGGCGCATGCCCCACCAGCCCATTGCCAGCATGCCGGCGAGATAGACGACGATCACTGTGTAGTCGACGGCCATGGGGCCCTCCTTCGCGCACATTCCGGTGGCGTGTCGTGCAGGTGCAGTGGGGACGAGCCGGCGACAGATCGCGGGGACATCCGCCCGTACCCGCGGCCGCCGGTCTGACTTGACACTAGGTGGCCGGAAAGCGACTGCGAAGTGTACGTTTCATCCATATGGACGGGGTGGGATGGAGGTAACGCACACCATGCCGGAGACGACTGCCCCGGTGGCCCCAGCGGTCCCACCGACCCCACCGGTACCGCTCTCGGCCCTGCTGGCCCGGGAGGACCTGGCCCTGCGCCAGATCGCGGGCCCGTCCGATCCACCGGTCGTGATCCACTGGGCGCACACCTCGGAGATGGCCGACCCGTACCCGTATCTGCTGGGCGGCGAGCTGCTGCTCACGGCCGGGGTGCACATCCCGGAGGCGGCGGGTTCGGATGGGGGCGCCCCCGGTCGAGCGAATTCGAGACTGGGGGACTACTTCGACGCCTATGTGTCCCGGATCGTCGAGGCGGGCGGCGCGGCCCTCGGCTTCGGCCTGGCCCCGGTGCACGACACGGTCCCGCGCGCCCTGGTGGCGGCCTGCGACCACTACGGCCTCCCCCTCCTGGAGGTCCCGCCCCAGACCACCTTCTCCGGGGTGGCCCGCGCGGTGTGGCAGCTGATGGCCCAGGCCCGCCTGGCCGAACTCCGCCGGGTCACGGAGGCCCAGCAGAGCCTGGCCGCGGCGGCCTCCCGCCCGGATCCGGTCCCCTCGGTCCTGCGCCAGCTGGCGCAGCGCCTGGCCGGCCACGCGGTCCTCCACGGCCCCGACGGCACCGAGATCGCGGCGGCGGGCCGGGAGCCGGCGCAGGGGGTGAAGGGGGCGCTCGCGGAGCTCTCGGGCGTGGTGCGGCCGAGGGGGCGTACGGCACCCAGGGCCACCTCCGCCACCGACACCGCCGGCGACACCCACCTGGCCGTCTACGCCCTCGGCGCCGGCGAAGGGTTCGTGCTCGGTGTGGCCTCACCCCGGCGCGACCCCGGCGACCACACCATCGCCTCCGTCGCCGCGGTGCTGCTGTCCCTGCTGACCGGTGAGCACCACAGCGGCACCGGCGCCGCCCGTTCCTCCGCTCTCGTACGGCTGCTGCTGGGCTCCCCGCCCGAGGAGGTCGCCCCGCTGCTCGGCACCGGAGAGTGGCTGGTCGTGCACGCGCGGCCGGACGCCCAGCTGCCCGACGCCGTCGCGGCCTCCGCGCTCGGTGCCGCGCTGGGCTCGCCGCTGGTCGACCTCGGGCACGACGTCGTACGGGTGCTGGTGCCGGGCGGGCGGGCGCCGGAGCCGCAGGCCGGGTGGACGCTCGGGGTGAGCGCCGCCGTGGAGCCGCGGGAGTGGACGGCCGCCGACGCGCAGGCGGCCCGTGCCCTGGCCCGGGCCCGCGCCATCCGCACCCCGCTGGTCCGGCACGGCGCCCGGCCGGGCCTGGGCGATCTGGTGCCGCGCGCGGAGGCCGAGGCACACGCCCGCGCGCTCCTCGCGCCCCTCACCGGCCGGCCCGAACTCGCCGAGACCCTGCGCAACTGGCTGGCGCTGCACGGGAGTTGGGACCGTACGGCGGTGGCGCTGGACGTGCACCGCAACACCGTGCGGCAGCGCATCGCCCGCTGCGCCGCGCTGTTGGACACCGACCTGGACGATCCGGACGTACGCATGGAGTTGTGGTTCGCGCTGCGGCAGAGCTGACCGGGCGCGCGTGAGTCACGTCCCAGCGGGCGACATGCCGAGGACGGCCGTGGCGCGCTGCCTCACAATGGAGGCATGCCGATACCCGGGACACCCAGCCGCGCCCAGCTCGTCGACCACCTGGTGAGGACCCGTATCGCGGGGGACGTCGCCACGCCCCGCGAGAACAACCTCTCCCACTACCGCCAGCTCGCCAACGGTGTCCGCAACTTCTGGCTCGGCCTGGAGCTGGGCGACCGCTGGACGGACGAGCAGGACGTGCTCGCGGTGATGGCCGAGAGAGTCGGCGTCAACGACGATCCCGAGTACCGGTACGGGCAGGACACGATCGACCCCGAGCTGACCGTGGACGCGCTGGAGCGGATGGCGGCGCGGCTGCGCAAGGCGGCGGAGGACCGGCAGCGGGTGCTGTTCGCGACGGGCCACCCGGGCGGCCTGCTGGACGTGCACCGGGCCACGGCCGCCGCGCTGCGGACCGCCGGCTGCGAGATCGTGGTCATCCCGGACGGGCTGCAGACGGACGAGGGGTACGTGATGCAGTTCGCGGACGTCGCGGTGCTGGAGCACGGGGCGACGCTGTGGCACACCCACTCCGGCGAGCCGATGCGGGCCGTTCTCACGGGACTTGAGCGCGAGGGGCGCCCGCTGCCGGACCTCGTCGTCGCCGACCACGGCTGGGCCGGATACGCGGGTCAGCACGGTATCGACTCCGTCGGTTACGCCGACTGCAACGACCCGGCGCTGTTCCTCGCCGAGTCCGAGGGCACCCTCCAGGTCGCCGTACCGCTCGACGACCATGTGGTGAGCCCGCGTCACTACGACCCGATGACGGCGTATCTCCTTGCGGAGGCGGGACTTTCCTGACCCCACGGCCCACTGACGCCGGCCCCGGAACGGCACTGTGCGGCCCCGCGAACGGAGCCGCACAGTGTGAACGAGAGGGGCGCCGGATGACTACCAGCCCCAGCCGCCCCAGCCGCCGCCCCAACCGCCCCAGCCGCGGCCCCAGCCGCCCCAGCCCCAGCCGCCACGGCCGCCCCAGCCGCCCCAGCCGCCCCAGCCGCCCCAGCCGCCCCGGCAGTGGTGGCCGCGGCCGCCCCAGCCCCAGCCGCCCCAGCCGCCCCGGCCCTGGGGGATGGAGGTCTGCAGGTGGGTGATGGAGGTCTGGTGTGCGGGGGCCGCCGAGGCGGTGCCCGCCGTGCCGATCGCGGCTCCGCCGGCCATCAGGAGGCCTGTTGCGGACATCGCGATGTAACGCCTAATGCGCTGAACTCGCATGGGAATTGCCCTTCTGTTGCCATCGTCTCCCGCAACTCCATGGGGAGACGGGGTGGATGGGCGGCGCCGTGTTCACTGAGGGGAAGGCACGACGCGCTCTTCAGGTGTCACCGCAGGAGACTGGACACACGGACGTCACTGCCGGCATCTGCCGTTCCGGGTGATCCGGAAACCGCCGGCCGGTTACGCCGTGTACTGCGGCTCTCACTCACCGAGATTAATGCCCCACCGGTCACTCGGCACTTCGAGCACCGTCAGCCACGCGGAACGCGGACCACGCCCTCCTGGATGACGGTGATCGCGAGTCGTCCGTCCTGCGTGTAGATACGGGCCTGACCGAGGCCCCGGCCGCCGTGCGCGGACGGCGACTCCTGGTCGTACAGCAGCCATTCGTCGGCGCGGAAGGGGCGGTGGAACCACATCGCGTGGTCCAGGGAGGCTCCCACGACATCCCCGACGGCCCAGCCGCCCCGGCCGTGCGCGAGCAGCACGGAGTCCAGGAGAGTCATGTCGGAGACGTAGGTGGCGAGGACGACGTGCAGCAACGGGTCGTCGTCCAGCTTGCCGTTGGCGCGGAACCACACCTGCGAGTGCGGTTCGCGCGGCGCGCCGAACTGCCCGTACGGCGGCTCGTCCACGTACCTGAGGTCGATCGCCTCGCGGGCCTCGATGAACCTCTCGACGACCTCGGGGGCGAGGTGGCCGTAGCCGCGCAGCCGCTCCTGCGAGGTGGGCAGGGTCGCCGGGTCGGCCGAGGCGGGCATGGGCGCCTGGTGCTCCAGGCCCTCCTCGTACGTCTGGAAGGACGCCGAGAGATGGAAGATCGGCTTGCCGTGCTGGACGGCGACCACGCGACGGGTGGTGAAGGACCGGCCGTCGCGGATGCGGTCGACGGTGTAGACGATCGGCGCGCCGGGGTCGCCGGGGCGCAGGAAGTACGCGTGCAGCGAATGGGCGGTCCGGTCCGCGGGGACCGTGCGCCCCGCGGCGACCAGCGCCTGCGCCGCGACCTGCCCGCCGAAGACGCGGGGCACGACGGCGGAGCGGGACTGGCCGCGGAAGATGTTCTCCTCGATCTGCTCCAGGTCGAGCAGATCGAGGAGATCCTGAAGTGCCTGGCTCATGGCATCTAGTTGTACAGGCCAGTGATTGCGGTGGTGACAGGTCCCTCTTACAGGCCCATGTCCTTCGCGATGATCGTCTTCATGATCTCGCTGGTGCCGCCGTAGATGCGGTTGACGCGGTTGTCCGCGTACAGGCGGGCGATCGGGTACTCGTTCATGTAGCCGTAGCCGCCGTGCAGTTGGAGGCAGCGGTCGATGACGCGGTGGGCGACCTCGGTGCAGAACAGCTTGGCGGAGGCGGCCTCGGCGGGGGTCAGCTCGCCGGCGTCCAGGGCCTCGGTGGCGCGGTCGGCGACGGCCTCGGCGGCGTCCACCTCGGCCTGGCAGGCGGCCAGTTCGAACTTGGTGTTCTGGAAGTGGGCGACCGGCTTGCCGAAGACGGTGCGCTCCTGCACGTACTGCTTGGCGAACCGGACGGCGGCCTTGGCCTGCGCGTAGGCGCCGAAGGCGATGCCCCAGCGCTCGGAGGCCAGGTTGTGGCCGAGGTAGTAGAAGCCCTTGTTCTCCTCGCCCAGCAGGTCCTCGACCGGCACCTTGACGTCGACGAAGGCGAGCTCGGCGGTGTCCGAGGTCTTCAGGCCGAGCTTGTCCAGCTTGCGGCCGACGGAGTAGCCCTCGGACTTGGTGTCCACGGCGAACAGGGAGATGCCGTGGCGGCGGTCCTCGGCGGTCGGCGCGGACGTGCGGGCGCAGACGATGACGCGGTCGGCGTGGACGCCGCCGGTGATGAAGGTCTTGGCGCCGTTGAGGACGTAGTGCGTGCCGTCCTCGCTGAGCCTGGCGGTGGACTTCATGCCCGCGAGGTCGGAACCGGTGCCCGGCTCCGTCATCGCGATGGCCCACATCTCCTCGCCGGTGACGAACTTCGGCAGGTAGCGCTTCTTCTGCTCGTCGGTGGCGAGCATCTTGATGTACGGCAGGGCGAGCAGCACGTGTACGCCGGAGCCACCGAACTGGACACCCGCGCGGGCGGTCTCCTCGTAGAGGACGGCCTCGAACTTGTGGCTGTCCATGCCCGCGCCACCGAACTCCTCGGGCACGTTGATGCCGAAGATGCCCAGCTCACCGAGCTTGTAGTAGAAGTCGCGCGGCGCCTGGCCGGCGGCGAACCACTCGTCGTAGACCGGGACGACCTCGGCCTCGATGAAGGCGCGCAGGGTCTCCCGGAACGCCTCGTGATCCTCGTTGAACACCGTACGGCGCACGCCGCCCACCTCCAGGTACCTGTCTAAGCGCTTGCTCAGACTCGAAGATACCGGCGAGTACGGCGAGGCGTCCAGGGTGAGCTTGACCACGGCCCCTGCCCGAGTCCCCGGAGAGGTACGGCTCCCGTATGGGCGTAGCGGCCCTTGACCGGGCCGGAATGGACCTCGACGGTGCGCCGCGTCGACGGCGAACCCCTCCTCGTCGAGGAGGCCTCGGGGATCACGACGGCGTCCGGCCGACGCACACGGCCCATCGCCGGATACTCGATCTCAGGGCCGTTCACGCAGACGCAGCCCGGATGAGTGGCGCGGGCCTGTGGTCGTCTTCGCGTACTCCACACCCGGAGGGCAGTGAGCGGCCGCAGGCTACCGCGTCACCCCTCCCCCGCCGCCTCGAACGCCCCCCGCGCCATCCGGTGCAGCAGGGCCGCGGTGGCCCCCCGGCCCGGCAAGGTGCCCGCGCGCCCCAGGTGGGGTGTGGAGTTCAGCAGGCCGAAGACCGAGTGGACGGCCGAGCGGGCCGACGGCTCGGACAGCGCCGGGTACACCTCCCGTACGACCTCCACCCACAGCTCGACGTACTGCCGCTGGAGCTGGCGCACCAGCTTGCGGTCGCTGTCGCGGAGGCGGTCCAGCTCGCGGTCGTGCAGGGTGATGAGGGGACGGTCGTCCAGCGCGAAGTCGATGTGGCCCTCGATCAGGGAGTCCAGGACGGCGGCGGGCCGGGTGTCCCCGTCGGTCTCCGCCAGGCGGCGCTTCGCACCCGTCAGCAGCTGGCCGCTGATGCCGACCAGCAGCTCGGCGAGCATCGCGTCCTTGCCCGGGAAGTGCCGGTAGAGGCCGGGGCCGCTGATACCCACGGCGGCGCCTATCTCGTCGACGCCGACGCCGTGGAAGCCGCGCTCGGCGAAGAGCCGGGCGGCCTCCTTGAGGATCTGCTCGCGGCGGGTCGGGGCGTCGGTTCTGGTGACCATGCAGGCAATTCTAGACAGGGAGGTTAGCGGTCGTTAACCTGAAGGAAATGGTTAACGCTCATTAACAGCGGATCACAGGTTCGATCACCGGGTGAGGGGACCGCAGGATGCAGGAGGCACCGGAGCTGACGAGCGCGGCAGATCCCGCGTCGGAGGCCTGGCGGGCCAATGAACAGGCTCATCTCGCGCTCGTGGAGGAGCTGCGCGGCAAGCTGGCCGCGGCGGCCCTCGGCGGCGGCGAGAAGGCACGGGCCAGGCACACCGCGCGGGGCAAGCTGCTGCCCAGGGACCGGGTGGACACGCTGCTCGACCCGGGGTCGCCGTTCCTGGAACTGGCGCCCCTCGCGGCCGACGGGATGTACGACGGACAGGCCCCGGCCGCCGGGGTGATCGCCGGGATCGGGCGGGTCAGCGGGCGCGAGTGCGTGATCGTCGCCAACGACGCCACGGTGAAGGGTGGGACGTACTACCCGATGACCGTGAAGAAGCACCTGCGCGCCCAGGAGATCGCCCTCGACAACCGACTGCCCTGCGTCTATCTCGTGGACTCGGGCGGTGCCTTCCTGCCGATGCAGGACGAGGTGTTCCCCGACCGGGACCACTTCGGGCGGATCTTCTACAACCAGGCCCGGATGTCCGGCGCGGGGATCCCGCAGATCGCCGCCGTGCTCGGCTCCTGCACGGCCGGTGGCGCCTACGTCCCGGCCATGAGCGACGAGGCGGTGATCGTCCGCAACCAGGGGACGATCTTCCTCGGCGGGCCGCCCCTGGTGAAGGCAGCCACCGGCGAGGTCGTCACGGCGGAGGAGCTGGGCGGCGGCGAGGTCCACTCCCGGATCTCCGGCGTCACCGACCACCTCGCCGAGGACGACGCGCACGCCCTCAGGATCGTGCGGAACATCGTCGCCACCCTCCCGGCCCGGCAGTCCCTGCCCTGGGAGGTCCAGCCGGCCGTGGAGCCGAAGGTCGATCCGTACGGGCTGTACGGCGCCGTCCCGGTCGACTCCCGTACCCCCTACGACGTACGCGAGATCATCGCCCGTATCACCGACGGCTCGCGTTTCGCCGAGTTCAAGAGCGAGTTCGGGCAGACCCTGGTCACCGGCTTCGCCCGGATCCACGGCCACCCGGTCGGGATCGTCGCCAACAACGGCATCCTCTTCTCGGAGTCCGCCCAGAAGGGCGCCCACTTCATCGAGCTGTGCGACCAGCGCGGGATCCCGCTGGTGTTCCTGCAGAACATCTCCGGGTTCATGGTCGGCAAGGACTACGAGGCGGGCGGTATCGCCAAGCACGGCGCCAAGATGGTGACGGCCGTCGCCTGCACGCGCGTGCCCAAGCTGACCGTCGTCGTCGGCGGGTCGTACGGCGCGGGCAACTACTCGATGTGCGGCCGGGCCTACTCCCCCCGCTTTTTGTGGATGTGGCCCAACGCCAAGATCTCCGTCATGGGCGGCGAGCAGGCCGCCAGCGTCCTCGCCACGGTCAAGCGCGACCAGCTGGAGGCCCGGGGAGAGGCCTGGCCCGCCGAGGACGAGGACGCCTTCAAGGCGCCGATCCGCGCGCAGTACGAGCGCCAGGGCAACGCCTACTACGCCACCGCCCGCCTCTGGGACGACGGCGTGATCGACCCGCTGGATACCCGTCAGGTGCTCGGACTCGCCCTGACGGCCTGCGCCAACGCGCCTCTGGGAGACCCCCAGTTCGGCGTCTTCCGGATGTGAGGAGGGGAACCGTGTTCGACACAGTGCTGGTCGCCAACCGGGGCGAGATCGCCGTACGCGTCATCCGTACGCTCCGCTCGCTGGGCGTGCGCTCGGTGGCGGTCTTCTCCGACGCCGACGCCGACGCGCGGCACGTCCGGGAGGCCGACACGGCGGTACGGATCGGCCCGGCACCGGCCGCCGAGAGCTATCTGTCCATCGACCGCCTGCTGGACGCCGCCGCCCGCACCGGCGCGCAGGCCGTCCACCCCGGCTACGGCTTCCTCGCCGAGAACGCCGGCTTCGCGCGGGCGTGCGAGGAGGCGGGGCTCGTGTTCGTCGGCCCGCCGGCGGACGCGATCGCGCTCATGGGCGACAAGATCCGCGCCAAGGAGACCGTGCAGGCGGCCGGGGTGCCGGTGGTGCCCGGTGGACGTGACCCCGAACTGGCCGAGGCGGCCCGCGCGCTGGGCGCGCCCGTGCTGCTCAAGCCCTCCGCCGGCGGTGGCGGCAAGGGCATGCGGCTGGTGCGGGACATGACCGTGCTGGAGGAGGAGATCGCCGCCGCCCGGCGCGAGGCCCGCGCCTCCTTCGGCGACGACACCCTGCTGGTGGAGCGGTGGATCGACCGGCCCCGGCACATCGAGATCCAGGTGCTGGCCGACGGCCAGGGCAACGTCGTGCACCTCGGTGAGCGCGAGTGCTCGCTGCAGCGGCGGCACCAGAAGATCATCGAGGAGGCGCCCAGCGTGCTCCTCGACGAGGCCACGCGCGCGGCGATGGGCGAGGCGGCCGTGCAGGCGGCCCGCAGTTGCGGGTACCGGGGCGCGGGCACGGTGGAGTTCATCGTGCCGGGCGGCGACCCGTCCTCGTACTACTTCATGGAGATGAACACCCGCCTGCAGGTGGAACACCCGGTCACGGAGCTGATCACCGGCCTGGACCTGGTGGAGTGGCAGCTGCGGGTCGCGGCCGGGGAGGAGCTGGGCTTCACGCAGGACGACGTGACGCTGACCGGGCACGCGGTCGAGGCCCGGATCTGCGCGGAAGACCCGGCGCGCGGTTTCCTGCCCTCCGGCGGCACCGTCCTGCTGCTGAACGAGCCGCAGGGCGACGGCGTCCGCACCGACTCCGGGCTCGACGAGGGCACCGAGGTGGGCAGCCTGTACGACCCGATGCTGTCCAAGGTGATCGTCCACGGCCCCGACCGGGAGACCGCGCTCCGGAAGCTGCGGTCGGCGCTGGCGGAGACGGTCACGCTGGGCGTGCAGACCAACGCGGGCTTCCTGCGCAGGCTGCTGGCCCATCCGGCGGTCGTGGCGGGGGACCTGGACACCGGGCTGGTGGAGCGCGTGGTGGACGAGCTGGTCACCACGGACGTACCTCAGGAGGTGTACGAGGCGGCCGCGGCCGTACGCGCGAAGGCCCTGGAGCCCCGTGCGGACGGCTGGGTCGACCCCTTCTCGGTGCCGAACGGCTGGCGGCTCGGCGGCACCCCGAAGCCGCCCGCCTTCCACCTCCGGGTGCAGGACCCGGTGACGTACACCCCGCGCGGCAGCGCCACCGTCACCGGCGCCACGGTCTGCGTCACCCTCGACGGCGTCCGGCACACCTTCCACCGGGCCGGTGACTGGATCGGCCGCGACGGCGACGCCTGGCAGGTGCGGGACCACGACCCGGTGGCCGCGTCCCTCAGCCGGTCCGCGCACGCCGGCGCCGACTCCCTCACCGCGCCGATGCCCGGCACGGTGACCGTGGTCAAGGTGGCCGTCGGCGACGAGGTGGCCGCCGGGCAGAGCCTGCTGGTGGTGGAGGCGATGAAGATGGAGCACGTCATCTCCGCCCCGCACGCCGGCACGGTCGCCGAGCTGGACGTGACCCCGGGCACGACGGTCGCGATGGACCAGGTGCTGGCCGTGATCGCACCGCACGAGGAGGTGGCGTAAGTGACCGCCGAACAGCTGCCCATGGTGGTGCCGGCTTCCGGTCTGCCCGCGCGGGTGCGGATCCACGAGGTCGGCGCGCGTGACGGACTGCAGAACGAGAAGCGGACCGTACCGACCGAGATCAAGGCGGAGTTCATCCGCCGGCTCGCCGACACGGGCCTGACGACGATCGAGGCGACGAGCTTCGTGCACCCCAAGTGGGTGCCCCAACTGGCCGACGCCGAGCAGCTGTTCCCGCTGCTCGGCGGGCTCGACGGGGTCGGGCTGCCGGTGCTCGTGCCCAACCAGCGCGGCCTGGACCGGGCGCTGGCCCTCGGCGCCGACCGGGTCGCCGTGTTCGCCAGCGCCACCGAGTCCTTCGCGAAGGCCAACCTCAACCGCACGCTGGACGAGTCGCTGGCCGTGTTCGAGCCGGTGGTGCGGCAGGCCAAGGACCGGGGCGTGCATGTGCGCGGCTATGTGTCCATGTGCTTCGGCGACCCGTGGGAGGGCGCCGTCCCGCTGCACCAGGTGGCCCGCGTCTGCACGGCCCTGCGGGACATGGGCTGCGACGAGCTGAGCCTGGGCGACACGATCGGCGTGGCCACCCCGGGCCATGTGCTCGAACTGCTCAGTCTGCTCAACGAGAACGGCGTGCCGACCGACGTGATCGGCGTGCACTTCCACGACACCTACGGCCAGGCGCTCGCCAACACCCTGGCGGCCCTCCAGCACGGCGTCACCACCGTGGACGCCTCGGCCGGCGGGCTCGGCGGCTGCCCGTACGCGAAGTCCGCCACCGGCAACCTCGCCACCGAGGACCTCGTCTGGATGCTGCACGGACTCGGCATCGAGACCGGGGTCGACCTCGGCCGTCTGACCGCCACGAGCGTGTGGATGGCCGCCCATCTGGACCGGCCCAGCCCGTCCCGTACCGTCCGCGCTCTCTCCCACAAGGACCAGTGATCAGCATGGACCACCGTCTCAGCCCCGAGCTGGAGGAACTCCGCCGTACGGTGGAGGAGTTCGCGCACGACGTCGTGGCGCCGAAGATCGGCGACTTCTACGAGCGGCACGAGTTCCCGTACGAGATCGTCCGCGAGATGGGCCGTATGGGCCTGTTCGGGCTGCCGTTCCCGGAGGAGTACGGCGGCATGGGCGGCGACTATCTGGCGCTCGGCATCGCCCTGGAGGAACTGGCCCGGGTGGACTCGTCGGTGGCGATCACCCTGGAGGCCGGGGTCTCGCTCGGCGCCATGCCCCTGCACCTGTTCGGCACCGAGGAGCAGAAGCGCGAGTGGCTGCCCCGCCTGTGCTCGGGCGAGATGCTGGGCGCGTTCGGCCTGACCGAGCCGGACGGCGGCAGTGACGCGGGCGCGACCCGTACGACGGCCCGCCTCGACCCCGACACGAACGAATGGGTGATCAACGGCTCCAAGTGCTTCATCACCAACTCGGGCACGGACATCACGGGCCTGGTGACGGTGACCGCCGTGACCGGCCGCAAGCCGGACGGCAAGCCGCAGATCTCGGCGATCATCGTCCCGTCCGGCACCCCGGGCTTCACGGTGGCGGCGCCCTACTCGAAGGTCGGCTGGAACGCCTCCGACACCCGCGAGCTGTCGTTCGCCGATGTCCGGGTCCCCGCCGCCAACCTGCTCGGGGAGGAGGGCCGCGGCTACGCCCAGTTCCTGCGCATCCTGGACGAGGGCCGTATCGCCATCGCGGCGCTCGCCACCGGTCTGGCCCAGGGCTGTGTGGACGAGTCGGTGAAGTACGCCAAGGAGCGCCACGCCTTCGGCCGGCCCATCGGCGCCAACCAGGCCATCCAGTTCAAGATCGCCGACATGGAGATGAAGGCCCACACGGCCCGCCTGGCCTGGCGCGACGCGGCCTCCCGGCTGGTGGCGGGCGAGCCCTTCAAGAAGGAGGCGGCCCTGGCCAAGCTGTACTCCTCCACCGTCGCCGTCGACAACGCCCGTGACGCCACCCAGATCCACGGCGGCTACGGCTTCATGAACGAGTACCCGGTGGCCCGTATGTGGCGCGACTCCAAGATCCTGGAGATCGGCGAGGGCACGAGCGAGGTCCAGCGGATGCTGATCGCCCGGGAGCTGGGCCTGGTGAGCTGAGCTCCGGCCGATCGTACGGTCCGGCCCCGCGCGTGCACCGCAGCGCGGGGCCGGCGCATCTCTGCCACGTGGCTCAGCGGGCCGCGCGCAGCTCGGCGTACAGCTCCGGTCCCGTCCAGGTGCGCGGCGCGGACTCCGCATCGTGCACCAGGGCGAGGAGACGCGCGTTCACGGGGGCGCCGCGTCCGTGGGCCGCGGCGAGGGCGACGATCTCGCCCTGCAGCGAGTCGACCTCGGTGGGCCGGCCGCGCTGCAGGTCCTCCCACATCGAGGAGCGGGCGTGGGCGTCGATCCGCAGGGACGCCGCCGCCACCCTGCGGAAGAGGGCGTCGGGCAGCCCCAGTACGTACGGGGTGACGCCGGGCGCGGTGGGGCCGAGGCGGGCCGGGCCGACCCCGGCGGCGCGGTAGACGGCGAGGGCTTCGCGCTGGCACAGGGCGAGGCAGCGCCGGTACGCCCGCCGGCCGAGCTGGTCGCGCAGCGGCAGCCCGGACAGGGCGTTGATCGCGTTGTTGAGGTTCATCAGCAGCTTGGCGTGCTGCACCTCGGACATGTCGGTACGGGCCTCGATGGCCAGCCCCGCCTCGCGGAAGGCGGCGAAGAGCCCCTCGTCGGGCTCGGTCATCAGCCTGCCCGGCATGCCCTGGTGCACGGTGCCGGGCTCGGACTGCACCACGTTGTAGGGCACCATCCCGGCCAGCACGGTCTGCCCGGGGAGCGCGGCGCGCAGGGTGGCGGGGTTGCGCAGCCCGTTCTGGAAGCTGACCACCACGGCGCCGGGTGCGAGTTGGGCGGCGAGTTCCTTGGCGGCGGCCTCGGTGCCGGCGGTCTTCACGGTGACCAGCACGTAGTCCGCGCCGGCCGCGGCCTCCGGGCCGGTGGCGAGGGTGAGTTGGTCCGGCGTCAGGTGGACGGGCGGTCTGACGGAGGTGCTGAGTGTGAGTCCCCGCTCGCGCAGCACGTCCATGGCGGCGGACCGGCCGATGAACGCCACGTCGTACCCGGCGGCGACGAGGTGGCCGCCGAGATGGCAGCCGATACTGCCGGCGCCGAGGACGGCGAAGCGGGGCTTGGGCATGGGTGACTCCTGAGGGGGCTGGGGGCGGTCCCGTACGGAACAAGGAGCGCAGACCCCACCCCTGGACAACAAGGAAGGTTAGGCTAACCTACCTTCGAACCTGTCCGGCGGGCGCTCCGCCCCGTTCGAAAGCAGTCATACCCATGTCCCACGCCCGTGCCACCCACCTCACTCGCCGCGGCCTCCTCGCCGCCGGCGGCGCCGTCGGACTCGGTGCCGCGCTCGCCGCCTGCGGGGACGACAGGGGCAACGACAGTGGCGCCGACGGCGGGACGAAGGCCGCCGAGTCCGGCCCCTGGTCCTTCGAGGACGACCGCGGTACGACCGTGAAGCTCGACAAGACCCCCGCGAACATCGTCGCCTTCACCGGCGTCGGCGCCGCGCTCCACGACTACGGCATCCAGGTCAAGGGCGTCTTCGGTCCGACGACGACCAAGGACGGCAAGGCCGATGTCCAGGCCGGCGACATGGACGTCAGCAAGGTGACGGTTCTCGGCAACGCCTGGGGCCAGTTCAGCGTCGAGAAGTACGCCTCGCTCGCGCCGGACGTGCTGATCACGACGATGTTCGACGGGGCGGGCACGCTCTGGTACGTCCCCGAGGAGTCGAAGAAGAAGATCGCCCAGCTGGCCCCCAGCGTCGGCATCTCCGTCTACGACCGTCAGCTCACCCGGCCGCTGCAGCGCATGTGGGAGCTGGCCGAGTCGCTGGGCGCGGACATGAAGGCCGCGAAGGTGACCGACGCCAAGAAGCGGTTCGAGGCCGCGGCCGCCCGGCTGCGCGCCGCCGCCAAGGCCAAGCCCGGCATCAAGGTGATGGCCGGCAGCGCGAGCGACCAGCTGTTCTACGTCTCCGGCAGCAACCTCTCCATCGACCTCGAGTACTTCAAGGCCCTCGGTGTGAACCTCGTCGAGCCGCCGGAGAGCGCGAAGAAGCAGGGCGGCGGCTGGTACGAGTCACTGAGCTGGGAGAACGTCGACAAGTACCGGGCCGACATCATCATGATGGACGAACGCTCGTCGGCGATCCAGCCGGCCGACATCACCAAGCCGACATGGAAGAAGCTGCCCGCGGTGAAGGCGGGTCAGGTCATCGCCCGGTCCCCCGAGCCGATTCTGTCGTACGACAAGTGCGTGCCGCTGCTGACGAATCTGGCGGAGGCCCTGGAGAAGGCCAAGAAGGTCAGCTAGCCAACCTGACGCTATTTCAGGAGTCCTTATGGCGACGGCCGTAGCCGCCCCGTTCCGATTCTTCTCTCTGCAGGTCGTACGGACGAGGCGGCTGGGGCCGTCTCTCGTCCGCGTCACCTTCGGCGGGAGCGATCTGCACGCCTTCCACTCCGACGGGCGCGACCAGTCCCTCTCGCTGTTCCTGCCGCACCCGGGTCAGCCGGAGCCCGTCGTGCCCCTGGACCTGGGGGACGGCTGGTGGCAGGCCTGGCGCGAACTGCCCGGCGACGTACGGGCGGTGATGCGTTCGTACACGCTGCGGTCCCTGCGCCGGGACACCGAGGGCCGCACGGCCGAGATCGACATCGACTTCGCGCTGCACGGCACCGAGCCCGGCGCGGCCACCCCCGCCGGCCCCGCCTCCCGCTGGGCCTCCCGAGCCACCCCCGGCGACCGGGTGCTGCTGCTCGGCCCGGCGGTCGCCGACAACCGCGCCATCCGCTTCCGCCCGCCCGAGGACACCGACCTGGTCGTCCTGTGGGGCGACGAGACCGCCGTACCGGCCGCGACCGCCATCCTCGAATCCCTCCCGGCCGGCACCCGCGTCCGGGCCTGGCTGGAGGTGCCGCACGCCGGTGACATCCAGGACGTGCGCACGGAGGCGGACGCGGAGATCACGTGGCTCGTACGGCACGACGTCCCCCACTGCCTCAAGGGCGTGGGAGGTGTCCACACCCCCATGGCCGTCGACGCCGTACGGGCCGCCCAACTGCCCACCGCCGAGCGGCCGTACGTGTGGATGGCCGGCGAGTCGGGCCGGGTGAAGGCGCTGCGGCGGCACTTCGTCGGCGAGCGCGGGGTCGACCGGCGGCGGGTGACCTTCGTCGGGTACTGGCGGCAGGGGATGACCGAGGAACAGCTGCGGGCCGCGGAGTAACCCCCTCGCACGGGTAACTCCCTTGCGCGTGACCCCGGTCACGGGTGAGGCATGTCTTGATCCAAGAAACTTAGGTTAGCCTAACCTAAGTTAAGAACGGCCTTTCCGTTCGAACCCCCGCACGGACTGTCCCCTCGGAGGACCCCCACATGCGCTCGCACCTGCTCAATGGCCT
Source organism: Streptomyces sp. NPDC050743 (assembly GCF_044456925.1). Taxonomy (NCBI): domain Bacteria; kingdom Bacillati; phylum Actinomycetota; class Actinomycetes; order Kitasatosporales; family Streptomycetaceae; genus Streptomyces; species Streptomyces sp. NPDC050743. Next base: position 120,984 of record NZ_JBITGJ010000003.1, read on the forward strand.
CACCGCGGAGCACTACCGCAGCTCCGTGACCGAAGGAGTCGAGCGGGTGGCGGCCAGACTCGCCACCACCGACCGTCCGTTCACCGGCGTCACCGTCGACGCCCTCTCCCCCCGGATCGACGCCATCGACCTGGACCGCCCGCTCGGCGACACCACGGCCGTCCTGGACGAGCTGGAGGAGGTCTACCTCCGCGACGCGGTCTACTTCCACCACCCCCGCTACCTCGCCCACCTCAACTGCCCGGTCGTCATCCCGGCGGTGCTCGGCGAGACCGTGCTCTCCGCCGTCAACTCCTCCCTCGACACCTGGGACCAGTCGGCCGGCGGCACCCTCATCGAGCGCAAGCTCATCAACTGGACGGCCGCCCGGATCGGCCTCGGCCCCGCCGCCGACGGCGTGTTCACCTCCGGCGGCACCCAGTCCAACCTCCAGGCGCTGCTTCTGGCGAGGGAGGAGGCGAAGACGGACTCCGTGGCCGGACTGCGGATCTTCGCCTCGGAGGTCAGCCACTTCAGCGTGAAGAAGTCCGCCAGACTGCTGGGCCTCGGCCAGGAGGCGGTCGTCCCCGTCCCCGTCGACCACGACAAGCGAATGCAGACCGTCGCCCTCGCCCACGAGCTGGAGCGCTGCCGGCGCGACGGCCTCGTGCCCATGGCCGTCGTCGCCACCGCCGGCACCACCGACTTCGGATCCATCGACCCGCTCCCGGAGATCGCCGAGCTGTGCGCCCAGTACGGCGTGTGGCTGCACGTCGACGCGGCCTACGGCTGCGGACTGCTCGCCTCCCTCAAGCGCCGCGACCGCCTCGCGGGCATCGAACGGGCCGACTCCGTCACGGTCGACTACCACAAGTCCTTCTTCCAGCCGGTGAGTTCGTCCGCCGTGCTGGTCCGGGACGCGGCCACCCTGCGCCACGCCACCTACCACGCGGAGTACCTCAACCCGCGCCGCATGGTGCGAGAACGCATCCCCAACCAGGTGGACAAGTCCCTGCAGACGACCCGGCGCTTCGACGCCCTCAAGCTCTGGATGACTCTGCGGGTGATGGGCGCCGACGGCATCGGGCGGCTCTTCGACGAGGTCTGCGACCTGGCCCACGAGGGCTGGCGGCTGCTGGCCGCCGACCCCCGCTTCGACGTCGTCGTCGAACCCACGCTGTCGACCCTGGTCTTCCGCTACATCCCGGCGGCCGTCACCGACCCGGCCGAGATCGACCGCGCCAACCTCCACGCCCGCAAGGCCCTGTTCGCCTCCGGTGACGCCGTGGTCGCGGGCACCAAGGCCGGCGGCCGCCACTACCTGAAGTTCACCCTGCTCAACCCCGAGACACGGGCGGCCGACATCGCCGCCGTCCTCGACCTGATCGCCGGCCACGCCGAGCAGCACCTGGGAGAGCCCCTTGACCGCGCCTCCTGAAGCCAGCCGAACCCACGACTTCGTGGGGATCGGGCTCGGCCCCTTCAACCTCGGCCTCGCCTGCCTCACCGAACCCATCACCGGCCTGAACGGGGTCTTCCTGGACTCCAAGCCCGACTTCGAGTGGCACGCCGGGATGTTCCTGGACGGCGCCCATCTCCAGACCCCGTTCATGTCGGACCTGGTCACCCTCGCCGACCCGACCTCGCCGTACTCCTTCCTCAACTACCTGAAGGAGAAGGGCAGACTGTACTCGTTCTACATCCGCGAGAACTTCTATCCGCTGCGGGTCGAGTACGACGACTACTGCCGCTGGGCGGCGGGCAAACTCGGCAGCGTCCACTTCGGCACGACGGTCACCGAGGTGACGTACGAGGACGAGCTGTACGTCGTCCGCACCGAGGCCGGCGAAACGTTCCGCGCCCGGCACCTGGTCCTGGGCACGGGGACGACCCCCCACATCCCGCGGGCCTGCCAGGGTCTGGCCGGCGACTTCCTGCACACCTCCCAGTACATGCGGCGCAAGGCCCAGCTACAGGCGAAGAAGTCCATCACGATCGTCGGCAGCGGCCAGAGCGCCGCCGAGATCTACCACGAACTGCTCGCCGAGATCGACGTCCACGGCTACCGGCTCGACTGGGTCACCCGCTCCCCGCGGTTCTTCCCGCTGGAGTACACCAAGCTGACCCTGGAGATGACCTCCCCGGACTACATCGACTACTTCCGGGCGCTGCCCGAGGAGACCCGCTACCGGCTGGAGAAGCAGCACAAGGGCCTGTTCAAGGGCATCAACTCGGATCTGATCGACTCGATCTTCGATCTGCTCTACCAGAAGGACGTCGAAAGCGGCGACCGCCCGGTCCCCACCCGCCTCCTCACCAACTCCACGCTCACCCGGGCCGGTTACGAGGACGGCGCCTACACCCTCGGCTTCCACCAGGACGAGCAGGACAAGGACTTCGAGATCCGCACCGAGGGCCTGCTGCTGGCCACCGGCTACCACTACGAGCCCCCGGCCTTCCTCGCCCCGATCCGCGACCGCCTGCTCTTCGACGGCCACGGCCGCTTCGACGTCGCCCGCAACTACGCCATCGACGTCACCGGCCGCGGCGTCTTCCTGCAGAACGCAGGCGTCCACACGCACAGCATCACCAGCCCCGACCTGGGCATGGGCGCGTACCGCAACTCGTACATCATCCGCGAGCTGCTCGGCACCGAGTACTACCCGGTCGAGAAGACGATCGCGTTCCAGGAGTTCGCCGTATGACCTTCACCTTCCGTAGCGTCGACCCGCTGAAGGACGGCGAGCTCCTGCACTCCTGGGTCACCCATCCCAAGGCGTCCTTCTGGATGATGCGGGACGCGACGCCGGAGGACGTCGAGCGGGCCTACATCGAGATCGCGGCGGACGAACACCACCACGCATACCTCGGGCTGCACGACGGGGAGCCGGTCTTCCTGATGGAGCAGTACGACCCCGCGCACCGGGAGCTGGTCGGCCTGTACGAGCCGGCGCCGGGGGACGTCGGCATGCACTTCCTGGTCGCACCGACCGACACGCCCGTCCACGGGTTCACGCGGGCCGTGATCACCGCCGTGATGGCCCGCCTCTTCGAGGACGCCGCGGTGCGGCGGGTCGTGGTCGAACCGGACGTGGGCAACAAGGCCGTGCACGCCCTGAACGAGGCCGTCGGGTTCGTGCCCGAGCGGGAGATCCGGAAGCCGGAGAAGCAGGCCCTGCTCAGCTTCTGCACGCGCGAGCGGTTCGCCGCCGCGACGGGGGTGTCCGTATGAGCCTCGCCGACGCCGTGGCCCACCTCTCCCCCGAGCGCTGGGCGACGGCCAACCGCCTGCTCGTCCGCAAGGCGCTCGCGGAGTTCGCGCACGAGCGCCTGATCGCACCCGAGGCCGGCGACGACGGCCGGTACGCCGTCCGCAGCGACGACGGCCTCACCACGTACCGCTTCCTGGCCGTCCGCCGCGCCCTCGACCACTGGCAGATCGACCCCGACTCGATCACCCGCCACCGCGACGGGTGCGCACTCCCCTTGTCCGCCCTGGACTTCTTCATCGAGCTGAGGAAGTCCCTGGGCCTGAGCGACGAGATCCTGCCGGTCTACCTGGAGGAGATCTCCTCCACCCTCTCCGGCACCTGCTACAAGCTGACCAAGCCCCGCATCACCTCGGCGGAGCTGGCCGGCAGCGGCTTCCAGGCCATCGAGACCGGGATGACCGAGGGGCACCCCTGCTTCGTCGCGAACAACGGACAGCTCGGGTTCGCCATCCACGAGTACCTGGCGTACGCCCCGGAGACCGCGAGCCCCGTCCGGCTGGTGTGGCTGGCCGCGCACCGCTCGCGGGCCGCGTTCACGGCGGGCGCCGGGATCGAATACGAGTCCTTCCTGCGCAAGGAGCTGGGCGAGCCGACGCTGACCCGCTTCCGCACCACCCTCACCGGCCGGGGCCTGGACCCCGACGACTACCTCCTCATCCCGGTCCACCCCTGGCAGTGGTGGAACAAGCTCTCCGTGACCTTCGCCGCCGAGGTGGCCCGCGGGCATCTGGTCTGCCTCGGCGAGGGCGACGACGCGTACCTGGCCCAGCAATCCATACGCACCTTCTTCAACACCTCCCACCCGGAGAAGCACTACGTGAAGACGGCCCTGTCGGTCCTCAACATGGGCTTCATGCGGGGGCTCTCGGCCGCCTACATGGAGGCGACCCCGGCGATCAACGACTGGCTGGCCCGGCTGATCGAGAACGACCCGGTGCTGAAGTCGACGGGCCTGTCGATCATCCGGGAGCGGGCGGGGGTCGGCTACCGGCACCTGGAGTACGAACGGGCCACCGACCGCCACTCGCCGTACCGCAAGATGCTTGCCGCGCTGTGGCGGGAGAGCCCGGTGCCCTCGCTGCGGGACGGCGAGTCGCTCGCGACCATGGCCTCCCTGCTGCACGTGGACCACACCGGCGCCTCCTTCGCGGGCGCGCTGATCGCACTGTCCGGACTCACCCCGACGGAGTGGCTGCGGCGCTACCTCCGTGCCTACTACACCCCGCTCCTGCACAGCTTCTACGCCTACGACCTGGTGTTCATGCCGCACGGCGAGAACGTGATCCTGGTACTGAAGGACGGGGCCGTGCAGCGGGCGGTGTACAAGGACATCGCCGAGGAGATCGCGGTGATGGACCCGGACGCCGTCCTGCCGCCCGAGGTCGCGCGCATCCGCGTCGACGTGCCCGAGGACAAGAAGCTCCTGTCGATCTTCACGGACGTCTTCGACTGCTTCTTCCGCTTCCTCGCCGCCCAGCTCGCCGCCGAGGGGATCCTTGAGGAGGACGCCTTCTGGCGGACGGTCGCGGAGATCACCCGTGAGTACCAGGACGCGAGGCCGGAACTGGCCGACGCGTTCCGGCGGTACGACATCTTCGCCCCCGAGTTCGCCCTGTCCTGCCTGAACCGGCTCCAGCTGCGCGACAACAGGCAGATGGTGGACCTCACCGATCCCTCCGGCGCGCTCCAGCTCGCGGGCCTGCTGAAGAACCCGATCGCCGGCCTCTGACGGCTCACAAACGGACGGGCACCCCGGAGTACGGTCCTCCGAGGTGCCGACTTATTCCTTGAATGTCCGATTTAACCCAATTCTCCGCAACGTCTAGTCATTTCCATATTTAAGCCATTGAGTCGTTTAACCTGGGACACGTGACCCAATTCACTTACGAAGCCCCCTAGGACTTGGCACGGCCCTTAACTTCCGGATTTCCCGGGGCCTTGACGGGGCCCGGCACCGAAGTGCAACTAGCCCGGTTAGTAAAGAGGGCAATTGCCGATTTATTCCCCGCGGATTAACAATGTTCCCGCCGCAGCGCACCGCTAAACGAAATGCAGTGCTGTTTGCCGAGGGGAATCGGCAACTGCGGGTGATCCAATTCTCGGAAAAGGACCGCTCCATGCCCCGTCATGCCCGCAAGACCACATCCCGGTCCCGCCGATTCCTCGCCGGCGGCGCCGTCACCGTCGGCACGTTCGCCCTGGCCTGCACGGCCGCGGGCACCGCTCAGGCCGCTGCCGCCACGACCACCGACAAGACCACCGGCAAGACCACCTACACCGTCAAGGCCGGCGACCATCTGACGTCGATCGCCCGATCCCTCCACGTGCCGGGCGGCTGGCAGGCCATCGCGTCGGCCAACCACCTCACCAGCCCCTACATCATCCAGACGGGCCAGGTCCTCACCCTGCCCACCGGGTCGGCCTCGACCAAGACGGTCTCGACCAAGGCGGTCTCGACCAAGGCGGCATCCACCAGCACGTCGTCGTCCACGGGCAAGACCTACACCAACAACCTGGACGGCTGGATCAAGCATTCCCTGGCGATCATGGCCGAGCACAAGATTCCGGGGACCTACAACGGCATCCACCGCAACATCATTCGTGAGTCCTCCGGCAACCCGAAGGCCATCAACCTCTGGGACTCCAACGCCGTCAAGGGCACCCCGTCCAAGGGCCTGCTGCAGGTGATCCAGCCGACGTTCGACACCTACCACGTGCCGGGCACCTCGCTGGACATCTACGACCCGGTCGCCAACATCACCGCCGCCTGCAACTACGCGTACCACCGCTACGGCTCGATCGACAACGTCAACAGCGCCTACTGACAGGAAATTTCCCAACGATCCGACATGCAATTCGGGCGGCCGTCACAGCTGCCTTCAGATTGCATCGGCAAATGATCTAAGGAAGTCCTGCTGGCGTACCAGCGGTCGACACTCCGACGGGCACCCCGGAGCACGGTCCTCCGGGGTGCCCGTCGGTGTGCGGTCAGCTCTTCGGCCAGGGGACCTGCGGTGAGCGGTAGTAGCTCATGCCGAGGGCGTCCCACCGGGGGGCCTGGGCGGCCAGGCGGAGCTTGTAGGTGTTCCAGTTGTGGGTGGCCGCCGGGGACCAGGCCAGTTCGGCCGCGCCCGGAAGGCGGGGGAATGCCATGTACTCGATGTCGGCCGACGTCTTCAGGGTCTCCGACCACAGCGGGGCCTCCACGCCCTGGATGGCCGAAGCCGGGGCGCCGGGGAGGTAGTTGCCGGGGTTCCAGTCGTACGAGCGCTGGACCTCGACGTAGCCGGCCCACTTCGTGCCCAGCCTGGTGCTGCTGGTGTACTTCATGTCGAGGTAGAGACGGTCCGCCGGGGACAGGATCAGGCCGGTGCCGTTCTGGGCGGCCGCGGCGACCTGGGCCTTCTCGGTCGCGCCGGTGCCGTCCAGCCCCCAGTACTGGGCGAGGGCACCCTTGGCCGGGTGGGCGCCGGTGAGCTGGTGCCAGCCGATGACGGTCTTGCCGTACTCGGCGACGATCGGCTGCACCCGGTCCATGAACTTCACGTAGTCGCTGTGGCTGGTGGAGTGCGCCTCGTCGCCTCCTATGTGGAGGTAGCGGCCGGGGGTGAGGGCCGCCAGCTCCCGGATGACGTCGTCGGCGAAGTCGTAGGTGACCTCCTTCGGCACGCACAGCGAGCTGAAGCCGACCTGCGTGCCGGTGTACAGCGGGGGTGCCACGCCGTCGCAGTTGAGCTGGGCGTAGGAGGCGAGGGCCGCGTTGGTGTGGCCGGGCATGTCGATCTCGGGGACGACCTCCAGATAGCGGGAGGCGGCGTAGGAGACGATGTCGCGGTACTCGGCCTTGGTGTAGTAGCCGCCCTTGCCGCCTCCGACCTCGGTGGAGCCGCCGTAGGCGGCGAGGCGCGGCCAGGAGTCGATGGCGATGCGCCAGCCCTGGTCGTCGCTGAGGTGCAGATGCAGCTCGTTGATCTTGTACATCGCCAGCTGGTCGATGTACCGCTTGACCTGCGCGACGGTGAAGAAGTGCCGGGAGACGTCCAGCATGGCGCCCCGGTAGGAGTAGCGGGGGCGGTCCTCGATGGTGCCGCCGGCGATCTGCCAGGGGCCGGGCTGGGCGGTCTTCCTCTCGACGGCGGCCGGGAGGAGCTGACGCAGGGTCTGGACGCCGTGGAAGAGGCCCGCGGGGGCACTCGCGGTGATGGTGACGCCACCCGGGTCGCTGTGCAGCCGGTAGCCCTCGGCGCCGAAGTCGCCCTGGGCGAGGTGGAGTCGGATGCCTCCGGCGCCCTGGTCGGTGCTGACCGGCAGTCGATAGCCGGTCGAGGGCCGCAGGATGCCGGCGAGGTACGTGCCGATGCGGTGGACCTCGGTGGAGTCGTCGACGTGGACGCCGGTCGCCCAGGTGATGCGGTACGGGTGCCCGCCGGGCGTGACCGAGGCGGGCGCCGGGACCACCCGGTCCAGCGGTCCCGGGGCGGCCGCCTGCGCCTTGGGGGCCGCGCCGAGGGTGAAGCCCCCGGCCGCCGCCAGAAGCAGCAGTGAACCGAGGATGCGGGTCGTTCGGGGAGTCGTGCTGTGGTTCCGTCTCACATGCGCTCCCTTCAGAAGTGGTCGAGACCACTCTCCCGCAGATCCGATGAAACAATCCCTCCATGGCGGAAATCATCCAGAAGGACGGCACCTGGGCCTTCGACGGCGATGCCCTGCGGCTCACCCCGGGGCGGGACAAGAACGTGAGCCTGCTCCGCCGCGAGCTGGGCGAACTCGCCGTACCACTGGGGGCGTTGGCCGGTGTCTCCTTCGAGCAGGGGCGGAGGTCGGGGCGGCTCAGGCTGCGGCTGCGCGACGGCGCCGATCCGCTGACGCAGGCCACCGGCGGCCGGCTCGGCGAGCCGAACGACCCGTACCAGCTGACGGTGGAGTCCGACCGGTACGGCGTCGCCGAGTACTTCGCGGACGAGGTGCGCAACGCCCTGCTGCTGGACGGGGTTTCACCGGACCCGGTCGACGGGTACCTGCTGCCGGGGCCGCCGCTGCCGGTGTCCGCCTCCGCCGGGGACGGCTCGGCGAGCTTCGACGGGGAGCGGGTGCGGCTGGAGTGGAACTGGAAGACGGAGGACGCCAAGTCCTCCGGCGGCCCCCGCACCATCCCCCTCGCGGACGTCGTCGGCGTGGAGTGGCAGCCGGCCGCCGGTCTGGAGAACGGCCATCTGCGCTTCCTGGTGCGCGGCGCCCCGGTGACGGCCCCGCCCAAGTACGACCCGAACGCGGTCGAGCTGTGGGGGTTCAAGAAGGATCCGCTGATGGCACTGGTGGCCGCCGCCGTACAGGCGCGGCTGCCGCATCCCGCGGCCCCCGCCGAGGGGGACGCCGTACGCCGCGAGCCGGTGCCGCTCGCCGAGGAGCCGGCCGCGGAGAACAACCACGACGCCCTGCTGCGGCGCCTGCGCGAGCTGGGTGAGCTGCACCGCGGCGGGGTGCTGACCGACGAGGAGTTCGCCCTGGCCAAGCAGGCGGTCCTCAAGCGCATGTGAGAGCGCGTGTGAGGACCGCCCGTTGCCCGGCGGGGAGTTACTTGGCCGTGCGGGACACGGTGAAGTGGTCGATGCGGTCGCCGGTCTCGGCGATGCCCGACACCTGCAGCGTGGTCTGGCGGCCCTTCGGCGCGGGGCAGACGTCCACGCGCAGGAAGGAGTAGTTCAGGTAGCGGACCCGGGACCAGGTGACGGTCTCGTTGACCTTGCCGTCCTTGGTGTTGATGAAGGACGCGACCGAGTCGACCTCGTGCTCGTGACCCTCGTAGGAGTCCGGGGCGCTGAACGCGTACAGGCTGCGGCCCGCCGCGCCAGCGGTGACGTAGACCACGCCCTCGGTCTCGGGGTAGGCGGTGCCGCCGATCGGGAGCTTCTTGGTGACGGCGCCGGCCTTGATGACGTCGGTGCGCTCGTACTGGTGGTTGTGGCCGTTGATGACCAGGTCCACCTGGTACTTCTCGAACAGCGGCACCCACTCCTGGCGCACGCCCCCCTCCGAGGCGTGCGCCGTGGACGTGCAGTACGCGCAGTGGTGGAAGAACACGATGATGAAGTCGACGTCCTTCGACGCCCGGTACGTCTTCAGCTGGGCCTCGAACCACTTGGTCTGGGTTCCGCCGGAGATGCCCAGGTTCGCCGGGATCTCGAAGGAGACGTCGTTCGGGTCCAGCGAGATGACCGCGGTGTTGCCGTGGACGAAGGAGTACACACCCGGCAGGTTCTTGGCGTCCGGGCCGTTGTCCGGGAGGGTCCAGCGGGCCTCCTCGCCGCCGTAGCCGTTGGGCGAGTACCAGGCCTCCATGTCGTGGTTGCCGTAACTGACCATCCACGGGATCTGCTTTGCGACCGACTCGGTCTGGTACAGGAACTGGTCCCAGGTGCGCGAGTCGAAGCCCGTGTCGGTGGCCTTGCCCTGGCCGGCCGGGTCGCCGTAGGCGATGTCGCCGGCGTGCAGGTGGAAGGCCGGGTTCTGGCCGAGGATCAGGCTGTCGTTGGCCAGGGCGTGGTAGCTGACGCCCTGGTCGCCGAAGGCGGTGAAGGTGAACGGCGCCTTGTTGGCGGGGGCGGTGGTGAAGGTGCCCAGGGTGCCCGCGAGGTGCGGCTCGGCCGGGTCGAAGCCGTCGTGGCCGACGCCGTAGTAGTAGGTCCTGCCGGGGCGCAGGTGGGTGAGCTTGGCGTGCAGGTAGTACTGCGTGTGGTCGCCGCTCGCGCCGACGCCGGCCGGGGTGTAGAGGGTGCGCACCTCGGCCTCGATCTTGCGGGAGAGGTCCCAGGGCTGGGCGCCGATGCGGATGAACGGGTTCTTCACCGCGACCGGGACCTGCCAGGAGACGGTCATCTCGGTGCGCGGGTCGTTGCCGTAGGCGAGGTGGCGGCCGAAGGGGGCGACGAGCGCACCGTCGACCGTCTCGGTGGCGGAGGCGGTGCGCTGCGTGGGCACGGCCGCCTGGGCGGTGGCGCCCGGCACGAACGCGCCGCCGGCGACGGCGCCGAGCGTCACGGCTCCGCCTCTGATCATGGTGCGCCGGGAGAATCTGGCGCGCAGGTACTCGTGCTGCTCGGCCATGCTCATGCGCTCGGCCAGCTGGTCGGGTACTCCCATACGAGGAATGTCCATGGCGTCCGAAACTCGTGGGTCCGGGCAACGAGACGCAAGACACAGAATGGACAGCCTGCGAACAGAGGTCCAACAGCCCCGCCCCAGGCCTCTGCCCGAAATCGGGCACGATTCTTGCGAAACCGGCCGCGGTACTCCAGGATCTACGGGTGCACGACGAACTTGTTGATCATCTGACGCGGTCCACGCCCCTGAGCCGGGGCGAGGCGCTGCGGGTGATTCAGGACGTGCTCGCCTTTTTCGACGAGACGACCCAGGATTTCGTCCGTCGCCGCCACCGCGAACTGCAGGCCCAGGGCCTGGTGAACGCGGAGATCTTCGAACGGATCGAGGCGGATCTGAAATACCGGGCGGTGGCGCCGCCGGAGCTGACGCTCAGGCAGCTGCGCCGCATCGTCTACGGCTGAGAACCGGCCGCGGACCACGGGCCGAGGGATACGGGATACCTATACATGTGCGGAATTGTCGGATACATCGGGAAGCGTGACGTCGCCCCTCTCCTCCTGGAGGGCCTGCAGCGGCTGGAGTACCGCGGGTACGACTCCGCGGGCATCGTCGTCACCTCGCCGAAGGCGCCCGGCCTGAAGATGGTCAAGGCCAAGGGCCGGGTGCGCGACCTGGAGGCCAAGGTCCCGGCGCGCTTCAAGGGCACCACCGGCATCGCCCACACCCGCTGGGCCACCCACGGCGCCCCCTCCGACATCAACGCCCACCCACACATGTCGGCCGACAACAAGGTCGCCGTCGTGCACAACGGCATCATCGACAACGCCGCCGAGCTGCGCCGCAAGCTGGAGGCGGACGGTGTCGAGTTCCTCTCCGAGACCGACACCGAGGTGCTCACCCACCTCATCGCCCGCTCCACCGCCGAGAAGCTGGAGGACAAGGTCCGCCAGGCGGTCCGGGTGATCGAGGGCACCTACGGCATCGCGGTGCTGCACGCCGACTTCCCCGACCGCATCGTGGTGGCCCGCAACGGCTCCCCGGTCGTCCTCGGCATCGGCGAGAAGGAGATGTTCGTCGCGTCCGACATCGCCGCCCTGGTCACCCACACCCGCCAGATAGTGACCCTGGACGACGGCGAGATGGCCACCCTCAAGGCCGACGACTTCCGCACCTACACCACCGAGGGCACGCGTACGACGGCCGAGCCCACGACCGTGGAGTGGGAGGCCGAGTCGTACGACATGGGCGGCCACGACACCTACATGCACAAGGAGATCTTCGAGCAGGCCGACGCCGTGGACCGCGTGCTGCGCGGCCGCATCGACGACCGCTTCTCCACCGTGCACCTCGGCGGCCTCAACCTGGACGCCCGCGAGGCCCGGCAGATCCGCCGCGTGAAGATCCTCGGCTGCGGCACCTCGTACCACGCGGGCATGATCGGCGCCCAGATGATCGAGGAGCTGGCCCGTATCCCCGCGGACGCCGAGCCGGCCTCCGAGTTCCGCTACCGCAACGCGGTCGTCGACCCCGACACCCTGTACGTGGCCGTCTCCCAGTCCGGTGAGACGTACGACGTGCTCGCCGCGGTCCAGGAGCTGAAGCGCAAGGGCGCCCGGGTCTTCGGCATCGTCAACGTGGTCGGCTCGGCGATCGCCCGCGAGGCGGACGCCGGTATCTACGTCCACGCGGGCCCCGAGGTCTGCGTGGTCTCCACCAAGTGCTTCACCAACACCACGGTCGCCTTCGCGCTGCTCGCCCTGCACCTGGGCCGCACCCGTGACCTCTCGGTCCGCGACGGCAAGCGGATCATCGAGGGCCTGCGCAGGCTGCCGGACCAGATCACCGAGATCCTCAAGCAGGAGGAGAAGGTCAAGGAGCTGGCCGAGCTGTACGCCGACGCCCGCTCGATGCTGTTCATCGGCCGCGTGCGGGGCTACCCGGTGGCCCGCGAGGCCTCCCTGAAGCTCAAGGAGGTCTCCTACATCCACGCCGAGGCCTACCCCGCCTCCGAGCTGAAGCACGGCCCGCTGGCCCTGATCGAGCCGGCCCTGCCCACGGTCGCGATCGTCCCCGACGACGACCTGCTGGAGAAGAACCGCGCGGCCCTGGAGGAGATCAAGGCCCGCAGCGGCAAGATCCTCGCGGTGGCCCACCAGCACCAGGAGAAGGCCGACCAGACGATCGTCGTCCCGAAGAACGAGGACGAACTCGACCCGATCCTGATGGGCATCCCGCTGCAACTCCTGGCGTACCACACGGCGAAGGCCCTCGGCCGGGACATAGACAAGCCGAGGAACCTCGCGAAGTCGGTCACGGTGGAGTAGGAAATTCCACGCGACCGCCGAAGCGACAATTGAGCAACCCCCGCGGCGAGTAACCACGTCCGCGAGAGCGGCGCCGGTTCAGGCGCAAAAAGGGGACCCCCACGTGTGCCACCATCCACGTGGGGGTCCCTTCAGTGCTGCTCGAATCAGCCGGCGGCCGTCACCCCCCGGCCCGCAGCACGACCGGGAAGCGCCGTCGGCCAGTGGGCCAGCGCGGCCGTCGCGGCGTACCAGGCCACCGCACCGGACACGGCGGCCACCCAGCCACCGACCTTGGTCAGGAACGAACTGTCGGCGAAGGCCGCGACAGCCAGCACCAGCATCGCCAGGAACAGCAGCCCGTGCATGACCTGACCGAGGCTGTCCCCGCCCGCGAGGGTCAGGGTGAGCGCCACCAAGGCGAAGAGGAGCAGGAAGACTCCGGCCGCGTTGGCCGAGGAGTGACCGGCGACGGCCCAGGTGAACCACAGCGCACCCAGGGCCACGAATCCCGTACCGGAGGCGCTGTCACCGCCACGGAAGGCCAGCAGACCGACGAGGAACAGGGCAACTCCGCCCACATAGTGGGCCACTGAGACGGCGTCGGACGCTGCCACGCCGTCGATGACACCGGTGGTACCGAGCCCGAACGCCAACAGGGTGATACCCAGGGCGAGTCGGCCGACCACGGTGGTGCTTCCGCTTCCCGCAGAGACTTCGTTGTCCACGGCGGGCTCCCTTCATGCTGTGCTGTTGCGCGGTGACCGGTATATGCCCTTCACAAGGGCACAAACCACCTCTACGCGCGAGTAGTTTCGCGCTGCACAAAGGGAGTTGAAAGGCTCAGGGGATGACGATCACGGGCCGCTGCGCCCGCTTGGCGAGCCGCCCGGCGACGGAGCCGAAGATACGGCCGACGATGCCGTGCGTGGAGCCGACGACGATGGCGTCGGCCTCGTACTCCCGGCCCACCTCTTCGAGTTCGTGGCAGATGTCCCCGCCCCGCTCGACGAGGATCCACGGCACCTCGGCCAGATAGTCCGCGCACGCCAGCTCCAGACCGAGGACCTCGGTGCGGTGGTCCGGCACGTCGACGAAGACGGGTGGCTCGCAGCCGGCCCACACGGTGGTCGGCAGCCGGTTGGCGACATGGACGATGATCAGACCCGAGTGGGAGCGGTGGGCCATGCCGATGGCGTAGGCGAGGGCGCGCTCACTGGAGGTGGAGCCGTCGAAGCCGACGACGACTCCGTGCCGGAAGGCTGGGTCGCAGATGGGGCGTGGCTCTTCCGCCGCCAGGGGATCGGCCGCCGTGGGGTCGGCGACCGGCCGCTTGCGGTCCGCGGGTTCGAAGAATTCGTGACCGGCCATGGCTGTCTCGGCGTTGTGATCCTTTATGGGTGGGACGACAGTGTGCGGCGGAGCTGTGTCCGGGAAACATCTTCCCAACCCCATACCCCCAAGGGTACGGCGGCACGCCTCCCGAGCCCAGATCCAGCGCACGCTCCGTAAGCGGTCCCCCGACGTCCGGAGGGGTTCACCGGAGCATGCACGAGCGGCGCCCGTAACGCAATGGTTGCTGCCTCGTACAGGCGGTTTGCACAGGATCAACAGGTGTACGACCGGTGACCGAGCGGTCGAACGGCCGTTGAACGGGATGAGCCCCACCGCCACAGGGAGTACGAGTCATGCCCGGTCGCCGATCCACCTCCGCGCCGCCGCCCGCGCCGGACACCGTGCGCGATGTGATCCGCTGGGCCGCCTTCAGCTGCGTCGTCGTCCCCGTGGTCCTGCTCTGGTACGGCACCCCGCCGGCCGGCGCGGCGGGCGCCGCCCTCGGCCTGGCCGCCGTCACGGCCGTGTGCCACGTCCTGCTGCGCCGGTCGGAGCGGTGTGCCGGGCGGTACGGGTGTGACGACGAGGGTTTCGGGGAGCAAAGAGGCGGACGTCACACCCGTCGACAGACACCGGTCGACTGACCTGTTTCCGTACCCCCGAACGCTTCTTTTCAGCCAACTTCTGAATGTCGCCACAGAGGGGCCCCAACCACCCTCCAACCCCCGTTCGACCTGCACGGAAAGGGTCTACGGGCGGCTGTACACCCTACGCGGTTTGGCCACTGCGACAAGGCGCACTTCCCTGCACGGCCCTCGAGTGCAACGCTTCGTGATCGAATGCTTCACGCCAAGTTGTCATGTCGACAATTCGGGCGTGTGGAACTGGTCACCGTCAGACCGCGGGACCCAGTAGATTCGATCTTGACTGTCTTACGGCGGGGGACTCGTGCAGGACCGAGGGGAAACGTGCAGGAGCGACACAACCGAGGAGCCGCGACCACCGAGGGGGGCTTAGCAGGATGAGCCACGACTCCACTGCCGCGCCGGATGCCGCGGCCCGGAAACTCTCCGGGCGACGCCGCAAGGAGATCGTCGCGGTGCTGCTGTTCAGCGGCGGCCCCATCTTCGAGAGTTCCATACCGCTGTCGGTGTTCGGGATCGACCGCCAGGACGCCGGCGTGCCGCGCTACCGACTGCTGGTGTGCGCCGGCGAGGAGGGCCCGCTGCGGACCACAGGGGGCCTGGAACTCAGCGCACCGCATGGACTGGAGGCGATCTCCCGCGCCGGGACGGTCGTCGTACCGGCCTGGCGGTCGATCACCGCGCCGCCACCGGAGGAGGCGCTCGACGCGCTGCGCCGGGCGCACGAGGAGGGTGCCCGCATAGTCGGGCTGTGCACCGGAGCCTTCGTCCTCGCGGCGGCGGGCCTGCTGGACGGCCGCCCGGCGACGACCCACTGGATGTACGCGCCGACGCTGGCCAAGCGCTATCCGTCGGTGCACGTCGATCCACGAGAGCTCTTCGTGGACGACGGCGACGTCCTGACATCGGCGGGGACGGCGGCCGGAATCGATCTCTGTCTCCACATCGTGCGGACGGACCACGGCAACGAGGCGGCCGGCGCGCTGGCCCGCCGCCTGGTGGTCCCGCCGCGCCGCAGCGGCGGTCAGGAGCGCTACCTCGACCGGTCTTTACCGGAGGAGATCGGCGCCGACCCGCTCGCCGAGGTCGTCGCCTGGGCGCTGGAACACCTCCACGAGCAGTTCGACGTGGAGACCCTGGCGGCACGCGCCTATATGAGCCGCCGTACGTTCGACCGCCGGTTCCGCTCGCTGACCGGCAGCGCGCCGCTGCAGTGGCTGATCACACAGCGTGTGCTGCAGGCCCAGCGCCTGCTGGAGACGTCGGACTACTCCGTGGACGAGGTGGCGGGCCGCTGCGGCTTCCGCTCCCCCGTCGCGCTGCGCGGGCACTTCCGCCGCCAGCTCGGCTCGTCCCCCGCCGCCTACCGGGCCGCCTACCGGGCCCGCAGGCCGCAGGGCGAGAGGCCGGCCGACACGGAGCCGCCGCTGCCGCCGTCCGGCCAGCCGGGGCCGGGCACGGGCCTCGCGGGCCCGGGACCGATGGGCCACGCGCCCGTGCTGCACCCGGACCGGGACAACGGGGTGCCGATGCAGAGCCGCCGCACGGCGGCGGGCGTGGTGGGCCTGCTGCCGGGGCCGCGGAGCGGTAGCTGAGAAAAAGGGGGCGAGCACCTGCTCGCCCCCTTTTTCCGCCGAGCCCGGCAGAGGCCGGCATCAGCACGGGGAGCCACAAAAGCTCAGGTCCGCTTTAGGGTGGACGCATGAACGATCGCATGGTGTGGATCGACTGCGAGATGACCGGCCTCTCGCTGTCCGACGACGCGCTCATCGAGGTGGCCGCCCTCGTCACCGACTCCGAGCTGAACGTACTCGGCGAGGGGGTGGACATCGTCATCCGCCCGCCGGACCAGGCGCTGGAGACGATGCCGGAGGTGGTGCGTCAGATGCACACCGCGTCCGGGCTGCTCGCGGAGCTCCCGAACGGCACGACCCTTCAGGACGCCGAGGAGCGGGTCCTCGCCTATGTGAAGGAGTACGTGAAGGAGCCCGGCAAGGCCCCGCTGTGCGGCAACTCCGTCGGCACCGACCGCGGCTTCCTGCTGCGGGACATGCCGACCCTGGAGGACTACCTCCACTACCGGATCGTCGACGTGTCCTCCATCAAGGAGCTGGCCCGCCGCTGGTATCCGAGGGCGTACTTCAACAGCCCGGAGAAGAACGGCAACCACCGGGCCCTCGCCGACATCCGCGAGTCGATCGCCGAGCTGCGCTACTACCGCGAGGCCGTCTTCGTCCCGCAGCCCGGCCCGGACTCCGACACCGCGAAGGCGATCGCCGCCAAGCACGTCGTGCCGGCGCGGTAAGGACACACCTGCGCCCTTTCGGGGTCCGCTGGGAGGCCCGCGCGAAAACCTGTGCGCGAGCACCCCTTCGGACCCTGTAGACTTCTTCTCGGCCGGTCGGGGAAACGACAAGTTCCACCGCCGGTCGTGGTGGGTGTAGCTCAGCTGGTAGAGCACCTGGTTGTGGTCCAGGATGTCGCGGGTTCGAGTCCCGTCACTCACCCTCACCGATCAGCCGGTGACTCCGTCGCGAGACGGGTCACCGGCTGTTTCGTTTCCACCGCCCCGGGACGCCGGGCGTCAGTGACCGGCGGGGCGTCTCTCCGGCAGCCGTCCGATGTCGGACACCGGGCCGAGGTGACCAAGCTTGTCTGGGTTGGACACGGCGTGGATCGCCCGGACCGCGCCGTCGGCGATGTCGAGCTCGACCACACTGGCCACGCGCCCTTCGGCGTCGTACGTCACGGCGCCCGGCCGGCCGTTGATCCACGCCGCCCGTATCGAGGCGCCGAGGGTCCGGACCCGGCGGAAGCCGCCCACCAGCAGTTGTGCGACGTACCGCGGGTCGGTCACCGACCTGGCGAGCGCCCGCGCCTTGCCGCCGCCGTCGCCCTGGAACACCACGTCCGGCGCGAGCATGCCGAGCAGCGCGTCCATGTCGCCGCCCTCCGCGGCTTCGAAGAACCTACGGGCGAGCTCCTCGCCCTCCGCCCGCCGCACCGGGGGCGGCGGGGTGCCGGCCGGCTGTCCGTCGGGGGCGATGCGCTTCCTGGCACGGGCGAAGATCTGCCGGCAGTTCGCCTCGGACTTGCCGGTGATCCGGGCCACCTCCGGGTAGCCGTACTCGAAGGCCTCGCGCAGCATGAACACCGCGCGCTCGACCGGGGACAGGGCTTCCAGCAGCACGAGGAACGCCATCGACAGCGAGTCGGAGAGCTCGGCGTGCTCCGCGGGCCCGGGCCTGTCGGCGGCCACCACGACGGGCTCGGGCAGCCAGTCGCCGACGTAGGTCTCCCGGCGTACCCGCGCCGAGCCCAGGTAGTTGATGCCCCGTCGCGTCACCGAAGTCGTCAGGTACGCCTTCAGGTTCGCGACCGGGGTGCCGGCCCGGCGCGCCCGGGTCAGACCGAGGAAGGTGTCCTGCACGAGGTCCTCGGCATCGCCCACCGATCCGGTCATCCCGTAGGCGAGGGAGAACAGCAACGACCGGTATCGCTCCGCGTCCGCTTCGACCCCTGTCACCGCCACGGACTCCCCCTTCGAACATCCGCAGGACGTCCAGCAGCGTATCCGAGGCCGCCGGCTGTCACAGGCGCCCGGGGTGCCCTGTCTCAGAGGGGCGACAGCGAACGACAGGAACAAGGAGACAGCAGATGAACCTCGCGCTGTGGATCGTGACCGGACTGCTCGCCGTCGCCTACCTGCTCAGCGGTGGCGGCAAGGTGATCGTGGCGAAGGAGAAGATCGCCGCCTTCGGGCCCAGTGCACAGTGGGTGAACGATTTCAGTGCGGGCGGCGTCAAGGCCATCGGAGCCCTGGAGGTGCTGGCCGCGGTGGGGCTGGTCCTGCCCGCGGCGCTCGACATCGCGCCGGTTCTGGTGCCGTTGGCCGCGCTCGGCCTGGCGCTCCTCATGGTGGGTGCGGCGATCACCCGACTCCGGCGGCACGAGGTCACGCTCATGGCGGTGGACATGATCTACGTCGTCCTGGCCGCCTTTGTGGCGTGGGGGCGTTTCGGGCCCGAGTCCTTCGTCCACTGACCGGGACGGTGTGCGGGTGGGCCCCGGTCGGCTTCACGGGTCGCGGCCCGGCGGACCGGGCCCGGCCGGTGCTACGACGACGCCCGCGCCACCAGTTCCGTCGCCAGTACCGCGTGCCGCCGCTCCAGTCCCCGGGAAACAGGTGGGCGGCGGTCGGCGATCTCCGTGAGGAGGAGGTCGATCATCGCGCGGCCCATCTCCTCGATGGGCTGGCGGACACTGGTCAGCGGCGGGTCCATGTGGCGGGCGATGGCGGAGTCGTCGTAGCCGACGAGGGCCACGTCGTCCGGGATGCGGCGGCCCGCCTCGCGCAGCACCTGCCGGGCGCCGGCCGCCATCACGTCCGAGCCGGCGAACACCGCGTCCAGGTCGGGGCGGCGGTCGAGGAGCAGGGACATGGCCCGGCGGCCGCCCTCCTCGGTGAAGTCCCCCAGTTCCACGAGGAGTTCGTCCACCTCCCGGCCCGCGTCGCGCAGGGCGTCTCGGTAGCCGTCGACGCGGCGCTGGGCGCCGTAGACGTCGAGGCGGCCGGTGATGTGCGCGATGCGGGTGCGGCCGCGGGAGAGCAGGTGCTCCACGGCCGAGCGGGCGCCGCCGTAGTTGTCCGAGTCCACCGAGGTGAGCGTCTCCCCGGCTGAGCGGGGGCCGCTGATCACGGCCGGGATCTCCAGCTGAGCCAGCAGATCGGGCAGGGGGTCGTCGGCGTGGACCGAGACCAGCAGGACGCCGTCCACCCGGTGCGCCGCCAGGTACTGGGCGAGGCGCCGGCGCTCGCGGTCGCTGCCCGCGAAGATCAGCAGCAACTGCATCTCGGTGTCGGAGAGTTCGGAGCCGACCCCGCGCAGCATGTCGGAGAAGTACGGCTCCGCGAAGAAGCGGGTCTCCGGCTCGGGCACCACCAGCGCGATGGCGTCGGTGCGGTTGGCGGCGAGGGCGCGGGCGGCGGTGTTGGGGACGTAGCCGAGCTCGGCGACCGCCGCCTCCACCGCGGCGCGGGTGGCGTCGCTGACCCTGGGCGAGCCGTTGATCACCCGCGACACCGTGCCCCGGCCGACCCCGGCCCGGGCGGCGACCTCCTCGAGCGTGGGCCGCCCCCCGCCGCGGCCCCGCGCTCCGTGGCTTGCCATGAGCTCCGCCTTTCTCGCCGCGTCCTCTGTGCTGGCCGAATGTAACAGCACCGTTCGCCGCAGTGGCCGTCGTGGGGCCACCGCCCCCAGACCCCGGCTCATCGGCCGTCGGCCTCACCCGCGCACGCCAGGCAGGCTGGATACCGCCTGCCGGCGCCCCCGGCTTCACCCAGTTAACACTCGGATAACTGAACGCAGTTACCGCTGTCCGTTCCCTTGACACCCCGCCGCCGACCGGCGACTCTTCAACACATCACTCGTGGGAGCGCTCCCACACTACCTGGCACCTACACATCCCGCACGTTCCCCGCCCGAGCCGCAGCGAGTACGAACGGGCCCGATTCATGCAGTTGGCCGGGGGGTCGGCACGTCAGGCAACAGGAGGACGCAATGCGCACGAGCATCCGCCGGTCCCAGCGGCTGATGGCCCTCGCGGCCGTCGCCGCCTTGACCACGGGGCTGCTGGCAGGCTGCGCCAAGGACTCGGACGACAAGTCGTCGGACGGCTCCGGCGGCGGCGGAAACGGCAGTGGCAAAGGCAAGATCACGCTGACCATCGGCACCTTCGGCGTCTTCGGCTACAAGCAGGCCGGCCTCTACGACGAATACATGAAGCTGCACCCGGACATCAACATCAAGGAGAACGTCACCACCCGCACCGACGTCTACTGGCCGAAGGTACTCACCCGCCTCCAGGCCGGCTCCGGCACCGACGACATCCAGGCCATCGAGGTCGGCAACATCACCGAGGCCGTGCAGACGCAGGCGGCCAAGTTCGTCGATCTCGGCAAGGAGGTCGACGAGTCCCAGTGGCTGGACTGGAAGAACGCCCAGGCCACCACCAAGGACGGCAAGCTCATCGGGCTCGGGACCGACATCGGGCCGATGGCCATCTGCTACCGCAAGGACCTGTTCCAGAAGGCGGGCCTGCCCACCGACCGCGCCAAGCTCGCCGACATGTGGAAGGGCGACTGGTCCAAGTACGTCGCCGTCGGCAAGCAGTACATGCAGAAGGCGCCCAAGGGCACCAAGTTCGTGGACTCCGCGGCCTCCGTCTACAACGCGGCCCTCGGCGGCGGTGACGAGCGGTACTACGACAAGGACGGCAACGTCGTCTGGGACAAGTCCGACGGCGTGAAGAAGGCCTGGAACGTCGCCATGGACGTCGCCACCAGCGACATGTCGGCGAAGCTGAAGCAGTTCGACCCGACCTGGGACCAGGGCTACGCCAACGGCACCTTCGCCACCGTCGCCTGCCCGGCGTGGATGATCGGCTACATCGAGCAGAAGTCCGGTGACTCCGGCAAGGGCAAGTGGGACGTGGCGGCGGCGCCCACCGCGGCCAACTGGGGCGGTTCCTTCCTCGGCGTGCCGACCGCGACCAAGCACCAGAAGGAGGCCGTCGCCCTGGCCAAGTGGCTGACCGCGCCCGAGCAGCAGGCCAAGGTCTTCGCCAAGCAGGCGAGCTTCCCGTCGACCCCGTCGGCCTACGCGAGCCTGAAGCCGGCCGCTGACACCACGGCGTACTTCTCCGACGCGCCGCTCACCCAGATCTTCTCCGACTCGGCGAAGACGATCCCGACGCAGTACTTCGGCGTCAAGGACCAGCCGATCAACTCCGCGATCACCGACATCGGCATCCTCCAGGTCGAGCAGAAGGGCAAGTCGGCGTCCCAGGGCTGGGACGCGGCGTCCAAGGAGATCAAGGACGTGCTCGGCCAGTGACCAGCCCCAAGCAGGCTCTCGCGCACCCCGCGTCGAGCGCCGACGCCGCGCCCGGCACTCCGCCGGGCGCGGCGCGGGGCGCTCACGGTCGCGGTACGCCGGCGGGCGCCGACTCCTGGCGCAGCCGGCTGTACCGCTGGGACATGAAGGCGTCGCCGTACGCGTTCGTGTCCCCGTTCTTCGTCCTGTTCGGGGCGTTCACGCTGGTCCCGCTGCTCTACACGGCCTGGTACTCGCTGCACGACGTGCAGCTGTCGTCCCTCGACCACCAGACCTGGGCGGGCCTGGACAACTACAAGAACCTGTGGTCCTCGGACTTCTTCTGGAACGCCCTGAAGAACACCCTGACCATCGGTGTCATCTCCACCGTGCCGCAGCTGCTCGCCGCGCTCGGGCTCGCACATCTGCTGAACTACCGGCTGCGGGGCTCCACCGTCTGGCGTGTGGTGATGCTGACCCCGTACGCCACCTCGGTGGCCGCGGCGACCCTGGTGTTCACGCTGCTGTACTCGTGGGACGGCGGCATGGTCAACTGGATCCTGCACTTCTTCGGGGTGAACCCCGTCAACTGGCGCGAATCCGACTGGGGTTCGCAGTTCGCGGTGTCGTCGATCGTGATCTGGCGGTGGACGGGTTACAACGCGCTGATCTACCTCGCCGCCATGCAGGCGATCCCGGCCGATCTGTACGAGTCGGCGGCGATCGACGGCGCCAACCGCTGGCAGCAGTTCCGGCATGTGACCATCCCGCAGCTGCGGCCCACGATCCTGTTCACGATCGTGGTCTCCACCATCGGCGCGACACAGCTCTTCGGTGAGGTTCTGCTGTTCGGCGGGGTCAGCGGGTCCAAGGGCGGTTCCTCGCACCAGTACCAGACGCTCGGCCTGTACATGTACGACCAGGGCTGGATCATCGGCAACCTCGGCAAGGCGTCCGCGATCGCCTGGTCGATGTTCCTGATCCTGCTGATCGTCGCCGCGGTCAACCTGCTGCTCACCCGACGGCTGAGGAAGTCCCAATGACGACGAGTGAACTGACCCTGCCCGTGACGAAGGCCCCGAAGGCCGGGCGTCGCCGGGTGATGGGCGCGGGCAAGCAGCTGCACGCGGGCCCGGTGACGTACGTCGTGCTCACCGTCTTCGCGCTGGTCTCCCTCGCCCCGCTGGTGTGGACGGCGATCGCCGCGTCCCGCACCGACCGGCGGCTGGCCGAGACCCCGCCGCCGCTGTGGTTCGGCGGCAACCTGTTCACGAACCTGCAGACCGCCTGGGACCAGGCGGGGCTCGGCACCGCGATGTTCAACTCGGTGATCGTGGCGGGCACGATCACGGTGAGCACGGTGCTGTTCTCCACCCTGGCCGGCTTCGCCTTCGCCAAACTGCGGTTCCGCTTCTCCAGCCTTCTGCTCCTGCTGACCATCGGCACGATGATGATCCCGCCGCAGCTGGCCGTCGTACCGCTGTATCTGTGGATGTCGGACCTCGGCTGGTCCAACCAGCTGCAGACGGTGATCCTGCCCAGTCTCGTCACCGCCTTCGGCACGTTCTTCATGCGGCAGTACCTGGTGCAGGCGCTGCCGACGGAGCTGATCGAGGCCGCCCGGGTGGACGGGGCGAGCAGCATCCGGATCGTCTGGCACGTGGTCTTCCCGGCGGCGCGTCCGGCCATGGCCGTCCTCGGCCTGCTGACGTTCGTGTTCGCCTGGAACGACTTCCTGTGGCCGATCATCGCCCTGAACCAGCAGAACCCGACCGTGCAGGTGGCCCTGAACTCGCTCGGCACCGGGTACGTCCCGGACCAGGCCGTGATCATGGCGGGTGCGCTGCTGGGCACGCTGCCGCTGCTGATCGCCTTCGTCCTGTTCGGCAAGCAGATCGTGGGCGGGATCATGCAGGGCGCGATCAAAGGCTGACGCCTCCTTCGCAGGGGCCGGGCCACCGCCGTCCCGGCCCCCTTCTCCCCTCCCCCTCCGACCACCCCAGGTCTCCTCCGACCTCCAATGGGAGCGCTTCCATGCCTGAACCCGTTACGTCCGTGACCTTTCCTCCCGCCTTCCTCTGGGGCGCCGCGACCTCGGCGTACCAGATCGAGGGGGCGGTGCGGGAGGACGGCCGCACCCCCTCGATCTGGGACACCTTCAGCCATACGCCGGGCAAGACGGCCGGCGGCGAGACCGGTGACATCGCCGTCGACCACTACCACCGCTACCGCGACGACGTGGCGCTGATGGCGGAGCTGGGCCTGACCGCGTACCGCTTCTCGGTCTCCTGGTCCCGGGTGCAGCCCACCGGCCGGGGCCCCGCGGTTCAGCGCGGCCTGGACTTCTACCGCCGCCTGGTGGACGAGCTGCTGGCGAAGGGCATCAAACCGGCGCTCACCCTCTACCACTGGGACCTGCCGCAGGAGCTGGAGGACGCGGGCGGCTGGCCGCAGCGGGACACCGCGCTCCGGTTCGCCGAGTACGCGGGCCTGGTCGGCGAGGCGCTGGGCGACCGGGTGGAGCAGTGGATCACCCTCAACGAGCCCTGGTGCAGCGCCTTCCTGGGCTACGGCTCCGGTGTGCACGCCCCCGGCCGCACCGACCCGGCGGCCTCGTTGCGCGCCGCCCACCACCTCAACCTGGCGCACGGTCTCGCGGCTTCCGCCCTGCGCTCGGTGATGCCGGCCCGCAACGAGATCGCGATCAGCCTCAACTCCTCGGTGGTACGGCCGCTTTCGCAGGACCCGGCCGACCTGGACGCGGCCCGCCGGATCGACGACCTGGCCAACGGGATCTTCCACGGCCCGATGCTGCACGGGGCGTACCCCTCGTCGCTGCTGGAGGCCACGGCCTCGATCACCGACTGGTCGTACGTCCTCGACGGCGACACCCGCGCGATCAACGTCCCGCTGGACGCGCTGGGCCTGAACTACTACACCCCGGCCCTGGTGTCCGCCGCGTCCGGCGAGGTCAAGGTCCCGCGGGCGGACGGCCACGGCGCCAGCGACCACTCCCCCTGGCCGGGCGCCGACGACGTGCTCTTCCACCAGACGCCGGGCGAGCGCACGGAGATGGGCTGGACGATCGATCCGACGGGTCTGTACGACCTGCTTCTCCGGTACACGCGCGAGGCGCCCGGTCTGCCGCTGTACGTCACGGAGAACGGCGCCGCCTACGACGACAAGCCCGACCCCGACGGCCGCGTCCACGACCCCGAGCGGATCGCCTACCTGCACGGCCACCTCTCCGAGGTCCGCCGCGCGATCACCGACGGCGCCGATGTCCGCGGCTACTACCTGTGGTCCCTGATGGACAACTTCGAGTGGGCGTACGGCTACGGGAAGCGGTTCGGCGCGGTGTACGTGGACTACGCGACGCTGAAGCGGACGCCGAAGTCGAGCGCGCTGTGGTACGGGGAGGCGGCTCGTACGGGGACGCTGCCGGGGGTGGAGCCGGCGGCCTGACAGCCAGGCGCGGCCCGCCGTGGGGGGGCGGGCCGCGTCTCGGGGGGCTACGCGGTGGCGGAGTCGGCGGCTGTCACGTCCCCGCGAACAGTTCCTCGCCGCTCGTGGCGGAGAGCGCCCGGTCGAACCAGATGCCCAGGGTGTCCAGGTCCTCGCAGCACATGACGCGATCCCGATCGGCTTCGGAGATCTCGACGCCTCGCACATCGAGGATGCGGAGAATGTCCTCGGCACGGGCCTTGGCACGGCCTTCGGCACGCCCCTCGACACGGCCCTTGGCACGGCCTTCGGCTCGGGCTTCGGCAAGACCCTTCGCAAGGCCCTCGTTGATGGCTTCCTCGATGATGGTGCCGCTGCCGGGGAAGCGGGGAGTGTACGTGGCCATGAGTCGCCTCCACAGTGCACGGGCCGGGGTGTCGCCCAGGCCGACTTCGGTGAATTCCGCCCAGCGCTTCGCGGTCTCGCCGCCGGTGTCGGCCACCGCCTCCGCCAGCGCGTCCGGTATCGCAGGCAGGCCCGGATCCTTGGCGTGCGCGAGCGCGGAGAAGACGGCGAGGGCGAGGTCCTCCGCCGCCTCGTCCGGGTCGGTGACCGCGGGCACGTTGCCCGGACCCAGGACGAGAGGGAAGACCGCGATGCCGGTGTGGCCGGGCAGGCCGACGCGGACGGGTTCCGCCGCCCAGTCGCGGTCGCCTTGTCCCGGCAGACCACCAGCAGGACCAAAGGCAGCTGGTACTTGGCGTACAGGTGCGCCAAGTAGTAGGTCCAGCTGCCCGGCTTGTCCGGGTCCGGCTTGCCCTGGGCCTCCACGGCCAGCAGGAAACCGCCGTCCTCGGCCGTCTCGACCCGTAACAGCGTGTCCACACGGCGCGCGAGCGGTCTGATCTCGGTGAGATCCGTGTCCATGAGCTGGATCGCCGTGGGCGCGGGGAAGGGGATGCCCGCCCTGGGGAGGGCCCGGGCGAAGAGCCCCGGGTCCTCCCGGAAGATCTGGTGCATCGCCTCGTGCGCTGAGCTGACCATGCGACGGAACGTAGGCGACGTGTCCGACGCGGCGACGGCGGTTCCGGGGCGGGTTCAGTCGTATGGGTGAATGTGCCCTTGGCCTATGCCAGGCCCGGTCCTGACGTCAGCGCACGGTCCGCAGGGTCAGTTGAAGGCGCCGAACGCCTTCGAGAAGGCGAACTTGTCCTGGACGATCGAGCTGCAGGTGGGGTCGGCGGAGTTCTTCGCGCCGCCTGCGCACTGCTTGTCGCGGGCGGCGGACCACATCGACAGGCCGCCGAGGCCCTTGGACTTGGCGAAGTTCACCAGCTGGGTGGCGTCGTCCACCTTGAAGATCTCGGAGGAGACGTCGTTGACGCCGATCATCGGGGTGACCGCGACCGTCTTCCAGGCGGCGGAGTCGGACAGGCCGAGGACGCTCTTGACCTGGGCCTGGGTGGCCGTGGCGGCCTGCTGGGCGTAGTCGCCCATGTCGCCGTTGTACGAGGCGCCGTAGTCCATCGCCATGATGTTGACGGTGGAGATCCTCACGCCGTTGGACTTGGCGTTGGAGAGGAGGTTCACGCCGTCCTGGGTCAGGCCCTCCGGCATCACCGGGAGGGTGAAGGAGACGTCCAGGCCGGGGTGCTGGGCCTGGAGCTTGGCGATGGCCTGGGCGCGGCGGGTGTTGGCCGCGGTGTTGGGCAGCGCGCCGCCCTCGACGTCGAAGTCGACCTTGGTCAGCTTGAACGCGTCGACCGCCTTGCCGTACGCCGCCGCCAGCGCGTCCGCCGAGGAGCAGGTGGTGGCCAGTTCGGAGCCGGAGGCACCGCCGAAGGAGACCCGGACGTCACCGCCCTTGGCGCGCAGGGAGCCGATCTGCGCGGCGACGGCGTCGCTGGTCAGGTCGGTCACACCGCCCCACTTGGGGGTGCAGCCGCCGCCGTCTGTGAGGAACGCGAGGTTGTAGTTCTTCACGCCGGTCGCGTCGGCCGCGCCGACCAGGTCGAAGGCCGGGTAGAGGGAGGTGTCGACGTACGGGGCGAAGCCGGCGGAGGCGGTGGTGCCGCTGCCGGTGGTCCGGGAGGCGGTCGGGGTCGGGGTGGCCGTCCTGGTCGGGGTGGGCGTGGCGGTCTTGGTCGGGGTCGCGGTCGGGGTCGGGGACTGGGTGGGGCGGCCGCTCGGCTCCGGCGTGGCGCCGGCGTCCGCGGAGCACTGGGAGTCGTCGATACGACAGCCCGTCGGGTCGCCCTTGCCGTCGACCACGAAGCCGACCGTCACCGACTTCCCGCGGGCGAGGCCCTCGGTGTCCCACTTCGCGGGCTTCACGGTGACATGCGAACCGCTGACGCTGGACTCGCCGTTCCACAGCGAGCTGAGCTTGGCGCCCGCCGGGAGGTCGAACTCCAGGGTCCAGGTCTTCTCGGTCTGGCCGCTGTTGTTGGTGACGACGTACTGCGCGGTGTAGCCGGTCGACCAGTCGCTGGTCTTGGTGTACGCGGCGTTCACACCGGCCGCGTTGGCGGTGCCGGTGAGCAGGAGGGCGCCGCCGCCGACCACGGCCGCGGCCACCAGACCGCCGATCGCCTTGTTCCTGCCACTGATCCTGCGCCGGTGCGTGGTCATGCGCGTGCCTGCCTTCGCTGTTCACGGGGGGGGTGGGGTGCGGCAGCACGCTAGCGATCCGGAATCGGGCGAACCGCTCGATCGGGGCGGCGGTTGCAGACCTTAGGGTTCGCTTAAGGATGGGATCGGGGACGATTAATGGTCGAGACCAGTCGCGACCGGTTTGCGCGATCGGTGTCTTCGCACCCGGTGCCCCCGGCCGGCCGGCTTGCGCCCGTCCAGCTGGAACCAGATCCGCACCTCGGCGCCGCCCAGCACGGAGGAGCCGATCCGGACGTCCCCGCCGGTGGACTCGGCGAGCCGGCGCACGATGTCGAGGCCGAGGCCGGTCGAGCCGGCGGTCCCCGAGCCGCGGCCCCGGGCCATCGCCGCGTCCGGGTCGGGTATGCCGGGGCCGGCGTCGGAGATCAGCACGATCACCGCGTCCTCGCCGTTGTGCACGTCGACCGCGAAGGCCGTGCCCTCGGCGGTGTGCCGGAACACATTGCCGAGCAGGGCGTCGAGCGCGGCGGCCAGATCGGCGCGGGCCACGGGTACGCGCACCGGCCGCTCGATGCCGGCCACCCGCCACTTACGGCCCTCGTCCTCGGCGAGCGCGGACCAGAACTCCATGCGCTCACGCACCACTTCGGCCGCGTCGCACCCGGCGCCGGGGCCGGGCGCGGCCGTCTGCGGCTTCGCCTCCCGGGCCGTACGGATGATGGTGTCGACCTCGCCCTCCAACTGGGCGACGGCGGCCCGGGTCTGCTCGGCGGCCGGCCCGCCGCCCAGGGAGGCCGCGTTGAGCCGCAGCACGGTCAGTGGTGTGCGCAGGCGGTGCGAGAGGTCGGCCGCCAGCTCTCTTTCGTTCGCGAGGAGTTGGACGACCTGGTCGGCCATGGAGTTGAAGGCGACCGCGGCGAGGCGGAGTTCGGTGGGCCCGTCCTCCGGCACCCGGGCGCCCAGCTTGCCCTCGCCCAGTTCGTGCGCGCCCTGGACCAGCCGCTGGGCGGGCCGCACCATGCGCACCCCGAGCCGGTCGGCGACGGCGACCGAGCCGACGATCAGCGCGAGGCCGACGGCCGCGAGCACCGTCCAGGCCGTGCCGACGCCGTTGGTCACCTCGGACTCGGGGACGTACACCTCGACGACCGCGATGTCGCCGGAGCCGAGCGCGACCGGCTGCAGCAGGGTCGATCCACCGGCGACGGACGTGGTGGAGGCCCGGCCCAGTCTCCGTACGGCCTGGATGTCGCGGTCGGCGGCGCGCTG
Source organism: Streptomyces sp. NPDC050743 (assembly GCF_044456925.1). Taxonomy (NCBI): domain Bacteria; kingdom Bacillati; phylum Actinomycetota; class Actinomycetes; order Kitasatosporales; family Streptomycetaceae; genus Streptomyces; species Streptomyces sp. NPDC050743. Next base: position 149,819 of record NZ_JBITGJ010000003.1, read on the forward strand.
CCGGCCGAGGTCCAGCGCGGACCGGCCGCCGCCGGCGGGCAGATGCACGGCCATCCCGGAGTCGGCGCCGGCCGAGGCCACGACCCGCTCCAGTTTGTCCCGGTCGGTGGTGATGGACAGCGCGGGCGCGACGGCGGCGGCCTCCCGCTCGGCGTTGGAGAACGCCCGGTCGCGGGCCATCTCCTTGACGACCAGGCCGAGCGGGACGGCGAAGGCGACCACGACCATCGTGGTGACCGCCAGGCAGACCTTGACCAGGGCCCACCTCATCGCACCGGCTCCCCGTCCGGAGTCGGTTCCGTGGGGGGTTCGAGCTTCACACCGACTCCCCGGAGCGTGTGCAGATAGCGGGGCCGGGCGGCCGTCTCCCCCAGTTTGCGGCGCAGCCAGGACAGATGGACGTCGATGGTCTGGTCGTCACCGTAGGACTGCTGCCAGACCTCGGCGAGGAGTTCGCGGCGCGGGACGACCACCCCGGGACGGCCGGCCAGGAAGGCGAGCAGGTCGAACTCCCGGCGGGTCAGGTCGAGGCGGACGCCGTCCAGTTCCGCCTGACGGCGCAGCGGGTCGACGGTCAGGCCGCCGACCCGCAGGACGCTGGACGGCGGGGCCTCGCCGCCCCCCGACCGGGCCCGGCGCAGCACGGCCGCGATCCGCGCGGAGAGGTGCTCCACGGAGAACGGCTTGGTCAGGTAGTCGTCCGCGCCGGCGTTGAGCAGCCGGACGGTCTCCGTCTCGTCGTCCCGGGCGGTGGCGATGATCACGGGGACGTCCGTGATGCCGCGCAGCATCTTCAGCGCCTCGGAGCCGTCCAGGTCCGGCAGTCCGAGGTCCAGGATGACCACGTCGAAACGGAAATGGGCGACCTCGCGCAGCGCCTCCAGTGCCGTACCGACGCTGCGCACGGTGTGTGCGGCCTCGGTCAGGTGCCGGATGAGCGCCGAGCGTACGAACTGGTCGTCCTCGACCACGAGCACACTTGCCATGCGCCGCACCGTACGCCATGCGGCCCACACCGGGCGGGCGCCTGTGGACAACTCGGGGCATGTGCGCGCGGCGGCCCCCTGGGGCAGTATGGGCCGCGATGCGCAGAGGACTCGTACACGTACTGGCGTGGCTGCTCGCGACGGGAGCGGCGGTCACGCTGTCGTGGTGGGGTGTGCACACGGTGATGGCCGGGACGGCGTACGACCCGCCACGCGCCCTGCCGATCACGGCCGCCGACGCGACGACCCAGGGCTCGAAGTCCCTGAACTCGCCGACGCACCGGCCCTCCCCGGCCACCAGCCCGTCGGCCAGGCCGCCGGCCCCGACTCCCACCCCGAAGCGGACACCGGGCCCTTCCCCCACACCCTCCTCGTCGTCGTCCGCGTCCGGCCGGGTCAAGTCCTACGACACCGACGGCGGCCGGGCCGTGTTCGACCTGGGCCCGTCCAGTGCCACGCTCGTCTCGGCGACGCCGGGGACCGGCTGGTCGATGCAGGTGTGGAAGACCGAGACCTGGATCCGGGTGGAGTTCAGCAGGGGCACGGACCGGGTGTCGGTGATGTGCACCTGGCACGACGGGCCGCCCCATGTGGACATCGGGAACTACTGAGCCCCGCGCCCGGGAGGAGCCGGGTCAGCGGAACACCGACGGCGGCGGCGCCGGGGAGGCCACGGCCGCGGTGTCCGTCACGGGGGCCGCGCCGCCGGTGAAGTCCGTGAGCGGCTTGCCGTGTTCGACCCGGCCCGGGTGCGGGTCGGAGGCCGCGCGGCGGGTGAGTTCGGGCAGCGGGAGCGGGGCGTCGGAGGCGACCAGGACGGCGTTGCCGAAGCGCTTGCCGCGCAGCACGGCCGGGTCGGCGATCAGCGCGAGTTCGGTGAACCGGGCGGCGGCGGTGGCGATCTGGCCGCGCAGATGGGCGAGCGGCGGGCCGTCGGCGAGGTTGGCGGCGTAGACCCCGGACGGTTTCAGGGCGCGGCGGACCTCGTCCAGGAACTCGATGGAGGTGAGGTGGGCCGGGGTGCGGGCGCCGCTGAAGACGTCCGCGATGACCAGGTCCGCCCAGCCGTCCGGCACCTTGGCGAGGCCGGCGCGGGCGTCCACCGACCGCACCCGGATCCGGGCGTTCGGATCCAAGGGCAGCTCGCGGCGGACCAGTTGGACGAGGCTCGCGTCGCGCTCGACGACCTGCTGGGTGGAGCGGGGCCGGGTGGCGGCGGTGTAGCGGGCGAGGGTGAAGGCGCCGCCGCCGAGGTGCACGACGTGTACGGGCTTGCCGGGCGGGGCGACGAGGTCGATGACGTGGCCGAGGCGGCGCTGGTACTCGAAGGAGAGATACGCCGGGTCGTCCAGGTCGACGTGCGACTGGGGCGCGCCGTCGATCAGCAGCGTCCAGGCGCGGCCTCGGTCGGGGTCGGGCACGAGCTGTGCGAGCCCGCCGTCGACCGCCTCCACGACGGCTTCGACGGCCGCCGACCTGCGCCGTGCATTCCTGGACCTGCCCATCCGACCATCTTCGCAGCCCGTCGGGGCGCTCGCCGCATCAGCGGCGGTCGGCTCGGGCGGCGGCCCCGGGCCGCCTCACTGGCAGCCGTCGGCCGCCTCGATCATCCGGGCCGCCTCCCCGAGGGCCCGGCGCAGTACCACCGGGTCGGTGGCGAGGTCGGCCTCGCCGGGCGGCAGCAGCCAGTCGGAGCCCTCCACCGGCGGCCCGGGGTTCAGTCTGAGTCCGCGCCCGTCGGTCTTCGTGCAGGTGCTGCCCGGCACGTCCCAGCCGGCCGCCGTGCCCGCCGGAACCAGGAAGCCGAGCGTGGCGCAGCCGCCGTCGTGCAGCACCGGACCCACCGCCTCACCGGCGCCGCGCCGCAGGATGTCGACCGCCTCGAAGCCCTGCCGGGCCGGTACCGTCACGAGGTCGCAGGCCGACGCACCCCCCTCGGCCGACGACGGCGACGTACAAGGTTCGTTGCTCTGGCTGGACTCCCTGGTCTCCATGCCGGCCTCCACCACACAGCCCTGTTGCGGTCCATGTAGTCCAACGCGCGAGCGCGTCAACGGCTACGGTCCACGTGCGCCGCAAAGGATGGCACTTCATGGCAGATCGGGGATGAGATATCCGGTTTGTAGCCAAACGCAGCGTGGCGGGTCGTTCACAGCAGGTACGTTCATGCCCGCCGGAACCAGGGCGTCACTCGGACGACTCGTCCCGAATCCGCCCCGGCACCGGCATGGTTCGACGGTTCGCACGAGAGGACCCGGCCATGGCGTCGTCAACCGAGACCTCGTCACAGCCCGAACGGCCTGCACGGCCGAACCTCGCCTTCCGGCGACTGCGCGGCACGCGTTCACCCGCCGAGTTCGCGGCGCTCGTACGACGCGCCGCGCGCGAGATCGGTGAGCGGGTGAGCTGTGACGCGCGTTACGTCGGAAGGGTCGAGGCGGGCGAGATCCGCTGCCCGAACTACGCCTACGAACGGGTGTTCCTGCATATGTTCCCCGGCCGCACGCTCACCGACCTCGGCTTCTCGCCGCGTTCGGCCGTACGCGGCCGCACAGCGCGTACGGCGGCGGAGGCGCCCGGGGGACCCCGTGCCGCGCAGCCGCCCGGTGAGTCGCGGGGGGCTGTCGAACCGTATGAGACGCAGGGCCCGTGCGGTGCGCCAGAGCCGTACGCGAAAGACCATCTGAACCACGAGGAGAGCGACGTGCTGCGTCGCGCATTCATGACCGGCGGAGGCGCCACGGTCGCCGCCGCCACGCTGAGCCCGCTGGGGCTCACCACGGACGCCGCGGCCGCGGTCCGGACCGCTCGCCGGCCCGGAACCCCGGAGGCGCTCGCCCTGGAGGAGGCCGTCCGCCGGATCCGGCTGCTCGACGACCGGCACGGCGCGGACGGCCTCTACCGGCGCGCGGCGGCGCCCTTGCGCGCGGCCTACGCGCTGCTGGACGCCGGCGCGACCCGGCAGACCACCGCCGAACGGCTGCACTCGGGCGCCGGTGAACTCGCCATCTCCGTGGGCTGGCTGGCGCACGACTCCGGCCGCTTCGACGACGCCCGCTCGCACTACGCGGAGGCGCTGGCCACGGCCCGGATGACCGGGGACCCGGCGCTGGAGGCGCACGCCTTCTGCAACACCGCGTTCCTGGCGCGGGACACCGGCCGCCCCCGCGAGGCGGTGCGCGCGGCGCAGGCCGCCCAGCGCGCGGCCGCCCCGCTGGGTTCGGCGCGCCTGATGTCCCTGCTCGCGCTGCGCGAGGCCGGCGGCTGGGCGGGGCTCGCCGACCGCACCGGCTGCGAGCAGGCACTCGTCCGGGCCCAGGCTCTCTTCGCCCGGGGCCGCTCGGACGCCGACCCGGAATGGATGAGCTTCTACGGCGAGGCCGAGCTGGAGGGTCTGGAGGCGCAGTGCTGGTCGACGCTGGGCGACTGGCGGCGGGCGTCCCGGCACGCGTATCGCGCGGCCGAGCTGCAGGACCCTCACTTCACCCGGAACATCGCGCTGTACACCGCCGAGTTGGCCGACGACCTCGCCCGCGAGGGACGGCCGGACGAGGCCGCGGCCGCGGGCCTGCGCGTGCTGTCCCTTCTGGACCAGGTTCAGTCCTCCCGCATCCAGACCATGCTGGCCGGTACGGCGCGGGTGCTGCTGCCGCACCGGCGGGCGTCGGGGGTGTCGGAGTTCCTGGACCGGCACGCCTCCATGCCGAGGACGGGGCGGGTCTGAAGGCCGTCAGAGCGCCAGGTGCCCCAGGTCGTTCCAGCTCTCGATCGCCGGCTCCCCGTACGCCCAGCCCAGCACCGACAGCGAGGTCGGGTTGAGGCGGATCCGCGCGGCGAAGTCCAGCGGCAGGCTCAGCCAGCGGGCGCCTATGGAGCGCAGGATGTGGCCGTGGGCGAAGACCATGACGTCCCGGTCGGCCGACCGGGCCCAGGCCACCACCTCGTCCGCGCGCGCGGTCACGTCGGCGATGCCCTCCCCCTCCGGCACCCCGTCCCGCCAGATCAGCCACCCCGGCCGCACCGCCTGGATCTCGGCCGGCGTCATGCCCTCGTAGGCGCCGTAGTCCCACTCCACGAGCGTGTCCCAGACGGTGGCCCGGTCACCGAAACCGGCCAGTTCGCACGTCTCACGCGCGCGTGCCAGCGGGCTGGTGCGCACCTCCACCCCCGGCAGTCCGTCCAGCGGGGCCCGGTGCAGTCGCTCGCCGAGCAGCTTGGCTCCCCGCCGGCCCTCCTCCAGCAGCGGCACGTCGGTCCTGCCGGTGTGCTTGCCGGACAGTGACCACTCCGTCTGTCCGTGCCGGGCCAGCAGGATGCGCGGTGCCATGGGAGACCTTTCCGGGAGCGGGACGCCACAGGGACGCCACGAGAACGAGAAGAGACGACTTCTCCATCATCGCGCACCCCCCGTCGGGGCAACCCGAGGGGCGATCCCGGCGTCTTTGTGGGCCGGAGCGCCCTCATGGGCGGGATACGGACACCGTAAAGTGGCACGGTCGCCCTCCGGGTGGCGCCGCACAGCAGAAGGGGGAGGGCGATCGGATGCCGCAGACCGAGACACCGGGCACCGAGGTGCTTCCGCGTACCCGGCTGCGCTGGTGGACCGAGCTGCCCCTGATCCTCCTCGTCTACGGCTGCTACTCGGCCGGCCGCCTCCTCGCCCGCGGTGACGTCACCTCCGCGGTCGACCACGGCCTGGCGATCCTGCGCATCGAGAAGGCCCTGAGCCTCAACGCCGAGCACCCGCTCAACCGGCTGTTCACGCGCGAGCCCTGGCTCGGGGTGCCGGCCGACTTCTGGTACGCCTCGCTGCACTACCTGGTCACGCCCGCCATCCTCGTCTGGCTGTTCCGGACCCGCGCCGAGCACTACCGGCGGGCCCGCACCTGGCTGATGACGTCCACGTTCATCGGCCTGTTCGGTTTCACCCTGCTGCCGACCTGCCCGCCCCGGCTGCTGTCCGCCGGCCACGGTTTCGTGGACACGATGGCCCACTACAGCTCGTACGGCTGGTGGGGCGGCGAGGCGAGCGCGCCGCGCGGCATGGGCGGGATGACCAACCAGTACGCGGCCATGCCGAGCCTGCACGTCGGCTGGGCGCTGTGGTGCGGAGTGATGCTGTGGCGGTACGGCGGCACGCGCGTGGCGAAGATCCTCGGTGTCCTGTATCCGCTGGGCACCGCGCTCGTGGTCATGGGCACCGCCAACCACTACTTCCTCGACGCGGTCGCGGGCGTCGCCGTGATGGGCGTCGGCCTCCTGCTCGCACCGAGCGTCACACGGGCCGCGGACCTGGTCCGAACCCGCCTGTTCCCGCCGCGCACACCGGTCACGGAGGGCACGGGGTCCCCGATTGTCAGTGCCGGATGCCAGACTTCCGCGGGTGAGCGAATTCCACGGCAGCGCGAGTCGCGGCTCGACGCCGGGGCCGAACCGGACGCCTCCCCCAGCGACGCGGGGGAAGGGGCTCCGGCACCGGCTCGCTGAGCTGCGCGGTCCCGACGTACCGGCCAAGGCCCTGGACGCGCGCGCCCTCGCGGCGCTCGCCGCGAACCCCGGGTGCGCGCGGCGGGCGATCCTGGACGGCGCCGGGGTGGACAAGGCGCGGCTGGCGAGCGCGCTGGGCGCGCCGTCCGGGTTCGGGCAGTCGCAGTTCGCGCTGACCCGCGGGAACGCGTTCGAGGCGAAGGTGAAGGCGGACGGCGGCGCGGAGCTGCTGCGGCTGGCGCACGCCCGCCTCGACCCGGGCGCCGAACCGCCCGAGGGCGCCGCCGTACCCGACCTGACAGCCCACGGCCCCGAGGGGCGTACGGCCCGTACCTCCCTGGCGCTGCGCGAGGCCACGCAGGCGGGCGGCTGGACCCTGCTGGACCACCCGATGCTCGCCCTGGACGTGGCCGGCTCGCTCGCCTTCCTGGAGCCGGACGCGGTGGTGGTGCACCCGGACGGCAGCTGGTCCGTGGTGGAGATCAAGTCCTTCCCGATGCTGGACGGCTCGGCGGACCCGGCGAAGGTCGGCGCGGCGGCCCGGCAGGCGGCGGTGTACGTGCTGGCCCTGGAGGACGTCGCCGCGCGGCTGGACCCCGCCCCTGTCGTACGGCACCGGATCCTGCTCGTGTGCCCGAAGGACTTCTCCAACCTGCCCGCGGCCTGCGCCGTCGACGTGCGCAAGCAGCGCGCGGTCACCGCCCGCCAGCTGACCCGGCTCACCCGGATCGAGGAGATCGCCGAGACCCTGCCCGAGGGCACGTGCTTCGCGCCCGACCGGGGTGCCGAGGAGCTGACGGCGGCCGTGGCGGCGGTCCCGGCGACGTACGCGCCCGAGTGCCTGTCCGCGTGCGAACTGGCCTTCCACTGCCGGGAACGCTCCCGCGAGGAGGGTGCCGTCACCCGTCTGGGCCGGCCGTTGCGCGCGGAACTGGGCGGTCTGACCACGGTCGAGGACGTCCTCGCGGCGGCCCGGGGCGAGCAGGGCGACCCGGACGATCCGGCGGTCGCGGCCCTGCGCCGGGCGGCCGCCCTGCGCGCGGAGGCGCTGGCGAGCGCAAAGGCACTGGCGGACACGGCGTCGGCGGACGCGGCTCACCGGGAGGTCGCCCCGTGTCCCTGATCGCCACCCTCGCCCGGCTGGAGGCCGTCAGCAGCGGCCGGGCCCAGCCCGCCGCGACCGTCCGGCACCGCCATCTGTCGGCGCGCCCGCTGGTGTTCGTGCCGCTCACCACCGCCGGTGAGGCGGGCGCCCCGCTCGGCGCGCTGGTCGGCACCGACCGGGACGCGCCGCGCCTGCTGGTCGTAGCGCAGCCCCGCGACCGCGATCTGCGCTTCTCCTTCCTCGCCGACCTGGCCGATGTCGTCCTGCCGTACATCGACTCCTACGCCGAGTCCGTGGAGGCGGCCGAGCGCACCGAGACCGACCCGGAGACCGGCAAGCGGGTCAAGGTCGAGGTGGAGCTGTGCGCGGACGCTCCCCAGCTGATCGTGCCGAGCCGCGCGGGCCTGGACTTCGTACGGCTCCTCGGCCGCTCGATGCGCTTCCGCCGGACCGCCGAGCAGGACCCGGAGACCCCCTACCCGGCGCCGCCCCGGGTGCCGCTGCTCGGGCGCTGGCTCACCCACTACGGCGAGCGGTCCCGCGTCCCCGGCTCCTCCCTGCTGCTCGCCCTGACCGATGTGCTGTCCCGGCACTGGGCGACCGGCCAGTCCGGCCTGGAGGACCAGCACCTGGGCGCGCTGCTCGCCTGGATCGACCCTCCGGAGGGCACGTCCGGCGCCGAGGCCGCGCGCCGGGCCGAGCTCGCCAGGGACGCCGCCGGCCAGTTGCTGTGCCCGCCGGCCGGACCCGCCACCGACCCGGCGTTCGACAACAAGCTGCTGGCCCCCGCGATCGAGCGCTACGACCGCGCGCGCACCGCACTCGCCGCCGCCGAGGACGCCCTGGCCGCCGACGACCGGCTGGCCGCGCTCACAGCGGCCGAGCGGGAGATCCGCGACCTGGTGGAAAGCCGCACCCGGCCCACCTGGGACGCGGTGTGGCGGGGCCTGGACCTGCTGCGGGCGCTGCCGGAGGGCGCGCATGTGGAGGAGCGCTGGACCCGGGACCGCTGGTCCTTCACCGGCCACCGCGACCGGGTGCTGGCGGGCGAGCCCCCGCAGCCGCGCCGGGACGACGCGGTGACGGCGGCGAACAAGCTGGCCACACGCGAGCGCGAGCAGGCCCGGCTGGAGGCGCAGGAGGCGCTGGACGACCCGCTGGTGATGGCGGGGCGGCGGCTGGCCGGGGAGGCGTTCGCGGGCGAGGTGACCGATGTCGTGATGGCGTACAGCGAGGGCAAGCGGCCGAGCCCGCGCCCGCTGGTGACGGTCCGCACGGACGACCGGCCGCATCTGGCCGAGCGGGCGAAGGCGTACCGCTCGCTGGGCGGCAAGCCGCAGTCGGCGGAGTTCGTCGGGTTCGAGGGCTCCCCGGACGGGGGTGTGCTGGTCCTGCGCATCCTGGACAAGATGGGCCGCGGCAAGGAGCCGGAGCCCGGTTCGGTGCCGGAGAAGGGCGACCGGATCTGCTTCACCCTCTTCGAGCACGAGCAGCGCGGCGGCGCGAAGCTGCCCGACCCGGAGGAGACCCCGTGGACCCACGGCGGCCCGCCGGGTGAGGCCGTCCAGGAGGCCGCCGATCCCCTCACCGAGGAGGACGTCCTGTGACGACGGTCGACTTCGACCCCAAAGCCGCTGCCGCCCGCGCCACCGACGCCATCCTCCACGACACCCTGCACGGCACCGAGCGCGGTGTGGTCGTGGACTCCCCGCCCGGCGCCGGCAAGTCGACGCTCGTGGTCCGCGCGGCACTCGAACTGGCCGAGGCGGGCCGCCCGCTGATGGTGGTGGCGCAGACGAACGCCCAGGTGGACGATCTCGTCCTCCGGCTCGCCGAGAAGAACCGGGACCTGCCGGTCGGCCGCCTGCACAGCAGCGACACCGACCCCTACGACAAGGCGCTGGACGACCTGCCTCAGGTCCGCACGTCGGCGAAGGCGGCCGATCTGAACGGCCTGCCGGTGGTCCTGTCCACGGCCGCGAAGTGGGCGCACGTCAAGGTGGACGAGCCCTGGCGGCACGCGATCGTGGACGAGGCGTACCAGATGCGCTCCGACTCGCTGCTGGCCGTGGCGGGCCTGTTCGAGCGGGCGCTGTTCGTCGGCGACCCCGGGCAGCTGGACCCGTTCGCGATCGTCGGCAGCGAGCAGTGGGCGGGCCTGTCGTACGACCCCTCGGCCTCCGCCGTGACCACCCTGCTGGCCCACAACCCCGGCCTGCCGCAGCACCGCCTCCCGGTCTCCTGGCGCCTGCCCGCGTCGGCCGCGCCCCTGGTGTCCGACGCGTTCTACCCGTACACCCCCTTCCGCAGCGGCACCGACCACGGCGACCGCCGCCTCGCCTTCGCCGTCCCCTCCGACGGCTCCGGCCCGGACCAGGTGATCGACGAGGCGGCGGAATCCGGCTGGGGCCTGCTGGAACTGCCCGCCCGGCACACCCCGCGCACGGACCCGGAGGCGGTGCGGGCGGTGGCGAGGGTCGTGCGCCGACTGCTGGACAGAGGAGGCGCGGCGGTCTCCGAGCGCTCGGATGATCCCGCTCCCCTCACCGCCGACCGCATCGCCGTCGGCACGGCGCACCGCGACCAGGCGGCGGCGGTGCGCTCGGCGCTCGCCGAGCTGGGCGTGGCCGACGTCACGGTGGACACCGCGAACCGTCTCCAGGGCCGGGAGTACGACGTCACGGTCGTCCTGCACCCGCTCTCCGGCCGCCCCGACGCCACCGCCTTCCACCTGGAGACGGGCCGCCTGTGCGTCCTGGCCTCCCGGCACCGCCACGCCTGCATCGTGGTCTGCCGCGCGGGCGTCGGCGACCTGCTGGACGACTACCCGTCCACGGAACCGGTCCAGCTGGGCACGCTGGTGAAGTTTCCGGACGGGTGGGAGGCGAACCACGCGGTGCTGGCGCATCTGGCGGAACACCGGGTGAGCTGGCGACCGTGACCGGATCACCGGGTTCCGGTCCTCCGCGAGAACCGGCCGTGACGGCCTCTTGCGGGGGCGCGGGACAATGGACGGTGGCCCCCCTGAAGGCGGTGCCCAGCGAAGCGTACGAGGAGGAGACAGGACATGGCGGAGCCCACGCCGCGTCGTAACGAACCGCGGCTACGCCCCGCGCCTCTGATCTTCGAGCCCGCGGAGGCGGCCGGCGATCCCGAGCACTTCTTCGACCTGGAGTCGATCGAGGATCCGCGGGCGCTGCTGGCCCGGGCGACGGAGCTGACCCAGGCGTTCCGCGCGGCGGCCGACCGGGCCGTGGAGTTCCAGGCCATCGCGGCGGCCCAGCTCGCCGACCCGCGCCGGTTCGACCGGCTGACCCCGGGGGACATCGCCGAGCGGGCGGAGTGGACCGAGGACTACGCGAAGAAGATGGTCGAGTTCGGCCGGGACCTGATGCGGGGGAACGCCGAGGGACGGGCGTACCCCGATCCCGTGTGACCCGGCAGTCCCCTGCCTGCGTCCGCGTCAACCCAGACTCTCTGAGTAACCCGCATGGCATATGCCAGGCGGGCAAGATACTCCTCCCCCACCCCCTCTGTCCCGGTTTTCGGCAACTCAGAAGAACGGGCCGCTCACGCCCGGTACATCTGGGTGGCATGAGCAGCACACCGAACGTCACCCGAGTCACCTCCGACGGCGTCACCTGGCTCGCCTCGGCGGGCACGTACCCGCGGAGCACGCTGGCCCTCTGGGAGGAGCACCCGGACGCCCCGGTCGTCCTGCCCTGCGGCACCGTCTTCGACGTGGTGAGCGCCCCGGCGATCTTCGGCCGCCGGATGCTGGACCGGCTGTGGGACGACGGCCCGGGCTCGGGCCCGGTCGCGGTGTTCCGGGGCCGCGTGCTGCTGTTCGCCGCGCCGGGCACCGCCCAGCGGCTGCCCTCGCTGCTGGCGTGGGAGGAGTGGGGCTCGAACCGTACGGAGGCGGTGCCGCCGCTGCTGTGCCACGGCACGGGCGACGCGGTGACCGTCCCGGCGCCTGCCGCCGGCGACACCCCCGGCGAGTCCCGCTGGCTGGTCGCCCCGGACACCCGTCACCCCTGGCTGCCGGGGCCGGAGGTCGTCCTCTGGGCGGCCGTACGGGCGGCCCGCGCGACGGTGCGGATATCGATTTTTCCTCCCGCCGACCAGGGTGCTAAGGTCTACGACGTCAGCAGGCGCCGCTAGCTCAGTTGGTTAGAGCAGCTGACTCTTAATCAGCGGGTCCGGGGTTCGAGTCCCTGGCGGCGCACGATGGCGATGGCGAGGCATGTCCGCACACAGCGCGGAGGGCCTCGCCATCGTTGTTTTCGCGCGGCTTCGCCGCGCGCCGTGGGGGCTTCGCCCCCCACACCCCCATAAGGCCGGTCCGGTGACCGCAGGCCGGAAGATCGGCGGCCGAGCCGGAAGATCAGCCGGTCACGCCCGGCGTGATACTGACCGTCCACGCCCCCGACGCCGTCCTCCCCTCCACCTCCACCCGGACGCCCTCCCCGGGCACGGTGAAGCTCTCGCCGAGGGCGACCGGGGCGTCGGCGAGAGGCGGGTAGACCGAGTTCTCCCAGCAGGCCTCGGTGTGCGGGTGGGCGTCGACGACCGCCACCGGGCCGCCGCCGGACGCCGCTCCGCTGCTGACCCGGTAGACCAGGACACCCTCCCGGCAGGTGGCCCGGTCGTTGCCGGCCGCATCGCGCGCCTCGAAGGCCAGGGCGCTGTCCGGCCCGGTGCGCACGATCGCCAGCTTCACCCCGTGCCCGAGACCGAAGGACGGGGTGCCCGCCGCGCCCTGCACCGGGACTCCGGGGCCAGCCTCCAGCGGCTCCAGGGTCAGCCGGGTCGGCCGCGCGCCGCGCACGCACACCACCTGGCGCGGATCCAGCCAGCCCAGCTTCCACTTGTGCCAGGCCAACAGGTCCGGCGCCAGCCCGAACTGGCTGCCCATCAAGTCCCAGTCGCCGACGTGGGTGTCCCAGTCGCCCTTGCCGTCGGCCGGGCGGCGGTAGAGGTCGGGCAGGTCGAACACGTGCCCGGTCTCGTGGGCGAGGACGAGGTGGTCCGGTGGATGCTTCTCGAAGACCGTGACGACCCGGCGGACGTCGGTGCCGTCCACATGGACGGGCGTGTCGAGGTTCACGACCTTCGTGGCGTCCGAGTCGACGCCGGGTGCGTCCGGGTCGGCGACGAAGTACACGACCTGGTAACGGGAGAAGTCGACCTCCTTGTCGGCCACGGCGAACGCGTCCCGGATATAGGCGGCCCGGTCGTCCACGTCCCAGTCCCGCCTTATCGCGTACGCCGTGGACGGGCGGGGCATCCGCAGCCAGTGACCCAGCGGATGCGGGCGGAGGTTGAGCCTGCCGTAGGAGGCCTGCTGGTAGTAGCGGCTGGTGGCCGGGAAGTGGTCGGCGGTCAGCTCCGCCGGGCTGGTGCGCGGGGTGGCGTCCGGGAAGGAGAGGAACACCATCACGGCGTCCACCGTGCCGATCGGGCGGTGGTAGTCGGCGTTCCAGGTGTCCACCCCCTCGGAGTGGTGGGCGCTGGTCCGGTGCAGGGCGCACGGGGCCGTGGAGAAGGGCTCGGCGGCCGACCGGCCGCCGAGGATCGACGTCGCGGCGAGCGCCGACAGCGTGGTGCACACGGCGGCGGTGCTGCGCAGCTTGTGCACGGGCTGACCTCCGGACGCGGTTCGCGGGACCCGCATCCAGATTGCTGGTATTTGTAGTGCTATGCCCTGTTCGTCTGCACCACAAGGGTGAGTGCGCCTTCGGGTGCGCCGGTGCGCTCCGGCGCCCGACACCCCGGAACACTCACGGAACGTCACAACTGGTCGGGGACCCCAAGAACCCGCCCAGGTGCGGGCAGAAACGATCTGTCAGAAACTGTGCTCCGTCCGGGACACTTGAGAGCGGCTGGAAGGGCCCGGTGCCAGCCTCTATGATCGGCACACTTTCCGGCACGGACATCGATCGAGTGCACTGCGGGAGCGAGCGGTGAGCGGAACGTCCGAAGGGCCGACGCCCGCGGCAGACCTCGACCGGTCAGCCGTCACAGACAGTGACCACACCACCTACCACCGTGTCTTCGCGGCCGCCCCGCTCGCCATGGCCGTCGTGGACCGCGCCGGGCTCGTCGCCGGCGCCAACGCGGCCTTCGGCGAGCTGCTCGGCACCGATCCGGACACGCTCGCCGGGCGGGTCGCCGCCGACCTCGTCGACCTGGCCTCCGACGCCCGCAGCTGGCACGCCTACCGCGAGGTCCTGCGCGGCCGGCAGGCGAAGCTGCGCTGCACCCGCCGGCTGAAACACCCCGAGGGCCACTCGGTGTGGGTGCAGGTCACCGTCGCCCCGCTGGCCGGCGGCGAACCCGGTGTGCTGCTCTCGGTCGCCGACATCAGCGCCCGCCGCGAACTCCAGGCGCGCTTGCGGCACTTGCAGATGCACGACCCGGTGACCCGGCTGCCCAACCGCACGCTGTTCTTCGAGCGGCTCACGGCCGCACTGGAGGCGGAGTCGTACGAGCAGAGCGGCACCGGCCGGATCGGCCTGTGCTACCTGGACCTCGACGGCTTCAAGGCGGTCAACGACACCCTCGGCCATCGCGTCGGCGACCGGCTGCTCGCGGCCGTCGCCGAGCGCCTGACCCGGGTGGCCGACGAGGCCGGCTACGCCCGCGCGGTGACCCCGCTGGTGGCCCGGCTCGGCGGCGACGAGTTCGCGCTGCTCGTGGAGGACTCCACCGGCACCGAACAGCTCGCCGATCTCGCCGAGTCGGCGCTCAAGGCCCTGGAGGAGCCCTTCGACCTGGCGGGCCAGCGGCTGTCGCTGACCGCCTCCATCGGCGTCGTCGAGCGCCATGCCGCCGGTACGACCGCGACCGGCCTGATGCAGGCGGCCGATACGACGTTGTACTGGGCGAAGGCCGACGGCAAGGCCCGCTGGACGCTGTTCGATCCCGAGCGCAACGCCCACCTGATGACCCGTCAGGCTCTGTCCTCCACCCTGCGCCCCGCCATCGAGCGCGGCGAATTCGCCCTGGAGTACCAGCCGTTGGTCGGCATGGAGGACGGACGCCTGTCCGGGGTCGAGGCGCTGATCCGCTGGAATCATCCTCAGTTCGGCACACTGACGCCGAATCGGTTCATCGGACTGGCCGAGGAGGACGGCTCGATCGTGCAGCTCGGCCGCTGGGCGCTCGCCACCGCCTGCCGCCAGGCCCGCCGCTGGCAGCTGGACCACCCCGAGGAGCCGCCCATCTTCGTCAGCGTCAACGTGGCCGTACGGCAGGTGTGGGACTCCGACCTGGTCTCCGACGTGGCGGAGATCCTCGCCGAGACCGGGCTCGCCCCGCATCTGCTCCAGCTGGAGCTGACCGAGTCGGCGGTGATGGGCTCGGCCGGCCGGCCGCTGCAGGCCCTGCAGGCGCTCAGCGACATGGGCGTCCGCATCGCCATCGACGACTTCGGCACCGGCTACTCCAACCTCGCCTACCTCAGCCGGCTGCCGGTCTCGACCCTCAAACTCGACGGTTCCTTCGTACGCGGCTTCCAGTACGAGGCCGACAAGGACCCCGCGATCGCCCCCAACCCGGCCGACGAGGTCATCGTCGAGGCGATGATCCAGCTCGCCCACCGGCTCGGCATCACCGTCACCGCCGAGTGCGTGGAGACCTCGGCCCAGGCCACCCGGCTGCGCCGCATCGGCTGCGACACCGGCCAGGGCTGGCTGTACTCCCGTCCGGTGCCGCCGGATCGTATCTCCGAACTCCTCGGCGAGCAGACCTACGTGGTCGGCAAGCCGTAGGCGTCTGCGATCAACTCGTAGGAGCGCAGGCGGAGTTCGCCGCGGTGGGCGTGGGAGACGAGCATCAGCTCGTCGGCCCCGGTGCGCTTGTGCAGGTCGTCCAGGCCGGAGCGGACCTCGTCGGCGGTGCCGTGCACGATGTTGGACGTCCAGGAGGTGATGAACTCCTCCTCCATGGGGCTGAACTCGTGCTTGTCGGCCTCGTCCGGGTCGGGGAAGAGGCCGGGCCGGCCGGTGCGCAGCCGGAGCATGTTCAGGGCCATCGCCCGGGTCTGGCGGCGGGCCTCGCGCGCGTCGTCGGTGGCGAGGGTGGAGACGCCGATCAGGGCGTAGGGCTCGTCGAGGACCGCGGAGGGGCGGAAGGTCTGCCGGTACAGGTCCAGGGCCGGGATGGTGTTCTGCGCGGAGAAGTGGTGCGCGAAGGCGAACGGCAGGCCCAGCATTCCGGCGAGGCGGGCGCTGAAGCCGGAGGAGCCGAGCAGCCAGACCGGCGGGCGGTGCGGGGACTGGACGCCGCCCGGGGTGCTGCCCTGCACGGGGCCGGGGATCGCGTGGATCCGACGGTAGGGGTGCCCGTCGGGGAAGTCGTCGTCCAGGAAGCGGACGAGTTCCGCGAGCTGCTGCGGGAAGTCGTCGGCGCCCTCGTTCAGGGTGTCGGTGCGGCGCAGGGCCGCGGCCGTGGCGCCGTCCGTGCCGGGGGCCCGCCCGAGGCCGAGGTCGACGCGGCCCGGCGCCAGCGCCTCCAGCGTGCCGAACTGCTCGGCGATCACCAGCGGGGCGTGGTTGGGCAGCATGACGCCGCCCGAGCCGAGCCGGATGCGCTCGGTGTGGGCGGCGAGGTGGGCGAGGATCACGGCGGGCGAGGAGGAGGCGACACCGGGCATGGAGTGGTGCTCGGCGACCCAGTGCCGGTGGAAGCCGCGGGCCTCGGCGAACCGGGACAGCGCCACACTGGTGCGCAGGGCGTCGGTGGCGGTGCTGCCCGCGCCGACGGTCACCAGGTCCAGTACGGACAGGGGGACGGGTGCGGTCCCGTGCGTGGTGCCCCGGATCTCGTCCGTGCCCCGGATCTCGTCTGCCTCGTCTGCCGACACGGTGTGGCCTCCTGTTTGTGGCGTGGGCTGTCCTGGCTCCACTAACAGGAGGCAGTCTCCGCTTATTCCCGTACGCCTATGTCCGCACCTGGACCAGCGGCTCCCGGGTGAACAGCGACCCCAGCGCCGGCGCGTTCACCCGGCGGTCGGCGAGCCTCAGCCCCTCCCACACCGTCACCTGGTTGGCCGTGAGCACCGGCTTGGACAGCGCCTTCTCCAGCAGGGACAGATGGGCGGCCGTGTGCAGGGCCGTGTCCGGGAGCAGTACCGCGTCCGCGTCCGGGACGTCCGCCGCCCGGGCCAGCGTCAGCACGTCCTCCTCGCCCCACGTGCCGACCTCCGCCGCCGTGACGATCCCCGAGGAGCGCATCCCGGTCACCTCCAGGCCGCCGGCCCGCAGGAAGTCCGCGAACAGCGCGGCGATGTCCTCGGGGTAGGTGGCGCCGACCGCGACCCGCCGTACGCCGAGCTCCCGGGCCGCGTGCACGAAGGCGAAGGACGTCGAGGACGCGGGCATCCCGGCCAGCCGGGCGAGCGTGCGCACCTGGTCCTGGGCGCCCTCCCAGCCGTGCACGAAGCCGCCGCTGGTGCACGCCCACACCACCGTCTCGGCCCCGCTCAGCCGCAGGGTCTCCATGCCGGCGCCGAGCCGCTCGGCGGAGCCCATCTCGCGCAGCGCCGCCACCCGGTGCGCGTCCTCGCCGATATCGGTGTGGACCAGGTCCACCCGGATGTCGCTGCCCAGGAGCTGCTCGATGCGTGGATAGTCGTCCTCGGCGGAGTGGCCCGGGTAGAGGAATCCGAGTGCGGTCATGTCCAGCCTTCCTGCGTCTCTTCCGGCGTCTCTTCCGGCAGTGTGGGGGGCCAGGCGCGCGCCGACTCGTCCAGCAGCGCCTGATAGGGCCCCACGGCTCGGGTACCCAGCCGGCGCAGAGCAGCCCACATCGTGACCTGGTTGGCAGAGAGCACGGGGATGCGCAGTTCGGCCTCCAGTTGGGGGATCACGTCGTACGTCGGAAGGTTGGTGCAGGAGATGAAGAGCGCGTCGGCCGTGCCGGGGCGCACCGCCTGCCGGGCCATGGCGACGACGTCCCGGTAGGGCACCTGCCAGATGTGCCGGGTCAGGCCCATGAAGGCGCACCCGGTGACCTCCACGCCGGCCTCGGCGACGAAGTCCTCCAGCGCCCGGGTCACGGACACGGTGTACGGCGTGACCAGCGCGACGCGTCGTATCCGCAGCTCGGCCAGCGCCTCCAGCAGCGCACCCGAGGTGGTCACGGAGGGCGGCGCGCCCGCGAGGCTCATCGCCGCGCACATCGCCCGCTCCCCGGCGGCCCCGCCGACGAAGCTGCCGGAGGCGCAGGCGTAGGCGACGACCTCGGGCGCGACGGCGGTCAGCGCGCGCACGGCGTCGCCGAGGGTCTCGTGCTCGCTGACCAGCCGGGCGAGGTCCAGGCTCACCTCCACCGGCACGAACGGGGTCCGGGTCAGATGGAGCGACACCTCGTCGGGGACCCAGCGCCACAGCTCGCGGTCCAGGGCGAAGTCGAAGGGGGCCACGACTCCCACACCGCGCTGGGGGCGGGGGCCGCCGAGAAAGGAGACGTCCATCGCTGGCACCGGCCTCACGCTGGGAGACGAGTGGGCAACGCATCGCGAATGCGCCCGTGTTGACGAAGGTAGGTTCGGGTGCGAGCGTGGTCAATCCGCGCACAGTCCGCGCATGTCAGCACGCATGATCCGCGCACGTCGGACGCTCGGAGCCGCCCCGTATGACGACCCTGCCGACCCTGCTGGTGCTGGACGCCGACCCGCCTCCGCGGCTCGGCCGGCTGACCGGGCGCGCCCGGATCGTGCACACGGACGCCGCGCACCTGGCCGAGCGGCTGCCGCAGGCGGACGTGCTCCTGGTCTGGGACTTCGCCTCGCACGCGGTCCGCGAGGCCTGGCCCGGGGAGGGGCCCCGCCCGCGCTGGGTGCACACGGCGAGCGCGGGGGTGGACCATCTGATGGGCCCGGAGCTGGCCGCCTCCGACACGGTGGTCACCAACGCCCGCGGGATCTTCGACCAGCCGATCGCCGAGTACGTGGCGGCCCTGGTGCTGGCGGTCGCCAAGGACCTGCCGCGCACCCTGGAGCTCCAGCGGGAGCGGACCTGGCGGCACCGGGAGGGCCGGCGGGTGGCGGGCACGCGCGCGTGCGTGGTCGGCTCGGGCCCGATCGGCCGGGCGATCGTACGCGCCCTGAAGGCCCTCGGCGTGACGACGGCCCTGGTCGGGCGGGTGCCGCGGACCGGCATCCACGGACCGGCCGACCTGGACCGGCTGATGTCCCGCGCGGACTGGGTGATCGCGGCGGCGCCGCTCACCGAGGAGACGTACCGCATGTTCGACAGGCACCGCTTCGGCGTGATGCAGCCCTCGGCGTTCTTCGTCAACGTCGGCCGGGGCCAGCTCGTCGACGAGGACGCCCTCGCCCACGCCCTGACCCGGCGCTGGATCGCCGGCGCCGCACTGGACGTGTTCACCACCGAGCCGCTCCCCGCGGACAGCCCCCTGTGGGACCTGCCCGGCCTTCTGGTCTCCCCGCACATGAGCGGGGACACGGTGGGCTGGCGGGACGAACTGGGCGCGCAGTTCGTGGAGTTGTACGAGCGGTGGGTGGCGGGCAGATCACTGGTCAACGTGGTCGACAAGAAGCGCGGATACGTCCCAGGTCACTGACCGCCCGGACCTCTTGGAGGGTGCATGCAGCTCACCGACCTCACCGCGGTACAGCTCCTCGACGGTTACCGCAAGGGCGAGTTCAGCCCCGTGGAGGCGACCGGACAGGCCCTGGAACGGGCGCGCCGCATCCAGCCGGAGGTGAACGCCTTCGTACGCCTCACCGAGGAGGACGCGCTCGCCCGGGCCCGTCAGTCGCAGGAGCGCTGGCGCCGCGGTGAGCCGGCCGGGCTGCTCGACGGGGTGCCGGTGACGGTGAAGGACATCCTGCTGCTGCGCGGCCACCCGACCCTGCGCGGCTCCAGGACGATCTCCGAACAGGGCGAGTGGGACGAGGACGCCCCCTCGGTGGCCCGGCTCCGCGAGCACGGTGCGGTGTTCCTGGGCAAGACGACGACCCCCGAGTTCGGCTGGAAGGGCGTGACGGACTCCCCGCTGTCCGGGATCACCCGCAACCCGCACGACCACTCCCGCACCGCCGGCGGCTCCAGCGGGGGCAGCGCGGCGGCCGTGGCGCTCGGCGCGGGCCCGCTGTCGCTGGGCACGGACGGCGGGGGCAGCATCCGCATCCCGGCCGCGTTCTGCGGAATCTTCGGGCTGAAGCCGACGTACGGCAGGGTGCCCCTGTACCCGGCGAGCGCGTTCGGCACCCTCTCCCACGCGGGCCCGATGACCCGGGACGCGGCCGACGCGGCCCTGCTGCTGGACGTCATCGGCGCCCCGGACCCGCGCGACTGGTCGGGCCTGCCGCCCGCGCCGGGCTCCTTCACGGAGGCGCTCAGGGGCGGCGTCCACGGCCTGCGGGTGGCATACTCCCCGACGCTCGGCGGCCAGGTCGCGGTCCGGCCTGCGGTCGCGGCGGCGGTACGGCGGACGGTGGCCTCGCTGGCCGACCTCGGCGCGTACGTGGAGGAGACCGACCCGGACTTCAGCGACCCGGTGGAGGCCTTCCACACCCTGTGGTTCAGCGGCGCGGCCCGGCTCACCGAGCGGTTCTCCCCGCGCAAACGGCAGCTGCTGGACCCCGGTCTGCGGGAGATCTGCGTGCGGGGCGCGCGCTACAGCGCGCTGGACTATCTCGCCGCCGTCGACGTCCGCATGGACCTCGGCCGGCGCATGGGCCGCTTCCACGAGCGCTACGACCTGCTGGTCACCCCGACCCTGCCGCTGACGGCGTTCGAGGCGGGCGTGGAGGCGCCCAGGGGCTCGGCCCACCACCGCTGGACGGGCTGGACACCCTTCACCTACCCGTTCAACCTCACCCAGCAGCCCGCGGCGACCGTCCCGGTGGGCACGGACGCGGATGGCCTCCCGGTGGGCATGCAACTCGTCGCCGCCCGCCACCGCGACGACCTGGTCCTGCGCACCGCGCACGCGCTGTACGAGGCCGGGGTGGTGCCGGCCCCGGCGGTCGCCGCCGTCCGGGCGCCCGGCGTGTGAAGCGCGGGCCACTCACGCCCGCCGGAACGCCAGCGTCTCCCCCGCCGCCCCGCTGCGCCACAGGTCGTTGCACGCCTCGGCCATCGCCTCCAGCCCCTCCACCACCTGGCCCCACACGATCCCCGGTACCCAGCCCACGTCACCGTTGAGGAGCAGGTTGTTGCGCTCGTAGAACAGGGCCAGGTCGACCACCGTGGTGCCGGGGCGGACCTCGCGGTCGTAGCCGTAGGCCCTGGTGCCCAGTTCGGTGCCGGCGAAGGAGAAGTAACAGAGGTCGCCGGGAATCGGGGTGACCGTCGGGTTCTCCAGTGGGGGTTCCGTGGAGGCGAAGGGCGGGAAAAGGGCGTAGATCTCGTTGCGCGCGTATTTCGCGTGATAGACGTCACTCGCCAGCGGGAGCGCGTCCCATACCGCCGCGCAGGTCAGGGGCGCGCGGTCGGCCAGCAGTCGTGCCGTGCAGTGCACGTCCCGCTTCTGGAGCGAGACGGTGACGAATCGATCGGCCATGAAAACAAGGGTGCATAGCCCGGATGCGCTTGGGTAGCCGCGCCGCCATGGCTCCACCACTTGGGAACGACGTACACACATTCCGGTCGGAAATAAGATACGCCCGACACACCCGGCGTTCGGTGCTCGGTGGCCTCGCCGCCCTCGGCGTGCTCGGCGCGGCGGGCTGCTCCCGGGTGGCCGCGGCGTCGGGCAAGGAGGGCGGAGACCTGCTCGACCGGCTCCGCGCGCAGGGCGTCGTACGGCTCGGGATCGCCGGCGAGATCCCCTTCGGCTACATCGACAAGGACGGGCAACTCACCGGCGAGGCGCCCGAGCTGGCCAAGGTGATCTTCAAACGGCTCGGGGTCGACCGGGTCCAGCCGGTGCCCACCGAGTTCGGCTCGCTGATCCCGGGGCTCAACTCGCAGCAGTTCGACGTCGTGGCGGCCGGGATGTACGTCAATCCGGACCGCTGCGAGCAGGTGATCTTCGCCGATCCCGACTACCAGATGCTGGACTCGTTCATCGTGCGGAAGGGCAATCCGCTGGGGTTGCACTCCTACAAGGACGTCGTCGCGAAGAAGGCCAAGTTCGCCACCGGCACCGGATACGCGGAGATCCAGTACGCGGTCGAGGCCGGGTACAAGCAGAGCGACATCCTGATCGTCCCGGACCAGGTGGCCGGGCTGAACGCCGTCGAGGCGGGCCGCGTCGACGTCTTCGCCGGTACGGCGCTCACCACCCGCGAGGTCGTGAAGAAGTCCGCCAAGACCGGGGCGACCCGGCCGTTCGCGCCCCTGGTCAAGGGCAAACCGCACGTCGACGGCGGCGCGTTCGCGTTCCGCCCGACCGAGACGAAGCTGCGCGACGCCTTCAACGTGGAGCTGCGCAAGCTGAAGAAGAGTGGGGAGTTGTTCCGGATCCTTCGGCCCTTCGGGTTCACGAGGGCCGAGATGACCGACCTCACCGCGAAGGAGCTGTGCGGCGGATGACCTCGGGACTGTGGGAACTGGTACTGAAGGGCGTCTGGACCACGGTCCAGCTGCTGGTGTTCAGCGCGCTGCTGGCCGCCGCGGTGTCCTTCGTCGTCGGCATGGCGCGGACGCATCGGCTGTGGATCGTGCGGTTCGTGGCCGGCTTCTACACCGAGGCGTTCCGCGGCACCTCGGCGCTGGTGATGATCTTCTGGGTGTTCTTCGTGCTGCCGGTCGCCTTCGGCTGGCAGCTGGTGCCGATGTGGGCGGGCACGCTGGCGCTCGGGCTGACCTACGGCGCGTACGGCTCGGAGATCGTGCGCGGCGCGCTGCAGTCGGTCGATCCGGCGCAGCAGGAGGGCGGCATAGCGCTCAGCTTCACCCCGGTCCAGCGGCTGCGGCTGATCCTGCTGCCGCAGGCGGTGCCGGAGATGATCCCGCCCTTCTGCAATCTGCTGGTCGAGCTGCTCAAGGGCACCGCGCTGGTGTCGGTGATGGGCATGGGCGATCTGACGTTCAGCGCGAATCTGGTCCGGCTCGCGCTGCAGCAGAGCGCGGAGATCTACACCTACGTGCTGCTGATCTACTTCGTGATCGCCTTCCTGATCACGCGGCTGATGCGGGGCCTGGAGAAGCGGCTGAAGGCCGGGATCGGCAAGGACGCCGGGACGTTCTCGGCGGCGCGTGAGCTGAAGCGGGCGCAGACGACCGGAGTAGGGGGGCGCGTCGCATGAAGTGGGACTGGAACGCCGTCAGCGAGTTCATGCCGCACTTCTGGGACGGGCTGCGGGTCACCCTGGAGGCCCTGGCCCTCGGTTCGCTGCTGTCCTTCAGCCTGGGCCTGGTGTGGGCGCTGCTGATGCGGACGCCGAGCCGGTGGGTGCGCTGGCCGGTCGGGGTGGTCACGGAGTTCGTGCGCAACACCCCGCTGCTGGTCCAGCTGTTCTTCCTGTTCTACGTGCTGCCCGAGTGGAACGTGACCTTCTCCGCGCTGACCACCGGTGTCTTCGCGATCGGCCTGCACTACTCGACGTACACCATGCAGGTCTACCGGGCCGGTATCGAGGCGGTGCCCGCCGGCCAGTGGGAGGCGGCGACCGCGCTGAACCTGCCGCGGCGGCGGACCTGGACCGCGGTGATCCTGCCGCAGGCCATCCGCCGCGTGGTCCCCGCGCTCGGCAACTACGTGATCTCCATGCTCAAGGACACGCCGATGCTGATGGTGATCACCGTGCTGGA
This sequence comes from Streptomyces sp. NPDC050743, assembly GCF_044456925.1. Taxonomy (NCBI): domain Bacteria; kingdom Bacillati; phylum Actinomycetota; class Actinomycetes; order Kitasatosporales; family Streptomycetaceae; genus Streptomyces; species Streptomyces sp. NPDC050743. The sequence continues at coordinate 173,131 of NZ_JBITGJ010000003.1, forward strand.
GATGCTCGGCCAGGCCCGGCTCTTCTCCCAGCAGCACTTCCAGTTCACCGAGCCGGTCACCGTGATCGGTGTGGCCTTCATCCTCATCTCCTATCTGGCCTCCCTTCTCCTGCGAGCTCTGGAGCGACGCCTTGTCCGTTGAGACCCGTCCGCAGCCCTCCCCCACCGACGCCCAGCCCACCGAGCTGATCCGCCTGCAGAACGTCACCAAGCGGTTCGGCGCCAACACCGTGCTCGACCGGCTGGACTTCTCCGTCGACGCCGGCCGGCACGTGACCCTGATCGGCCCGTCCGGATCCGGCAAGACCACGATCCTGAGGCTCCTGATGACCCTCACCAAGCCCGACGAGGGCACGATCACCGTCGACGGGGAGCAGCTGTTCCCGGCGCCGGAGAAGCAGGTCCGCGAGGTCCGCAAGAAGATCGGCATGGTCTTCCAGCAGTTCAACCTGTTCCCGAACATGAGCGTGCTGCGGAACATCACCGAGGCGCCGGTGCAGGTCCTCGGGATGTCCAGGGACGAGGCCGAGGAGCGCGCCCGGGAGCTGCTGGAGCTGGTGGGGCTGACCGACAAGTGCGACGCGAAGCCGACCCGGCTCTCCGGCGGACAGCAGCAGCGGGTGGCGATCGCCCGGGCGCTGGCGATGCGGCCGCAGGTGCTGCTGCTGGACGAGGTGACCTCCGCGCTCGACCCGGAGCTGGTCGCGGGCGTCCTCGACGTGCTCAGGGACATCGCGCGCAGCACCGACATCACCATGCTCTGCGTGACCCACGAGATGGGTTTCGCCCGCGACATCTCCGACCGGGTGCTGATGTTCGACGGCGGCCGGGTGATCGAATCGGGCTCCCCGGAGCAGATCTTCAACGAGCCGGAGCAGGACCGCACCCGGGAATTCCTCAGCGCGGTCCTGTGACTGCGGCGCCTGGATCCGGAAGATACCGAGGTCCAACCGCTGGGTCATGACTTTGGCATATGCCAGAGGGTCTGCGTCGCAGCTGGGAGGGGTCGGGCGGGCGCAAGAATCTCGCCAACCCCCTCTCCCCGGACCGGGTTTGCCCGTTATCGTGGTAGCGATCCACCGACCAGGATCTCGCGGCACACAGGCGAGCGAGCGCAGGGGGAACACCGTGGCGCTGATGAACGAGCCGACCGCCCCGTACCACTCCGCCCAGTACGCCCTGCGCGTACTGGAGACCGTCGCCGGCCACTGCGCCGGCGTCACCGACACCGAGCTGGCCCGCCGCACGGGCCTCGACCCAGAGCGGCTCACCGCCCTGCTGCTCATGCTGCGCCGGGAGGGCTATGTCGAGCAGATCGCCGACGGGTCGTACGTGACCGGCGACACCCTGCGCCGCCTCACCTCCGCGCACGACCGGGAGCGGGCGCTGCGCGAGAAGCTCCAGCACACCCTGGACCGGCTGCGCGACTCGGTCGGCGCGGCGGTCTACATGAGCCGGTACGTCGACGGCGAGGTCAAGGTCACCCAGTACGCCGCCGGGCCCACCACCCCGGCGGTCAACGAGTGGGTCGACTTCCGCACGGCCGCCCACGCCACGGCCGTCGGCAAGAGCCTGCTCACCCAGCTGGACCACAACGCCCGCCGCGACCACCTCTCCCGGCACAAGATGGCCCGCCTCACCTCGCGCACCATCACCAGCGACAAGCTGCTGCTGTCCCGCCTGGAGTCCCAGCCGCCGACCGTGCCCGTCCTGGACCTCCAGGAGTACGCCATCGGCACGGTCTGCGCGGCGGTCCCGATCACGGCGGGCGCGTCGGTGGGCTGCCTGGCGCTGTCGCTTCCCGTGGAGCACGCACACCGGCTGAAGCAGGCGGCGGACACGCTGAACCGCAGCGCGGCCCCGGTACTGCTCTCGCTGACGATCTAGCCGGTCCGGGGGTGGTCACAACCACCCCCGCGGACCAGGTAGTATTTTCTTCGTCGCCAGCCGCGGAGAGAAAAACCGCGGCGGGCGGGAGTCATGCGCCGCTAGCTCAGTTGGTTAGAGCAGCTGACTCTTAATCAGCGGGTCCGGGGTTCGAGTCCCTGGCGGCGCACGATGACGATGGCGAGCCACGTCCGCAAAAAACGCGGACCTGGCTCGCCATCTCTGTTATTGCGCGGCTGCGCCGCGCGTAGTGGGGGCTTCGCCACCCACACCCCCTTCGGTATCCGCGTCCGTGAGCCTCCGGTACCCCTCCTCCCCCTGTGGCCGCCACCACACCGGGTCGGCGCACGCATACCCCTCCCGCCGCAGCAGTGCCCGGTGGATCTTGTTCGTGGCCGTCACCGGCATCCGCTCCACCACCCGCACGAACCGGGGCGCCATCTTCGTCCCCAGGTCCGGCTGGGCCGCCAGGAACTCCGTGAAGCCGACCGGATCGAAGGTGCCGGCGATCGTCGCCATCACCTGGTCCCCGGTCACCGGGTCCGGCACCGCGTACACGGCGACGGCCACCGCGCCCTCGTACCGGGCGACGATGTTCTCGATCATCGCGGCGGCCAGGTTCTCCCCGTCGACACGGATCCGGTCGTCGGTACGGCCCGCGAAGTACAGATAGCCGTCGGCGTCCCGGTAGAACAGATCACCGGTCCAGTACGCCCCGCCCCTGCGCCGCTCGGCCTCGGCGGCCGGATTCCTCCAGTACCCCTCGAAGGGGTTCGGCCCCCGGTTCACCAGCTCGCCGATCGCCTCCTCGCCGTTGAGCAGCCGCCCGGCCGAGTCGAACACGGCCGGCGGGCACTCGCGCCCGGTGGCGGGGTCGAGCACCACCAGGCCGGGCCCGGCCGGTCCCACCGCGCCCTGCGGCGTGCCCGGCGCCCACTGGATCGCCGCGCCGCCCTCGGACGAACCGTACCCCTCCACCAGCCGGACCCCGAACCGCCGCTCGAAGGCGGCCGCGTCCACCGCACCCGCCTCCGTGCCGAACCCGAGCCGCAGCGGGTTGTCGCGGTCGTCCACGCGCTCCTCGGTGGCGAGGACGTACTGGACGGCCCGCCCGACGTAGGTGAAGTACGTCGCCCCGAACCGGCGCACGTCCGGCAGGAACCGGGACGCCGAGAACCGCCGCCGCAGCGCGACCCCCGCGCCGGCGGCCAGCGCGGGCGCCCAGTCGGCGATCACCGCGTTGCCGTGGAACATCGGCATGCAGATGTAGTGCACGTCGTCCGCGCGCACCCCGAACTGCCGCACCAGCGCCTGCCCGGCCGCCGCCAGCCGGCCCTGGGAGCAGAGCGCGGCCTTGGGGGCGCCGGTCGAGCCGGAGGTGAAGTACAGCAGCAGCCGGTCGGCGGGGGCGGCGCGGGAGGGGTCGGGCACGGCGTCGGCGTAGGGGGCGAGGAGGGCGGCGTACTCGGGGGAGTCCGTGACGAGCAGCCGTACTCCCCCACGCTCGACTGCGCTCGCGCGGGGGGACCCCCATGGAAGGCCGAGCCCTGCCAGCAGGGGCAGGTGGGCCCGCTCGGTGACCAGGAGCGGGCACTCGGTGTGCAGGATGTCCCGGGCCAGTTCGGGGCCCCGGCGGGTGGGATTGATCCCGGCGACGGCCGCGCCGGCCAGGGCGGCGGCGCCGAGCCAGAGCGGGAACTCCTCGGTGTTGTCGAGGAGCACGCCGACATGCGGTACGGCGCCCGGGGGCAGCAGGTCGGCCAGGAGTGCCGCGCGGGCGGCGGCGCCCGCGGCGACCTGGTGCTGCGTCAGCGTGCGGTCCTCGCACCTGAGCCCCGGCCGGTGGTCGTCCCACCGCGCGGCGACCAGCTCGGCGACCGTGCGCGTCATGGACTCCATGGAGGCGCACGGTAACTGACATGACGTCAGATAGGGAGACTAGGGCAGGAAGCCGTCCGCCATCGAGAAGACCGCGTGGGCGACCACCATGAAGGTGACGCAGCCCGCGATGAACACGCCGAAGAACGCCACCAAGCAGCCGGACTCGGCGGCGAGCCTCCCACGCGCCGGGGCGTGCGCCGTCGCCCGTTCGGGTCGCTCGGCTGTGTAGTGCACGGTGACGATGTCGCCCTCGACCCGCGTCCCCGGCCCGTTGGTCTCCTCGAAGCGGACGGTACGGCCCTCGCGGGTGGTGAACTCGTACACGTGGTGGAGCGTCGTGCTCACGGAGGTCTCACCGCCGCCGCCGGTCGTGGTGTACGTCCGCAGGCAGCGCGCCTCGGCCGTCAGCCCGCCGTTCCAGGCCCGGCGCACCTCCCGCGATCTGCGCAGGAGCCTGACCAGGGCGAAGACCGCCAGGGCGATCATGAGCGCGGGCACGACGTAGAAAAGCAGCTCGAACATGAGGTCCCCCCGAGGTCGGTACGCCGTCCCGCTCGGCCGGCGTGCGAGGAACGTACCCGTGGGTAGGGGCGGCCGGCCTCAAGGGAACCTCAGTTTCCGTGCTGTGGCGGAACGGTCCTCAGAAGGTGACGTCCGAACAGGCATAGAACGCGTTGCCCGTGTCGGCGATCGTCCACACCGCGAGGATGACGTGGTGCCCGCTCAGCCCGCTCGGCAGGGTGCCGCTGTGGCTGAGGGTGGCCGGCGGGCGCTGGCCGTTGTACGGGACCGTCAGGAACGGGGTGAGGTTGAGGTCCGAGCGGGACAGGGGGTGATTCTGGTTCCAGCCCTGCTTGGTGACGTAGTACTTGAAGTCCGTCGTGGCGTGCTGGGCGGTGAACTGCCAGCGGAAGGTGTACGTCTGGCCGCCGGTCACCCTTGTGGTGGGCCAGGCTCCGCCGGACGGGGTTGTCGGCGAGCTGAGCTGGGCGAACCGGCTCAGGCCGCCGTTGCAGATCTGGCCGTCGGCGGGTCCCGCGGCCGGGAAGCCCTTGGGACCCTCGACGCTCTGTGGCTCGTACTGGATGTCACCGCAGCCCGTCACCGTGCCGTTGGCGCAGAGCTTCTGCCTGCTGACGGGGAGGTCGGTGTAGCCGTGCCCGCTGGCGCCGCCGGTGGAGAGCGCGAACGCTCCGGCGGTCACCACGCCCAGCACGACCGCGGACAACCTGGTCCTGGTGTGCATACTGCCGCTCCTGGAGAACGTGGGGAGTTCGGTGAGCTGTGCAGGTAGGTCTAGACCAAGTGCCAGGCTATTGCCGCTAGTTGAGCATGTCCATACCAATCGCAGACCGGGCCGCGACGGCTCCCTCGCGGCCTACGACGGCTCCCCGCGCCCCGCGCAGAAGGCCACCGTCAGGTCCCGCACCAGGACCTTCCGCTCGTAGTCGTCGAGTTCGACCAGGCCACGCGCGGTCAGCCGGTTCACCGTCTCCTCCACCGAGTCCAGCACCGAGTCCAGCATCCCGGCCCGCTGCCGGGCATCCAGCTCGGCGATCCGGCGCCGGTGCACCGCGCCGGCGACCTCCGGGGCGTACTCCACCGCGAGCGGCTGCACCGAGAACACCTCCAGGCCGACCGGCGCGGTCTCCTCCGCCACCAGCCGGGTCAGCGCGTCCCCGGCCGCGGGCGCCTCGCCGCCCGCCCTGTCCGCCGGCTTCACCGGCACCCGGGCCAGCGCCGCCTCCACGCACTCGCGCAGATATGTCTCGTGGTCCTCGATGCCGAGCACCGCCCGCGCGGTGTCCCGCATCCGCCACACCACCAGCACCACCACCCTGAGCGGCATCCCGTCGGGATCCGACGCCGGCATCGCCTGGCTGCGCCAGTGCCGCAGCCGCACATCGACCCGATGGCGCGGCAGCAGCGGGTTCACCCAGAGCAGCCCGGTGCGCCGTACTGTCCCCCGGTAGCGGCCGAACCGGCCGAGCACCCAGGCCCGTCCGGTCCGCCCCCGGGTCAGCCCGCCGAAGCCCAGGATCCCGAGCGCGCTGGCCCCGGCGTACGCCGCCCACTGCGCCGGACCGAACCCCGCGCCCAGGGACGCGGGCAGCCGCAGCGCCTCCACCGCGGCCGGCGGGAGCAGCCCCGCCCACCAGGACGTGGCCAGACAGCCGGTGATCCCGAACGCCCCGGCCAGGACCCCGGCCGCCCCCGGCAGCACCGCCGCCGGGCGCTCCTGAAGTTCCGGGTCGACCTCCGGCAGCGGCCTGCGGCGCACCGGCGCCGGGAGTGTCGGGCGCGGCTGCTCGCCGGTGCCCTGCCGGCGAATCACCAGGGCGGGCTTGAGCGGCACCGTCACCGGGTTCTGCGGGTCGGGGTCGTCGCGGAAGAGCAGATTGACGGGGATCTCGGTGGTCGCCCCGTCGTGAACCAGCCGCTCCGGACGCCCGTCCGGCTCCAGGGCGCCCTCCGGCTGTCCCTCGGATTCGGGCGGTGTGTGTGACGTGGTCGTACTCATGCGTGCCTCCAGCCTCCGCGCTAGATACGTCGTGTACAGGGGGTCGGGTCGGACGGGCAGGGGGCTCCGGTCGGTGAGGGGCCGCCCTTGGGTCGAGTTCGGGGTCGGGAACAACGTGCTCGGGGTCGCGAGCGGTGGTGTGTACGGGTGGTCGATCGGCCTGCCGCCGCGGCCGGGTGGCCGGTGAGTGGCCGGATGACCGGAGGCCGGTCACGCGGCCCGCGGTCCGAAAGCGGTCACGCGACCCGGTGGTCACGTGCCCGCCACATGGTCGGGGTCCACCTCCGCGAACAGGCGGCGCCAGGTTTCCGGGCCCGGGTAGCCGTCTGCCGCGCCGCCGCGCCAGCCCTGGGCGCGCTGGAAGGCCTCCACCGCACGCCGGTCGGCCTCGCCCCAGCGCGGACCGGGGCCTGCGGGGTAGAACCTGCCGAATCCTTTCTCCACCAGTCGGCGGCCCAACTGCGTGATGTACGCGTTCTCCTCACCCGGACGGAAGCGGTTCCGGCCCGGATAGCCGGGCACCCCGTGCGAGGCCGGCACTCCCCGCGAGGCCGGCACCCCTTGGGAGGCGGGCCGGGCGGGCGCTGCCGCTGCCGGGGTGAGGGGACCCCGGGTGTGGTACGGCCTGCCGCCCTTGGCGATCAGCATCCGGCCGAGCAGGGCGACGTACTTGTTGCCAGCACCCGGGCGGACGTGGGCGGCACCCGGATGGAGGACCCGCTTCCCGACCGACGCCGGCCGCGCGCCCTCCTTGCCGGAGGGCAGGCCCTTGTAGCGGTAGGGGACGTATTTGCCGGCGTTGCTCCAGTAGGGATACGGGGTGGCCTGGCTGCGGGTGCGCGGGGGTGTCTGCTCGTAGACCGTGTAGTAGGTGTGCGTGTAGTCCGTCCAGCCGCCGAAGATCACCACGTGAGAGCCTCGCTCGGGGTTGTCGGGGTTGTGGTGCAGCAGGATGTCGCCGGGCTCCAGCTCCTCCTTGGCGATCTTCACGGCGAACTGGTCAAGGCTGCCCGTCCACTCGTTGCCCGGCAGGCCCCAGGCCATGGAGACATAGCCGGAGCAGTCCTGCCGGTAACCGTCGGTCCAGTAGTCGCTCATGCTGTACGGCACCTGGGCGGCCACCCAGACCTTGGCCCGGTTGATGATCTTGGTCCGGGTGGTGGCGGGAATCGGGGCGGTGCCCGGCCCCGCCGGTGTGCCCTTGGGGCCGTGCAGCGGGGCCCGGGTGCCCTGCGGGGTGTCGGGCTCGCCGTCGCCGGGGACGCCCGGGCGCGCCGAGGCAGGGCGGCCGGGGGTGACGGCGCCGGCGGCCGGGCCGGCCGTACCGAGGACGGCGGACGCGGCGGCCACGGCCACGATCCCGCAGGCCGCCGGGCGGGCGCCGGGGCGGCCGGACGACGTGCGGGGACCGGCCCGCCGCCCCTGGGCGCAGCCGGCGCAGTCACAGTCGGCGGCGGGGTCGAATTCCTCGAAGGCCGGAGCCGTCATGCGATCTGCCTCACATTCCGAGCTGATTTGTCCGCGAGTGTGCACGTTGGTCAGTTTCCCAACTCGCCGCCGGACTGCCACATTGACGGTCCGAATGATGTACACGCCCCTCCGCGCCGCCGACCGGTCACCTGGGGGTGGTCATGGGCACCCCTCAAGGTCAGGTAGAGTTATCTCCGTCAGCAGGCGCCGCTAGCTCAGTTGGTTAGAGCAGCTGACTCTTAATCAGCGGGTCCGGGGTTCGAGTCCCTGGCGGCGCACGATGACGATGGCGAGCCACGTCCGCAAAAAACGCGGACCTGGCTCGCCATCTCTGTTTATCGCGCGACTGAGCCGCCCGTAGTGGGGGCTCCGCCACCCACACCCCCCGCCGGAAGGCCCCTCGCGAAAGCGAGGCCCTTCGCATGTCCGAAAATCACCCCTGTCCGGAACAGAGCCTTCCCCACGACTGGCCGGATACCCTCTGGCCATGGCAGCCCGGGACCTCCAGGAGCGGATCAAGAAGCTGATCGTCGACCGACGGCTGCCCTCGGGTGCCCCGCTGCCGACCGAGCCCGAACTGATGGAGTACCTCGGCGCGAGCCGGAACTCCGTGCGCGAGGCCCTGAAGGCGCTGCAGGCGATGGGGATCGTGGAGATCCGGCACGGGTTCGGGACGTACGTCGGCTCGATGTCGTTCGCGCCCATGATCGAGGGGCTTGCCTTCCGCACCGTCGCCGGGCACTACCGCGGCGAGGACTCCCTGCTGCAGCTGCTGGAGCTGCGCGAGGCCGTGGAGACCGGGCTGGTCTCGCGGCTCGCCGGGCGACTGCCCGAGGCGGACCTCGTTGAACTGGACGCCCTCGTGAACCGTATGGAACAGGAGGCCGCCGAGGGGGCGGGCCTCGCCGAGACCGACCGGGCCTTTCACGCCACCCTCTACCGGGGGCTGGACAACGTGTTGCTGAGCGAGGTGCTGGAGGCGTTCTGGGACGCCTTCCACCGGGTGCAGCGGGATCTGGTGGACGTGCCGCAAGACCCCAGGGTCACCTGCCGCCAGCACCGGGAGATCCTGGACGCGGTCCGGTCCGGCGACTCACTGCGGGCGGAGGAGGCCATAAGAGATCACTTCGGCAACGTCCGCGTCCGCCTGTCCACCAGCGGCGCACCCCGGCCCTCCGAGACACCCGGCACACCCCGGCCCTCTGGGACCACCGGCGCGCCCCCGTCTCCCGAGCCCCACCCGCGCCACAATGAACGGGTTTGACCGGTAAACACCGCGTTTCGCGTCTTGCGATCATGCGGAGCGCCGTAGAACTCTGGATGTCCAAGCTGTCGTCGTTTGGCGGGAGTTGGGGGGAAGCAAACGGTTGACGGACGGCGGGGAGGGGGGCCCCGCTCATGAACCGATGCCGAGGGGGGCATCAACGCAACCGGAAGGGCGCGGTCCCGTGTCTATGAGGTGGGGAAGACGTGGGGACTGCGAGCCACCACAGCAATCGAACACGCGGTGACCTGCGTGTGGGGGGAATGACTCATGACGTCGACGCCGTCGGGCGCCGGACAGAGCCACGTTCACGACGACCCGTCACAGACCACACAGCTCAGGGTGATCGGCCACCGGACGGGCCAGTTCCGCCGGATCAGGAAGAGCCTGCCGAGATACGACTACGAGCACTACAGCCGGCTCGCGGGCCCCCTCACCCAGCCCGACCCGACCAAGCCGTACCAGGTGCAGTACCGGTCGCTGCTCTCGCAGGAGCCGCACCGCATCCGTGCCGCGCTCATGCTGGGCGCGGCCCCCGTGCTCTCCCTGGTCCTGCTGTTCTGGCTGCTGCAGCCCGAGCACTGGACCGAACGCGACTATCCCGCCTACGACTTCCTGCCGGCGCTCGACGTCGTCATGCTCGTCTCGATCGGCCTGATCGAGTTCTTCCGCTGCATGAACGTGCTGTCCAACGCGCACGCCACCCTTGTCGCCCGCGACCCGGTCCCGGTGGTCCCCGAAGCCGGCACCTCGGTCGCCTTCCTCACCACCTATGTGCCCGGCAAGGAGCCGCTGGAGATGGTGACGAAGACCCTGGAGGCGGCGGTGAAGCTGCGCCACCGGGGCCTGCTGCACGTGTGGTTGCTGGACGAGGGCGACGACCCGGAGGTCAAGGAGGTCTGCGCCCGGCTCGGCGTGCACCACTTCACCCGCAAGGGCGTCGAGCGGTGGAACCGGCCCAAGGGAGCGCACCGCGCCAAGACCAAGCACGGCAACTACAACGCCTGGCTGGAGGCGCACGGCGGCGACTACGACTTCTTCGCCTCGGTCGACACCGACCACGTGCCGCTGCCCAACTACCTGGAGCGGATGCTCGGGTACTTCCGCGACCCGGACGTCGGCTTCGTCATCGGCCCGCAGGTGTACGGCAACTACGACACCTTCGTCACCAAGGCCGCCGAGTCCCAGCAGTTCCTCTTCCACGCCCTGATCCAGCGCGCCGGCAACCGCTACGGCGCCCCGATGTTCGTCGGCACGTCCAACGCCGTGCGCATCAGCGCCATCAAACAGATCGGCGGCCTGTACGACTCCATCACCGAGGACATGGCGACCGGCTTCGAGATGCACCGCGCCAAGAACCCGGCGACGGGAAGGAAGTGGAAGTCCGTCTACACCCCGGACGTGCTCGCCGTCGGCGAGGGCCCGAACGCCTGGACGGACTTCTTCACGCAGCAGCTGCGCTGGTCACGGGGCACCTACGAGACGATCCTCAAGCAGTACTGGAAGGGCTTCTTCTCGCTGCCGCCCGGCAAGCTCTTCAACTACACGATGATGATCGTCTTCTATCCGATGTCCGCCCTCAACTGGATCCTCGCAGCCCTGAGTTGCGCCCTGTTCCTGGGCCTCGGCGCCTCGGGCGTGAACATCGACCCGACCGTGTGGCTGATGCTCTACGGCAACGCCTCCGCCCTCCAGATCGGCCTGTACATCTGGAACCGGCGGCACAACGTCTCCCCGCACGAGCCGGAGGGCTCCGGCGGCGTCGCGGGCATGGTGATGTCCGCCCTGTCCGCGCCGATCTACGCGCGCTCCCTCATGGACGCCGTACTGCGCCGCAAGAGCAGGTTCGTGGTCACGCCGAAGGGTGAGTCGGCAAGCCCCGATACGCTGTTCGGGACGTTCCGGGTCCACTGGTTCTTCATCCTGGTCTTCGCCGGCTCGCTCGCCGCCGGCTTCGTGCTCGGGCACTCGCACCCCGCGATGATCACCTGGGCGTCCTTCGCCCTGCTGATCACCGCCTCACCGATCTTCGCCTGGCGCTACACGCTGCGGCAGGAGCGGAAGAGGCCGAAGCCGGCGGCGGCCACGGGGGCCACCGAACCGCAGGACGCGGTGCCCGCGGCGTACGCGGCCCATCTGCCCCTGAAGCGGCCCACCTGGGCGGCCGGCGAGCAGCACGAGGGCCGGGGCGCGGACCGGACCGGGGAGAACGAGCAGACCATGCAGATCGCCCTTGGCGGACTTGGGGGACATAAGGAATGAAGGACCAGGCCGGCCGCCGTCGCGCCCGCAGGCTCGCGATCGGTACGGCGGTGGTACTCGCGCTGGCCGGGATGAACGGGCCGTGGCTCTACCGCTTCGGCACCGCGCAGTACCACCACTACAAGATCAACAGACCAGAGTACAAGGCCGAGAACGGCCACTGGGACATCATCGAGTTCCCTCCGGAGTACCGCCAGGACACCATCCACGCGGCGCTCCTGCACACCGGCAAGGTGCTGCTGGTCGCCGGCTCGGGCAACAACCAGGACAACTTCGACAAGAAGAAGTTCGACACCCGGATCTGGGACCCGGTCAAGGGCACGATCAAGAAGATCCCCACGCCCAACGACCTGTTCTGCACCGGCCACACCCAGCTCGCCAACGGCAACCTGCTGATCGCGGGCGGCACCAAGCAGTACGAGAAGCTCAAGGGTGACGTCAAGAAGGCCGGCGGCGTCATGATCCTCTACAACGAGAACCCGGACAAGCCGATCACCCTGCCCGCGGGCACCAGGTTCACCGGCAGGCAGAACGGCAAGACGTTCGTCTCCCAGGACCCGGTGCTGGTCCCGCGCGCCACGAAGGTCTTCGACAAGACCGGCAAGTGGCTGCGGAACAACCCCGGTTACGGCCGTGTCTACGTCGAGGCGCAAGCCGAGGGCAGCCAGTACGAGACCGGCACCCAGGACAACTACCGGATCCAGGGCCTGACCGGCGCCGACGCGCGCAACACCTACGGCATCGCGCAGAAACTCGCCCTCGACAAGAAGGACTTCGAGGGGATCAAGGACGCCTACGAGTTCGACCCGGTCGCCGAGCGGTACATCAAGGTCGACCCGATGAACGAGGCCCGCTGGTACCCGACGCTCACCACCCTGTCGGACGGCAGGATCCTCAGTGTCTCCGGCCTCGACGACATCGGTCAGCTGGTGCCGGGCAAGAACGAGGTCTTCGACCCGAAGACCAGGAAGTGGACGTACACCAAGACGGTCCGGCAGTTCCCGACGTATCCGGCGCTGTTCCTGATGCAGAACGGGAAGATCTTCTACTCGGGTTCGAACGCGGGGTACGGACCGGACAACGTCGGCCGTGAGCCCGGCATCTGGGACGTGGACACCAACAAGTTCACCAAGCTGCCGGGGCTGAGCGACGCGAACATGATGGAGACGTCCGGGACGGTGCTGCTGCCTCCGGCGCAGAACGAGAAGTTCATGGTGATCGGGGGTGGCGGCGTCGGTGAGTCGAAGCTGTCCAGCAAGAGGACCCGGCTGATCGACCTGAAGGCGAAGAAGCCGGAGTTCGTGGACGGTCCGGAACTGGAGAAGGGCACGCGCTATCCGCAGTCCTCGGTGCTGCCCGACGACACGGTGCTGGTCTCCGGTGGCTCGGAGGACTACCGGGGGCGCAGCGACTCCGACATCCTGCAGGCGCGGCTGTACCACCCCGACAGCAACAGCTTCACCCGGGTTGCGGATCCGCTGGTGGGGCGGAACTACCATTCCGGGTCGATCCTGCTGCCGGACGGGCGGGTGATGTTCTTCGGGTCCGACTCGCTGTACGGCGACAAGGCGAACACCAAGCCGGGGAAGTTCGAGCAGCGCATCGAGATCTACACGCCGCCGTATCTGTACCGGGACTCGCGGCCGACGCTCGGCGGAGGTCCGCGGACGATTGCCCGCGGAGCTTCGGGGACGTTCACGTCGGATCACGCGGCCGGCATCAAGAAGGTGCGGTTGATTCGGCCGAGCGCGTCCACGCATGTGACGGATGTGGATCAGCGGTCGATCGCGTTGGACTTCAAGACGGCCGGGAACAAGATCACGGTGACGGTGCCGAAGAACCGGAACCTGGTGCAGTCCGGGTGGTACATGCTGTTCGTGGACGATGACCAGGGGACGCCTTCGAAGGCGCAGTGGGTGCGGGTGCCGTAGCCCGCACCCCTCAAGGCCGGCTGTTCTTCGCCAGTTCAAGGGCGTAGGTGGCCCACCAGTCCCCCGCCTTCGGTCCCCCCTTGCACGTGCCGTCCGACTCCCCCGGCCGTTTGACCCACAGGTAGGCGTCCACCAGGGGGTCGGCCGTCTTCGTCGTCGGGGTTTCTCCCAGGGCCCGGCCCGGCGGGTTGCACCAGCGCTGGGCCGGGTCGCCGCCGGTGTAGGGGCCGTTGCCGTTGCGGCTGGTGTCGATGACGAAGTGCTTGTCGCCCACCTTCGCCGAGAGCTGCTTGCCGTAGGCGATGGAGTCCTGGGTGGAGTAGAAGTTGGAGACGTTGACGGAGAAGCCGTCGGCCTGGTCGATGCCGGCCTGCCGGAGGGGCTGGAAGATCTGGTCGGGGTGGCCCCAGCCGGCGTTGCCCGCGTCCAGGTAGACCTTGGTGTTCTTCAGGGACTTGAGCCTGGCGATCGCGCCCTTGAGGAGGTCGTAGCGCTCCTCGTGGAACTGGGCGGGGGTGCAGCCGTCCGCGAGGTGGAGTACGGCGTCCGGTTCCAGGATCACGATGGCGGAGCGGTCCTCGATGCCCCGGGCCACACCGTCGATCCAGGCGCGGTAGGCGTTGCCGTCGGCGGCGCCGCCCTGGGAGTACTGGCCGCAGTCGCGGTGCGGGATGTCGTAGAGGACGAGCAGGGCCGTGCGGTCGGACTTCTCGGCGGCCTCGGTGAAGCCGCGCGCCTCCTTCTCCGGGTTCTCCGGGCCGATCCACTCCCCCATCGGCTGCTCGGCGATCCTGCGGATCTGCGCGGCCTCGGTCTTCTTGCCGGACTTCTCGTAGGCGGCGACCTGGCGGGCCGCGGTGCCGTCCGGGTTCACCCAGAACGGGTCGGCGGCCTTGGGCTGTTGGGTGATGCGGGCCCCCGGGTCGCCGTGGTCGTCCCCGCCGCCGTCCGAGCATCCGGCGAGCAGCAGTGCCGCCCCCAGCACCACCGCCGCCGACGCCCGCGCGGACGCACGGGCCCCCCTGCTGTCGTACATGCGATTCCCCCCTGGTCCCCCCTGGGCGCACCGGTCCGGGTGTCAATCCTGGCATATCCGGCCGGTCCCTCACGAGGTCGCGCGGTCGCACTGCGGGGCGTACGGGGCGGGGCGTACGAGGGTCAGCGGGCGGTTCCGGTGAGGTAGGCGGAGACCACGACGTTGGCCGTATAGCGGTGGAGGGTGCGGTCGAAGGGGCCGCCGCAGGTGATCAGGCGGAGTTCGGCGCGGCCGGGCCGGTGCGGGCCGTAGGCCTGCCGGGCGTCGAAGCCGGCGCGGGGCAGGACGCGGACGTCGTCGATGACGAACTGGGCGACCTTGCCGTCCGAGCGGACCACCCGGACCGTCTCGCCGGGCTCGAGGGTGCTGAGCTTGTAGAAAACCGCGGGCCGGGTCTCGGTGTCGACGTGCCCGACCAGGAGCGCCGCGCCCTTGGCGCCGGGTGTGGTGCCGGCGCCGTACCAGCCGACCACGCCCGGCTGGTCGAACGGGGGTGGGTCGACGGCGCCCTGGGCGTCGAGGCCCCGGCTCACCACCGGTGCCTGGACGCCCAGTTGGGGGATGTCGACGCGCTGCGGCACGGCGTTTGCCCCGAGCGGCTTGGCCGGGCTGGGCAGCCGGGCGGGTGCGAGGCCGAACAGGTTGCCCGTGGCCGGGCCGTCCGTGGTGTGCGGTACGCCGGTCAGCCCGCGCCCCCACAGCCACAGCCCGAACAGCAGCACCGCCCAGGTCAGGCAGGTGATGAGCCGCTCGGTGCCGGTGGTGCGCTCGCGGTCGGCGGACATGGGCCGCGCTCAGCGGGCGCCGCGGGCGCGGCGGGCCCTGAGTCCGACGGCGACCGCCGCGATCCCGGCGAGGGCCAGGCCGGTCACCGTCTGGGCGGTGTCGGGGCCGGATTGGGTGGTGGCCACCGTGGCGAAGCGGGCGGTGCCTCCGCCGCCCGCGAGGACGGGGGCGACGGGCGAGGCGGGCCCGAGGGGCCAGCGGCCGGGATCCAGGTACTGCCCGGTCGCCTGGCCCGGCACCGCTCCCCTGTCGACCACCGTGATCCTGCCGGTGAGCACGTAGTCGGCGCAGGTGATCCTGACGTCGTAGGCGCCCGCCTTGAGGGCGGAGCGGACGCGGGTCTCACCGGACAGGGTGCCGTCGCTGCCGGTCAGCCGGGCGTCGGTGACGAACGCGTCCGAGACGGCGGTGCCCTGCGGCCCGGAGCAGCCGCGGACCCGCACGGACACGTCGGTGCCGGGTCCGGGGGCCGCGGGCGTCACGGAGACCGCGCCTCCGTCGGCCGCGTGGGCCGCCGGAGTGCACGCGGCGACGGCCAGGATTCCTGTACAGAGAGTGAGGCGTAGTGAGCCCATCGTGAACCTCCAGTTACCAGGAGGCTCCCCCGCCCTGGGCGCCTCCGCATCCTCGGGAGGTGCCCGATTGCTCCGAACGGGTGGAGGGCCGTTTGAAAGCCCCAGGTCAGACCGGGTGGGGCCGGGTCGGATCCGGTCCGGACCAAGTTCAGACGAGGTCGACCAGGTCCGCGATGGAGTCGGCGACCTGCGAGGGGCGGAAGGGGTAGCGGTCGACGTCGTCGGGCTGGGTGACGCCGGACAGCACCAGGAAGGTACGCATCCCGGCCTCCAGGCCCGCGAGGACGTCGGTGTCCATGCGGTCGCCGATCATCGCGGAGGTCTCCGAGTGGGCCCCGATCGCGTTGAGCCCGGCCCGCATCATCAGCGGGTTGGGCTTGCCCACGAAGTACGGCTTCTTGCCGGTCGCGGCGGTGATCAGGGCGGCGACCGAGCCGGTGGCGGGCAGGTCGCCCTCGGCGGAGGGGCCGACGTTGTCCGGGTTGGTGGCGATGAACCGGGCGCCGTCGTTGATCAGCCGCACGGCCTTGGTCAGGGCCTCGAAGGAGTAGGTGCGGGTCTCGCCGAGGATCACGAAGTCGGGCTCGTGGTCGGTGAGGATGTAGCCGATGTCGTGCAGCGCCGTGGTCAGGCCGGCCTCGCCGATGACATAGGCGCTGCCGCCGGGCCGCTGGTCGTTCAGGAACTGGGCGGTGGCCAGCGCCGAGGTCCAGATGTTCTCCACCGGCACCTCGAGGCCCATGCGGTTCAGCCGGGCGTGCAGGTCGCGGGCGGTGTAGATGGAGTTGTTGGTGAGCACCAGGAAGGGCCGCCCGGACTCGCGCAGCTTCTTCAGGAAGGCGTCGGCGCCGGGGATCGGGACGCCCTCGTGGATCAGGACACCGTCCATGTCGGTGAGCCATGACTCGATCGGCTTGCGGTCTGCCATGTCGTGCGTCTCCTGGCGTGCGTACGGTCAAGAAAGCGGGGGCGCCGGAACCACGGCGTACCGACGCCCCTAGCCTAATCAGCGCGGCCTGATCTTGACCCCCGTCGTACGGCGGCCGACCGGCTCAGCTCCCCGTCGCCGACTTCCAGTCCTCGACGTACGAGGCGAGGTTCTTGTCGATGTCGTTCCAGTCCGGCTCGAAGGTCTCCACGCCGTCCATCAGCTTGGTGAGGGCGGCGGCGTTGGCGTCGGTGGCCTTGACGTCCCGGCGGGCGGCGAACCCGCCGCCGATCTCGCTGACCTCCTGCTGCTGCTTCCGCGCGAGCATGAAGTCGAGCAGCTTCCTGCCGTTCTCGCTGTGCGGGGCCTTGGTGACCAGGCCGGCCGCGTACGGCAGGGCGAAGGTGGTGGGCTTGCCGTCCTGCCCGGCCGGGAACCAGATGCCGAGGCCCGGCATGGTCTTGGACTGGGCGTAGTTCATCTGCACATCGCCGTTGGCGACGAGCAGTTCGCCCTTGTCCACCTTGGGCGCGAGCTTGCCGGTGGAGGCGGACGGGCCGACGTTGTTGGCCTGGAGCTTCTTCAGGTAGGCGAGGGCCTGCTCCTTGCCGCCGAAGTCGTGGATGGCCTTGATGAGGACGGCGGTGCCGTCACCGGCGACACCGGGGGTGGAGTACTGGAGCTTGTTCTTGTACGTGCCGTCGAGCAGCTCGTCCCAGGTCTTCGGGGCCTGCTTCAGCTCCTTCTTGTTGTAGACGAACGCGAAGTAGTTGTTCACGACGGAGATCCACGTGCCGTCGGCGGCCTTGTCGGCGCCGCCGACCTGGTCCGCGCCGTTCGGGCTGTACTTCTGCAGCAGCCCCTTGCCGTCGGCCTCCTGGATGAACGGCGGCAGGGTGACCAGCACGTCGGCCTGCGGGTTGGACTTCTCGCGGACGGCGCGCTGCACCATCTCGCCCGAGCCGCCCTCGACGTACTTGACCTTGATGCCGGTCTGCTTGGTGAAGTCGGCGAAGACCTTGTCGTACCAGCCGTCGCCGTTCTCGCCCTTGAGGCCGTCGGCGCTGTAGACGGTGACGACCTTGGCGTCGGAGGCGGCGGAGGAGCCGCCGCAGGCGGACAGGACGGGGGTGGCGAGCAGGGCGAGGGCTACGGCGAGCGTGAGGCGGTTTCCGGACATGGCGAGGCCAACTCCTGGCGTGGTGGTGACGGGAATTACCGGGGGGGTTCAGCGGTACGAGGCCCGGGTGCGGATCCGGGAGACGACGAACAGGACGAGCAGGGTCGCGGCCATCAGCACCACGGCGACGGCGGAGCCGGTGAACAGCGCGCCGCGGTCGGTGGCCGCGTAGATCAGGACGGGCAGCGGGGTCCAGTCCGGCGGATAGAGCATCATCGTGGCGCTCAGCTCGCCCATGGACAGGGCGAAGCAGAGGCCGGCGGCGGCGGTGAGGGAGGGCAGGAGGAGGGGGAGGCGGATCCGCCACAGGACGTAGGCGGGCCGGGCGCCGAGGGAGGCGGCGGCCTGTTCGTAGGCCGGGTCGAGGCGGGTGATCGCCGCCGACACGGACTGGTGGGCGAAGGCCGTGACCAGCACGGTGTGCGCGAGGATCACGATCCACCGGGTGCCGTTGAGCAGCATCGGCGGCTTGGAGAAGGCGACCAGGACCGACAGTCCGACCACGACCGACGGCACGGCGACCGGCAGCACGAACAGGGCGTCCATGAGCCGCCGGTACCGCTTCTTCAGGGCGGCGGCGGCCAGCGCGGCCCAGGTCCCGGCGGTCAGCGCGAGCAGGCTCGCCGCGGTGGCGGTGAGCAGGCTGGTGGTGAGCGCCTGGAGGGCCTCGCCGCGGGTGGCGGCACGGTAGTTGACGGTGGTCGGTCCCGAGGGCAGCACGCCGGACCAGTGGGTGGCGAAGGAGGCGCCGAGGACGACGAGCAGGGGCAGCGCGAACACCGGCACGAACAGGACGAGGAACACCGCCCACACGGCCCACCTGGCCTTGCGGCTATGCACCAGCACGACGGCTCACCACCCGGTAGAGGCCGTAAAGACCCACGGAGATCAGGACGTTGACGACTGCGACCACGCACGCGCCCGGATAGTCGGACTCCAGGATCGCCTTGCTGTAGACGAGCATCGGCAGGGTGGTGACGCCCTTCGCGCCGGTGAACAGCACGATCCCGAACTCGTTGAGGCACAGCACCAGGACGAGACTCCCGCCGGCCGCGAGCGCGGGCAGCGCCTCCGGCAGGATCACCCGCCGCACGATCCGGGGGGCCCGCGCCCCCAGGGAACTGGCTGCCTCCAGCTGCGCGGTGTCGACCTGCGAGAAGGCGGCGAGCAGCGGCCGCATCACGAACGGCGTGAAGTAGGTGACCTCCGCCAGCAGCACACCCCAGGGCGTGGTGAGGAACTGGAAGGAACCGATGATCCCGGTGGTGCCGTAGATGAACAGCAGCGCCAGCGTGATCAGGAAGGACGGGAAGGACAGGTACACGTCGATGAACCGCGCCACCCCCTTCGCCCCGGGAAACGGCACGAACGCGATGACCAGCGCGAGCAGGAAACCGAGGACCAGACAGCCCACGGTGGAGGCCGGCGCCAGCCAGACGGTCGTCCACAGCGCGTTGCGGAAGGCTTCGGAGGCGAAGACATCGGCGTACGGCCGGAGGGAGGTGCCCCCGCTGTCGGGCTGGAAGGACTGCTGGACGACCAGGGCGAGGGGGTAGAGGAAGAAGAGGGCGAGGGCGGCGACGGGAGGAAGAGCCCACACCAGCGGCCCGAAGGAGCGCTGGGGTGTGTTCGATGTGCGGCTGCCGCCGCGCGGGCGCGGCCGGCCGCGGACGGCCCGCGCTTCCCGTACGGCCTCAGCCATGGCTGACTCCCGCGGGCAACAGCACGGCGTTCTCGGGAGCGAAGTGCAGGGTCACGGACTCCCCGTGCCGGGGCGGATCCTTCAGCTCACGTACGTCCGCCATGACGGAATGGCCGTCGACCTCGACGTACAGCCGGTGCGTGGCCCCGCGCCACTGGATCTCCCGTAGGGCCCCGACGAGTTGGTTGGGGCCCTCGCCCAGACCGACCAGGTGCGGTCGTACACACAGCGTGGCCCGGGCTCCCGCGGCGGCGCCCGCCGTGTCGACCTCGAGTTCCGCGCCCGCGAACGCGACTCCCTGCGCGCCCACGATCACCGGCACCAGATTCGCGCCACCCACGAACGACGCCGTGAACTCATCGGTGGGCGCCCGGTACAACTCCTTCGGCGTCCCGCACGCGCGCAGTCTCGCCTTGTCCATGACCGCGATCCGGTCGGCCAGTGTCAGCGCCTCGACCTGGTCATGGGTGACGTACAGCATCGACAGGTCGGGCAGCTCCCGGTGCAGCCGGGCGAGTTCGGCCAGCATCCCGGACCGCAGCTGGGCGTCCAGCGCGGACAGGGGTTCGTCGAGGAGCAGCACGTCCGGCCGGATGGCCAGCGCACGGGCGATGGCGACCCGCTGCTGCTGTCCGCCGGACAGCTCGCGCGGGTGCCGGCGGGCGTAGGCGGCCATGCCGGTCATCTCCAGCGCCTCGGCGACCCGCTGCCGTATCTCGCTCTTGGGCGTCTTTTGGGCCTTGAGCCCGAAGGCCACGTTCTCGTCGACCCGCATGTGCGGGAAGAGCGCGTAACTCTGCACGACCATCCCGATGCCGCGCCGGTACGGCGGCAGGTCCGTCACGTCCCGGCCGCCGAGGAACACCCGCCCGGACACGGGTCGTACGAATCCGGCGACCGCCCGCAGCGCGGTGGTCTTGCCGGAGCCGGACGGCCCGAGCAGCGCCATGACCTCGCCGGGCTCGACGGTCAGGTCGAGCGATTCGAGAGCGAGGTTGTCGACGTTGCCGTCGTAGGCGACGGTGACGGAGTCGAAGCGGATGCCCATGTCAGCGGTCTCCCAGCAGCAGCGCGGGCAGGTCGGCGACGGAGTCGAGGACGTGCGTGGCGCCGGCCGCGCGGAAGGCGTCGTCGCCGTGGGCGCCGGTGCGCACCCCGGCGACCAGCCCGGCCCCGGCGCGCACCCCGCTGAGCACGTCGTAGGAGGTGTCCCCGACGACGGCGACCTGCGTCACGTCCTCGGCGGCCTTGGTGCGGACGAAGGCCTGAAGGACCATGTCCGGGTACGGCCGCCCGCGCCCGCCGGCGTCGGCCGGGCACAGGGTGAGCGAGACGGGGAACGAGGAGTCCCGCCAGCCGAGGGCGTCGAGGACGGCGTCCTGGGTGACGCGGGCGAAGCCGGTGGTCAGGACGACGGTACGGCCGCTGTCCGCCAGCTCCCGGACGGCCTCCTCGGCTCCCGGCACCGGGGCGATCAGGCCGCCCTCGACGAGTTCGCCGTACGCCTTCTCGAAGGCGGCGTTGGCGCGCCGGGCGCGGGCCTCGGCGCCGAACAGGTGCCGGAAGACGGAGATCTTGGACTCGCCCATGGTGGCACGGACGTAAGCGAGGTGCTCGGCGTGCTCGGCGGAGCCGGGGGCGACGCCGAGCTCGGTGGCGGCCGCCTCGAAGGCGCGCTCGACCAGTCCGCCGTCGGCGACGGTGGTGCCGGCCATGTCGAGGACGACGAGCCGGATGCTGTCCAGGGTGTGGGTCATGGTGCTCACCAGCCCAGTTCGTTCGCGGTGGTCTCGGCTATCGCGGGGGCGCAGGTCATGCCGCGCCCGCCGGGCCCGGTGACCAGCCACACCCCCTCGCGCACCTGCTCGCGGTGCACCACCCGGCCGGTGTCGGTGCACTGCGCGTACACGCCCGCCCAGCGGCGGCGGATGCGCGGCAGCGGCCGGCCGAGGAGGGACTCGACGACGCCGGTGAGGTGCTCGTAGGGCTCCTCGACTGTGTCGAAGGCGAAGGGGTGCTCGTACTCGTGGGTGTCGCCGATGGTCAGTCCGCCGTCGGCGCGCTGCACCATGAGCAGCTGCATCCTGTGTTCGGCGGCGGTCTCCGGCTGCGGCTGGCGGGCGTTGAGCTCGTCCAGCGCGGGGGAGGCGTAGGCCGGGTAGTAGCGGAAGCTGTCGGCGTCGGCGACGGAGGTGGGCAGCGGCTCGCCCAGCGGGTCGGTCTGCATCATCTGGAGGCGCACTCGGCGCACGGGAAGGTCCGGTCCGGCGAGTTCGCGGACCAGTCCGCCGAGCCAGGCGCCGGTGCACAGGACGACCGTGTCGGCGCGGTGCACGTCCCCGTGGTCGTCCCGGACGGTGCCGGCGCCGACGACCTCGCGCACCTCACGGCCCGGCAGGAAGGTGTAGTTCGGGGACTTCGACAGCTCGGCGCGCAGGGCGAGCTGTGCGGTGCGCGGCTCGACCGCCGCGTCCCGCTCGCAGTACAGGGCGGCGGTGAAGTCGCCGCGCAGGGCGGGGTTGAGGGCGCGGGCCTCGCTCGGGACGAGGAGCTTGTAACCACGGGCGGCGGCGTCCGGGCGGGCCGCGGCGGCCTCGGCGACGGCGAGCTCCAGGGGGCCGCGGACGGGGGTCAGGGACCCGTTCGCCCTGAAGCCCAGCGCCGGCACCCGTGCGCCGATCCCTTCCCACAGCTCCCGCGCCCGCAGCGCGGTCTCCAGCTCTTCTCCGGCGGCACGGCCAC
The DNA here is from genome assembly GCF_044456925.1 of Streptomyces sp. NPDC050743. Lineage (NCBI taxonomy): Bacteria > Bacillati > Actinomycetota > Actinomycetes > Kitasatosporales > Streptomycetaceae > Streptomyces > Streptomyces sp. NPDC050743. The sequence goes on from NZ_JBITGJ010000003.1 coordinate 195,296, forward strand.
TGACCCAGATCTGCCCGAAGTTGCGCAGCGAGGCGCCGCGCGCCTCGGCCTCGCGCTCGATCTGGACGACCTGGTGGCCGCGCTGCACCGCATGCCAGGCGTGCATGGTGCCCACCACGCCTGCTCCGACGACTGTCACTTTCACGACGGCAACGCTCCTCGGGATCGGGGAACCGGAGACATCCGGCTGACAACGAGAGCGTGAACGACCCATCACGTTTGGGCTAGACCCGTTATCTTTCCGTGACATTACGATGGCCGTCGATGGGCGGGTTTTTCAGCCTTTGAGATGCGTCGTGAAGGAGAAGCGGTCCCCCCGGTACAGCGACCGCACCCGCTCCAGGGGCCGGCCCTCGGTGTCCCGGGAGACCCGGTGGATCAGCAGCATGGGCAGGGCGGGCGGGGTGCCGATGAGCAGGGCTTCGCGGGGTGTGGCCAGCACGGTCTCGATGCGCTCGTCGGCGTCGCCGAAGGAGATGCCCTGGCTGGTGAGATAGCCGTAGAAGGAGGAGTCGGGGTCGAAGTCGGCGTCCAGCCGGGGCACCCGCTCGACGGCGACGTACGTGCTCTCCAGACCGACCCGCTCCTCGTCGGCGAGCAGCACGCGCTCCAGGTGCCACACGGGCGCGCCCCGGGTGAGCCCGGTCTCGGCGGCGAGGGCGTCGGGGCACGGGAACCGGTCGAGGGTGACGAGGGCACGACCGGGTGTACGGCCCTGCCTGCGGACGCCCTCGGTGTAGCTGGCGAGGGACAGCGGCTGGGCGAGCTTGGGCCCCGCGACGACGGTCCCCCGCCCCTTCCGCCTCAGCCGCCCTTCCAGCACCAGCTCCCGTACGGCCTGCCGCACGGTCTCCCGGGCGACGTCGTACCGCTCGGCGAGGTCCCGCTCGGTGGGGATGACGCTGTCCTCCCCCAGCTCCTCCAGCAGCGCGGCGATCCGCGCCTTCACCGCGTAGTACTTGGGGATACGCCCATGCTCGGGGATGCCGGAGCGGACGGGGGCGCCGGGGGCCTGGTCGTTCGGGTAGTCCACGCAGGGATCGTCGCAGACGGCTCGGATCGGTGCAGAGGGCAGGGGTGGCCGTCGCACGGGCCCGCCCGCGGCCCGGCGGGGGTGGCGGGCGGGGGGAGCGGTGCCTGTCGTACGACTCCGGGTCAGCGGCGTCTGCGGGTCAGCAGCAGTGCGCCGCCGCCGACTCCCACGAGCGCGGCGGTGGCCGCGAGCAGTCCGTGGGCGAGGCCGGGGCCGGTGCGCGCCAGTTCGCCGGCCCGCTCCCCGGCCTCCTCCGCCCCGGCGGGGAACGGCAGGTTCGGCTCGGGCTCGGGGTTGGGCTCGGGGTCGGGGGTGGGAGCGGCGGTGCCGGTGCCGGGTGTGGGCTGGGGGTCGCCGGATTCGCGGGGTGCCACGCCGCCGCCGTCCCGCGTGGCGTCCGGGGCCGGCGACGCGTACTCCCCGATCCCGAACCGGTAGGCGTTGGATTCCCCGACCCAGTCCCCGTCGTCGCCCCGGCGCTGGACGACGGCGGCGTTGGCGGTGACCTGGTCGGACGCGGTGTCGGAAGGGAACACGAGCCTGACCTTGACGCTGACGGTCCTGCCGGGCGGCACGGCGAACCCGTCGAACCCGGCGGCGTCGAGCACGCCGACCAGCTCCTGCTCGTCGGTGCTCTCGAAGGTCACCGGCCGGGCCGTGGGGCCGTCGTAGAACTCCAGCTTGGGCTGGTCCGGCTTCAGCTCGCGCTTGTCGTCGGTGAGGACGATCACCGGGTGGATGCCGGTGCAGGTCCGGCGGGTGGTGTTGGTGAGGTCGATGTACCAGGTGCCGTATCCGCCGCCCGCCTCGTAGGAGGGCGGTCCGCCGCGGATGCGGGCGGACAGCGGGAAGGCCCGGGGGTCGCCGTCGACGCAGGCGGAGGGCGGGTCGGCCAGGGCGGCGGCCGGGCGCGGCCGGGCGGGGTGCCGGTCGACGAGGGCGGCGGCCGGTGCCGCGGGGCCGATCACCCAGGCGGAGGCGGACGCGGCGGCTGCGGTGAGGCAGAGGGACAGGGACAGAGGTGTACACAGTCGCATAAACACATAACCATCCCGGCCGAATCGGCACCCCTGGAACCGCCACTCCGGTACGGGCCGCGAAGTCCGCTCGATCGGCGGGGTGGGCGGGCGGTGACGGGGTCCGCTCAGCGGAGATCGGACGGTTGATGGATCCCGGTCAGCGGCGTCAGCCGGTGACGGTGACGTCCACCGTGACCACGGTGTCCGGATCGGAGCCGCAGGCCAGGTAGATCTGCGCCGCGCCCGCTCGCGCGTCCGGCACGATCGCGGCGATCCCGGCCAGAGTGCCGTTCGCCATCGGCTTGAGGTCGACGACGCCGATGGGGCTGCGCTCCGTCGTGCCATTGCCGACCAGCGCTCCTTCGGCGCGGCCGCCCTCGCTGGGATCACCGCATCCCGCGAGCGTGAGGGAGACGGTCTGACCGGGCTTCACCTTCGCGGGACTGACGGTGCCGACCGGCGAGGCGGCGGCCGGCCCGGCGAGCGCTGCCACGAGACTGGCGCCGACGAGGATGGGGATGGTGATGCGAGAGCAGCGCATATTCACTCCTCACTGCACCGAGCGGTGCGTTCGGTGAGACGACACCGGCCGTGTGATTCGGTTGATGCGCTCGGGTCCAGTGTGAACACTTGGACAGGCCCGCGCACCCTGCCCGAACCGCGCCGAGGAGCATGCAGCATGCAGATCACGACGTCACAGAAGATCACCACGTTCCTGATGTTCGAGGGCAACGCCGAGGACGCGATGACCTTCTACGTCTCGCTCTTCGACGACGCCGAGGTCGTCAGCGTTACTCGCTACGGGGGCGACGGTCCCGGCAAGGAGGGGAGCGTGCAGCACGCCACGTTCTCGCTCGCCGGTCAGCAGTTCATGTGCATCGACAGCCCCGCGCACCACGACTTCACCTTCACGCCCGCGGTCTCGCTCTTCGTGCAGTGTGAGAACGAGGCCGAGATCGACCGTCTCCACGCCGCCCTCACCGAGCAGGGCACGGAACTCATGCCCCTGGGCAGCTACGGCTTCAGCGCCAAGTTCGCCTGGGTCAACGACCGCTTCGGCGTCTCCTGGCAACTCAACCTGCCGGAGTGAGCCACGCCGCGACCCGGTCGGCGACGGCGCCCGCCCACCGAGCCGCCCGAGACCGTACGCGGCGCCGCCCCGTCACGTGTCGCCCCGCCCGAACACCGGCGCCAACAGCAGCTGCGCGGCCCCCTCGGCGACCACCCGCTCCCCCCGTGGAGCGACCCGCACCGGCACCGCACCCCCAGGCACCCCCTCCCGCCGGGCCCGGGCATCGAGCACCTCCCCGACGCCGCGGACAAAACCCTCCGGCGCCGCCGCGATCGTCCGCCCCCCGAGCAGCACCGCATCGATGTCCAGCAGGCCGGCCAGGTTCGCCGCCGCCACCCCCAGCACCCGTGCCGCCTCCCCGGCCTCCCCGCGCTCCACCGCCGCCAGGCACAGCGCCTCCACGCACCCCCGGTTCCCGCACTCGCACGGCGGCCCGTCCAGCTGGATCACCTGGTGCCCGAACTCCCCCGCTCCGGTCCGCGCCCCCCGATGCACGCGCCCGCCGATCACCAACCCGGCGCCGAGCCCCGTACCGAGATGCAGATACGCGAAGGATCCGCCCTCGCCGACCTCTCCGTCCCCGCCACGCTCACCCCCGGCCGACAGCCCGAGCGCCGCCGCGTTCGTGTCCTTGTCCACCACCACCGGCACCCCCAACCGCTCCCCGAGCGCGTCCCGCAGCGGGAACCCGTCCCACTCGGGAAAACCGGTCACCCGGTGCAGCACCCCGCGCACATGGTCGAGCGGTCCAGGAAGCGCCACCCCCACCCCGAGCAGCGACCCCGCCTCGGCGGGCCCCTCCGCGCCCAAAAGCGCGCCCAGCCCCTCCCGCACCACCGCCTCCACCGCGTCCCCGACCACCGCGAGCACCGCCTCCGCCCCGGCCCCGAGATCCAGCTCGGACCGCCGTTCCCCCACCACGGCCCCGTTCAGATCGACCAGCATCACCCGCAGCTCGTCGCGGTCCAGGTGCACCCCGACCGCGTGCCCCGCCTCCGGTACCAGTCGCAGCACGGTGCGCGGCTTGCCCCCCGTCGACGCCCGCCGCCCGGCCTCCGCCGCGAAACCCTCCTCCCGCAGCCGTGCGGTGATCTTGCTGACGGCCTGCGGGGTCAGCCCGGTCCGCTCGGCAAGTTCGAGCCGGCTGATCCCCTGCGCCCCGGCGTCCCGCAGCAGCCCCAGCACCAGCGCGGTGTTGTGCGACCGCACCGCGACGAGGTTCGCTCCAGCCGACGCGCCGCCTGCCATCCGCGCCCCGGTCCCGGCCCCGGTGGTCCCCGATCCGCCGGTCCCCGACCCCGTCCGCGTCCCCGTGCTCGTCCTGTTCACGCCGCCCATTGTCCCCTCCACTTGCACTTTGGCAACAGCGTTGCGAAAGTGGGTCCATGGGATCCACGACAGGGCGCACGACCGCCACCCCCCTCCGCGTCGGCCTGATCGGCTACGGCCTCGCCGGCTCCGTCTTCCACGCCCCGCTGATCGCCGCCACCGAGGGCCTCGCCCTGGACACGGTGGTCACCTCCGACCCGGAGCGGCAGCAGCAGGCCCGCGCCGAGTTCCCGGAGGTGACGCTCGCCGCCGGTGCCGAGGCGCTGTTCGACCGCGCGGACGAGCTGGACCTGGTCGTCATCGCCTCCCCGAACAGGACGCACGTCCCGCTCGCCTCCGCCGCCCTGAAGGCGGGCCTGCCGGTCGTCGTCGACAAGCCGGTCGCCGGCACCGCGGCCGAGGCCCGCGACCTCGCCGCCCTCGCCGAGGAGCGCGGTCTGCTCCTGTCCGTCTTCCAGAACCGCCGCTGGGACAACGACTTCCTGACCCTGCGCAAGCTGATCTCCGAGGGCGACCTGGGTGACGTGTGGCGCTTCGAGTCCCGCTTCGAGCGCTGGCGCCCCCAGCTCAAGGGCGGCTGGCGCGAGTCCGGCGACCCGGCAGAGATCGGAGGTCTGCTCTACGACCTCGGCAGCCATGTCGTCGACCAGGCCCTGGTCCTCTTCGGCCCGGTCACCGAGGTGTACGCCGAGACGGACGTCCGCCGCCCCGGCGCCCAGACGGACGACGACACCTTCATCGCGCTCACGCACACGAGCGGCGTCCGCTCCCACCTCTACGTCTCCGCGACGACCGCCCAGCTCGGCCCCCGCTTCCGGGTGCTCGGCTCCCGCGCGGGCTATGTGAAGTACGGCCTCGACCCGCAGGAGGCGGCGCTGCGCGAGGGCCTGCGCCCCGGCCCGCAGTGGGGCGCGGAGCCCGAGTCCCTGTACGGCCGTATCGGCGCCGGGGAATCCCCGCTGACCGGCGGCGGCACCCCCGTACCGACCCTCCCCGGCGACTACCCCGCCTACTACGCGGCCGTCGCCCGCGCCCTGACCGGCGCCGGCCCCAACCCGGTGACCGCCCTGGAGGCGGCCGCCGCCCTCGACGTACTGGAAGCGGCCCGCAAGTCGGCCACGGACAAGGTGACGGTGACCCTCTGATGCCACAGCACCAGCACAGCCAGCAGCACCACCCGCAGATCACCCTCAGGACCACCCCCGAACTCACCCCGTCCGTCGAGGAGCTGGAGGCGCAGGAACGCCGCCTGGTCTTCCGGCAGTTCACGTACGACGACGCCTGGGCCCTCGGCTCGCTGCTCGTCGAACTGGCCCGGGAGCGCCAGGCCCCGGTCGCCATCGACATCCACCGCGCCGGCCAGCAGCTCTTCCACGCGGCCCTGCCGGGCTCGACCCCCGACAACGACGCCTGGATCGCCCGCAAGCGCCGGGTGGTGGAGCGCTACGGCGCCTCCTCCTACCTGGTCGGCGCCCGCTTCCGCGCCAAGGGCACGACGTTCGAGGACTCCTCCCGCCTCGACCCCGACACCTACGCGGCGCACGGCGGTTCGTTCCCGATCCACGTCGAGAACGCGGGCGTCGTCGGCGCGGTGACCGTCTCCGGCCTGCCCCAGCTCCAGGACCACAGGTTCGTCGTGGAGGCGTTGGAGCAGTTCCTGAAAGTGTGACACCCACCGGGATTACGTGAGCGATCCCTCCGGTTGGGAATGGCTGCAGACGTGATGATCACTGCTCCATCCGGAGGGACAGCGCCATGAGCACCGTGAGCACCTTGAAGGACAGGATCGGCCGGTACGGCATCTGGAGCGTCGGCCTGCGCGCGGAGGACCCCTCCCGGCGCGGCGAACTGGCGGAGGCGGCCGCCGAGTTGGAGGAGCTCGGCTACGGCGCCGCCTGGCTCGGCGGCAGCAGCGCCGCCCGGCACGCCGTTCCCCTTCTGGAGGGGACCGACCGCCTCACCGTCGGCACCAGCATCCAGAGCATCTGGCAGTACGACGCCGAGACGAGCGCGGCGGCCTTCGCCGAGGTGGACGCGGCCCACCCCGGGCGCTTCGTGCTCGGGCTCGGCGTGAGCCACGCCAAGCTCGCCGAGCAGTACCGCCGGCCGTACTCGGTGCTGGTCTCCTATCTGGACGTCCTGGACAAGGCCGGGGTGCCCGCGGACCGCCGGGTGCTGGCCGCCCTCGGCTCCAAGACCCTGGAGCTGTCCCGCGACCGGGCGGCGGGTGCGGTGCCGTACCTGGTCACGCCCGAGCACACCGCGCGGGCCCGCGAGATCCTCGGCGCCGGCCCGCTGCTGGCCCCGGAGCTGAAGGTGGTCCTGGAGACCGACCCGTCCCGCGCCCGCTCCCTCGCCCGCGACACCCTGGCGATGTACCTCGCCCTGCCGAACTACACCAACAACTTCCTGCGGCACGGCTTCACCGAGGACGACCTGGCCGACGGCGGCAGCGACCGCCTGGTCGACGCGGTGTTCGCCTGGGGCGACGACAGCCGCATCCGGGAGCGGATCAACACCTTCCACCAGGCGGGCGCGGACCACGTGGCCCTCCAGCCGATCACCGGCGGTGACAGGGACAGCCTCCCGAGGGAGGAATGGCGCCGCCTCGCTTCTCTGCTGGGGTGAGTTCTCCGGACTCAGGGGTGCGGGGCTGCGTTTGACATGCGGCTCCGCCGCGTGGGCGCGAGGAACCACGGCGGACTCGCACCCGCCGTGCTCGCGCAGCCCCCACTCCCTCAGGCGTTCTTGAGCTCCTGCCGCTGCCGGCCGAGCCCGGCGATCTCCAGCTCGACCACGTCCCCGGCCCGCAGGTACGGCTTCGGCTCGGGCCGCCCCATGGCCACCCCCGCCGGCGTACCCGTGTTGATGACGTCCCCGGGGTACAGCGTCATGAACTGGCTGACATACCGCACGACCTCCGCCACGGGGAAGATCTGCTCGGCCGTCGTACCGTCCTGCTTCAACTCCCCGTTGACCCACAGCTTCAGCGGCAGATCCTGCGGGTCGGCGACCTCGTCGGCCGTCACCAGCCACGGTCCCAGCGGATTGAACGTCTCGCAGTTCTTGCCCTTGTCCCAGGTGCCACCGCGCTCGATCTGGAACTCCCGCTCGGACACGTCATGGGCCACCGCGTACCCCGCGACATGCGCGAGCGCCTCCTCGGCCGACGACAGATAGCGGGCGGTACGCCCGATGACGACCGCCAGTTCCACTTCCCAGTCGGTCTTGGCCGACCCCCTCGGGACGAGCACCGTGTCGTTCGGCCCGACCACCGTGTCCGGCGCCTTGAAGAAGACCACCGGCTCGGCGGGCGGTTCGGCGCCGGTCTCGCGGGCGTGGTCGTGGTAGTTGAGCCCGATGCATACGATCTTCCCGATGCGGCCCAGCGGCGGCCCGATCCGCAGTCCCGTCGCGTCCAGCGCGGGCAGCTCGCCGGACTCGGCCGCCGCCCGTACCCGGTCGAGCGCGGCCTCGTCGGCGAGGAACGCTCCGTCGATGTCGTCCACGAGGCCCGACAGGTCGCGGAGGGTCCCCTCGGCGTCGAGCAGCGCGGGCCGCTCGGCCCCTGCCGTACCGACTCGCAGCAGCTTCATGGTCACCATCTCCCTCGATCGCGGACGCCCGGACCGATGTGTGCAGCCATCGGAGGACTGGTCGATCCTCCAATCGAGCTGTCCACTGCGCAAGACCCTGTTCACGTACTGGACCGTCATCGCGCCTCGCTACCGGTACAGCACGGCCCGCTCCACGGCGGTCCAGGCCGTGCTGGTGACGACGTACAGCGCGGCGGCGAGGGGTACGACGGCCACGGTGACGAGCGTGAAGAAGGACATGAACGGCATGACCTTGCCGACCGCGCCGAGCCCTGGCACCTGCTCGCCGTCCCCGGCGCCCACCGCACCCACGGCGAGGGGGCCGGCCGCCATCGTCCGCTTGGCGCGCAGGTAGGTGAAGGTGGCGATGACCGCGACGAGGACGAAGAGTCCGAGGTAGACCAGCCCGGCCGGCCCGAACACCCCGTCCCCGCCGAGCGCGTCGGCCCACCTCCCGCCGAGGGGTGCCGCGAGCAGCCGGTGGGCGAGCAGCCCGTTGCTCTCACCGCCGATCGTGGAGCTGGAGAAGAGGTGGTAGAGCAGGAAGAAGGCGGGCAGCTGGAGCAGGCTGGGCAGACAGCCGGACAGCGGGGAGACCTGTTCCTCGGCGTGCAGTTCGAGCACCGCCTGCTGCAGCCGCTTCGGGTCCTTGGCGTGCCTCTTGCGCAGTTCGGCGATGCGGGGCTGGAGTTCTGCTCGGGCGCGCCGGCCGCGGGCGGCGGCGCGGGACAGCGGGTGGACGAGGAGTCGTACGAGCGCGGTGAACAGGACGATCGCGGCGGCGGCCGCGGAGGCGTGGAAGAGCGGCTGGAGCAGGTCGGCGAGTTGCTCGACCAGGCGGGCGAAGACGGAGAAGACGGACATGGGTGAGCCCTCCGGGGGTCTCGTCGTGCCGGAAGTGAGCAGAGCGGCATGACGACCCGCGCGGGGTCACGCGTACAAGGGACGGACGTGCCCTACGCGGCGGTCGCCGGAAGGGCGTGCCCGGGTGCCCTGGGCCGGCGCCGGCCGGGCGCGTCGGGATCGCGCTGGGGCAGGAAGGCGGTGCGCCGGGCCCGGTCGCGGATCGCCGTACGCACCCGGGTGGGCGGGACCGCGGGCGCACAGCGGGCGGCGATCAGCGCACAGGCGGTGAACGCGGCCCCGGCCGCGGCGGTCGCGGCGAGCGCCACGGTCGCGGAGAGACTGCCGGTGTCGAGGAGCACGAGCGGCAGCAGCACCAGCAGCAACGGGGCGAGCGCGCGCGACCGCGCGAGACTGCGGACCACCCGGCTTCCCTCCCCACGCTCTCAACCACCAACGCCTGCTTGCCCTTTATACAGGTAGACCTGACCGAACGTCTGAAGGGCCCCGCATGCCGCGCACTCCCACCTGCGTCCTGAGTGACTCGTCTCCCGCACGTCTCGCGGGCGGTCACGCGGTGGACCGGTTCGTCGAGATCGGTTCCTTCACCAAGGTGCTCACCGGTACGGCGCTCATGCGCATGGCCGCCGCGGGCCTGCTCGACGTCGACGACCCCGTCGAGCTCTGGCTCCCCGCCGCCCCGCGCACCGGCATCACGCTGCGGCACCTGGCCGAGCACACGTCCGGGCTGCCGCGCCTCCCGCCCGGCACCGGGGGCCGCGATCCGTACGCCGCGTTCGACGGCGACGCCCTGCGCCGGCTGCTCGGGCGGCTGGACGGGGTCGTGGTCCGGCCGCCGGGAGAGCAGGAGGAGTACTCCAACCTCGGGTACGCCGTCCTGGGCGCGGCACTGGCTGGCGCGGCCGGTGCGCCGTACGGGGAACTGCTCGCCGAGCACGTGCTGCGGCCGCTGGGCGTCCACGAGGTGAGCGCACGTCCCGAGCCAGGCCGGCGCCTGCTGGCTCCCGGGTTCCTCAGCAGGGAGCGCAGGCCCTGGACCATGGACGGGGCGATCCTTCCGGCGGGCGGCCTGTGGGCGACCCCGCGTGCGGTCGGCGAGCTGCTCGTCCGGCTGGTGATCGAGCGCCGGCTGGGAGATCCCGCTCCCTCCTGGCAGTCGGCGGGCGCGCTGCTCTGGCACAACGGCGCGACCCGACACGCCTCGGTCTTCGCCGGGGCCATGACGGACGGCCGGTGGGTGGTCGTCCACCGGCTGGGCGGCCGGCCGGAGGAGACCGACCAGGCCGGCGTCGACATCCTCAGGGGCGCCGGCTCGGGCTCCTCCTGACCGGCCGGCTCACAGCACGGCCTGTGGTCAGGCGGGTTCCGTCTCCAGTGGCTCCAGCAGCCGCTTCGGCTTCAGCAGCGCCCGGCTGACCGGGTCCGCCGGGTCCGGGTCGAGGCCCGGGCCAGGCTCCATGACCACGTCCTCGACCGGTACGACGACCCCGCAGGCGGGGCATTCGCCGTACGACCCGAGGTCCGTACCGCAGGCCGCGTGCCGGAAGTACCGCAGCTGTGTCTCGGTGAAGTGCTCGCGGCCCCACAGGCCGAGGGCGCGCAGGGTGGGCCACAGGGCGATGCCGGTCTCGGTGAGGACGTACTCGTCCCGCGGCGGCGACTGCTGGTAGCGGCGCTTTTCGAGGATGCCCTCGGCGGTCAGGGTCTGCAGGCGGGCGGCCAGGACGGCGCGCGGGATGCCGAGGTGGACCAGGAAGTCGTTGTAGCGCCGCACGCCGTAGAGGGCGTCCCGGACGACGAGCAGCGTCCAGCGCTCGCCGACGATCTCGAGCGCGCGGGCGATCGAGCACTCCTGTGTCGCGTAGTCCTTGCCCAGTGCCATGCCGTCCACTGTAGCCACTTTCCGCCAGGTTGGTTCGGTGACCGAACCCACGGTGTTACGGTGGTGGAGTCAGGTCAGTTCAATGAACGAACTGACCGTTGGTTCGCCGAGTGATCCACACGTCACCGCAGGCCCCGGAAGGACAGGACCACGCCATGACCGGCATCGACTCCGCCACCACCACCCCCGCCGCCACCGCCGTACGCGGCACGAGCGCCCGCGACGCCCCCGCGCGCCCCCGGGCCACCCTCGCCCTGACCAGCGCGGCCACCGCCGTGGCGCTGATGACGTACACGGCCCCGATGGTCACGCTCCCGGACACGGCGGCCGCCCTGCACACCCCGCTCTCCGGCCAGGCCTGGCTGCTGAACGGCACCCCGCTGGGCCTCGCCGCCCTGCTGCTGGTGGCCGGCAGCCTCGCCGACGACTACGGCCGCCGCCGCGTCTTCCTCGCCGGCACCCTGGCCCTCGGCATCACCACCGCCCTCGCCGCCTTCACCACCTCGACCTGGCAGTTCACCCTCGCCCGCATCGCCCAGGGCGCGGCGAGCGCGGCGATCCTGGCGAGCAGCCTCGGCCTGCTGGTGACCGCCTTCCCCTCGGCGCGCGGCCGGCTGCACGCGACCGGCGTGTGGGGCGCCTTCGTCAGCGGCGGCATCGCGGTGGGCCCGCTGGTCGCGGGCGCGCTGCCGACCTGGCGGGTGGCGTACGGCGTGCTGGGCGCCGCCGCCGTCGTCGTGGCCGTGCTGGGCACCCGCGCGCTGGCCGAGTCCCGCGCCCCGCGCGGCGGCCGCCCGGACGTCCTCGGCGCCCTGACCTTCGGCCTCGCCCTGGTCGCCCTGGTGGCGGCCCTGACCCTGGGCCGCGACGGCTGGCTGCGCGCACCGGTGGGACTGCTGCTGGCCGCCGCCGTCCTCCTGATCGCGCTCTTCGCCGCCGTGGAACACCGGACCGGCGCGCCGATGATCGACCTCGGCCTGCTGCGCCACGCCCGCTTCCTGGCCTCGGGTGCCGGCGGCCTGTTCACGGGCCTCGCGGTGATCGGCATGTTCAGCTTCCTGCCGGCCCTGCTCCAGCAGACCCTCCGGCTGTCCCCGATGGGCACGGCCTGGCTGCTCCTGCTCTGGTCCGGCCTGAGCTTCGCGGTCGCCCTCCAGGTCAAGCACCTGGCCGGCCGTGTCGCGCCGCGCGCCCAGCTGGCCATCGGCTTCGCCCTGCACACCGCCGCCGTCCTGACCATGCTCGGCGCCCTGGCCTCCGGCTCCTGGACCCGTCTGCTCCCCGGCCTGATCATCAGCGGTGTCGGCAGCGGCCTGCTCAACGGCGCCCTGCCGCTGCTGGCCGTCGAGTCGGTCCCGCGCGAACGCGCCGCGATGGGCTCCGGCGCGCAGCAGACCTTCCGCTACATCGGCTCCTGCGCCGGCGTGGCCCTGACCATCGCCCTCGCCACCTCGTCCGGAAACCTGGCCCACGGCGCGAACATCGCCCTGCTGGTGTCGGCGGTGCTGGCGGCGGTCGGGGCGGTGAGTGTGATGGTGCTGCGCGAGCGGACGTAGCGGCGCGCTAGCGGGGCCGCATGGACACCAGCTTCTCCCACACCGCCATCCGGTAGCGCGAGGTGAACTCGGGGGTGCAGGTGGTCAGGGTGATGTAGTAACCGGGTGAGTCGTAGCCGTAGGACGGCCGGACGAGGGAGCGCGGGACGGGCCGGACGACCCCCGAGTCCGTCGCGGAGGTCTGCGGCAGGATCTGGTCGACGTCGTACGTGTACGTCGCCGTCCCCGTCTCCACCTCGATGTCGTCCCCGCGCCGCAGCCGGGGCAGGTACCGGAAGGGCTCACCGTGCGTGTTCCGGTGCCCGGCGAGCGCGAAGTTGCCCGCCTGCCCCGGCTGCCCGGTCCCCCGGTAATGGCCGACGTACCCCTTGTTGAGGACGTCGGCCTTGCTCACACCCTCGGCGACGGGGACGCGCAGTCCGAGCCGGGGGATGATCAGGACGGCGTACGCCTGGGACCGCCGAGGGGGACCGACGGGCTTGTACGACCGCTGCGGCGCACGGGAGGCGGAAGGGTCCGGGGCCGGTGCGGGGGTCGTGGGCGCGCCGGAGGCGGTGGGCGACGGGGCCGCGCCACCGGCGCCGTACCCCCCATGGCCCCACTCCCGCTCCAGCGCCTCCACCTGCCGTTCGGCGCCGCGCCGGGCCTCCCGGTTGGTCCACCACAGCTGGTGCACGACCAGCAGCATGAGCAGCACACCGACGGTGACGAGCGCCTCGGCCCCGCCCCACAGCGCGCGCCGCCGCCGGGCACGCCGACGCCGATCGCTGTGCCGTACGACCCGCACGCCCGACCATGCCGGCATCCGCACCCACCTCCACGGACCCCCACGGGAGCCGCCCGCAGGGTAGGCGCAACGGGCACAACTGGCCATAGTCACAAGCGGATCGCCGACTCCGATGGCTTCCTCAACGGGTTTTAGAAAGCACTGTCGGAACCCTCGACAACCCCACCCGCCACCCCGATGCTTCCTGCTGCCGGAGCACGCAACGCAAAAAGCGGAGAGCCGGAAGGCGAAGAGGCCGGAAAGCGGAGAGGCGGAGAAGCCATGATCCGACGCAGAACCCTGCTGGCCGCGGCGGGCGGGGGCATCCTGGGCAGCGCCCTGGCCACGGGCACGGCGAGGGCGGACGCGACGATATCGGTCAACCCGTCGACCGCCTACGGCACTTGGGAGGGCTGGGGCACCTCGCTGGCCTGGTGGGCGAACGTCTTCGGGGCGAGGGACGACTTCGCCGACATCTTCTTCACGACGAAGACGACGACGTACGGCGGCACGGCGCTGCCCGGCCTGGGCCTGAACATCGCCCGCTACAACCTGGGCGCGTGCAGCTGGAACAGCGTGGGCGGCGAGTCGATGGCCGCCTCTCCCGACATCCCGTCGTTCAAGCAGATCGAGGGCTACTGGCAGGACTGGACGAACGAGGACCCGGCGTCGTCGTCCTGGAAGTGGACGGCGGACGCGGCACAGCGCGCGATGCTGCAGAAAGCCACCCAACGCGGCGCGATCTCCGAGCTCTTCGCCAACTCCCCCATGTGGTGGATGTGCCTCAACCACAACCCCTCGGGCGCCTCGGGCGGCGGCAACAACCTCCAGTCCTGGAACTACCGCCAACACGCCTCCCACCTGGCGTCGGTGGCCCTGTACGCGAAACAGAACTGGGGCGTGACCTTCACGACGGTGGAGGCCTTCAACGAACCGTCCTCCTCCTGGTGGACGGCGACGGGCACCCAGGAGGGCTGCCACATGGACGCGACGGTCCAGGCGGCCGTACTCCCCTACCTCCGCAGCGAGCTGAACAAACGCGGCCTGACGGCGACGAGGATCTCGGCGTCGGACGAGACGAGCTACGACCTGGCCCGCACCACCTGGAACTCCTTCTCCTCGACGACGAAGGGCTACGTGGACCGGGTGAACGTCCACGGCTACCAGGGCTCGGGCGGCCGCCGCGACCTGCTCTACACGGACGTGGTGACGACCGCGGGCAAGGCCCTGTGGAACTCGGAAACGGGAGACGGCGACGCCACGGGCCTGACCCTGGCCGGCAACCTCCTCTACGACTTCCGCTGGCTGCACCCCACGGCCTGGGTGTACTGGCAGGTGATGGACCCGAGCGCGGGCTGGGCGACGATCGCGTACGACGCGGGCACCCTGCAGCCGGGCGCGGTGCAGACGAAGTACTACGTCCTCGCGCAGTTCACCCGCCACATCCGCCCCGGGATGACGATCCTGGACACGGGAGCGAGCTACGCGGCGGCGGCCCTGGACAGGCAGGCGAAACGCCTGGTGATAGTCGCGGCGAACACGTCGTCCTCGGCGACGACCCTGACCTTCGACCTGTCCCGCTTCTCCTCCGTGACCGGCGGCTCGGGAGGCGTGGTCCCGCGCTGGAACACGGTGACGACGGGCGGATCGGACCTCTACACCCCGCACTCGGACACATACCTGTCGGGTACATCCCTGTCCGTCGCCTTCGCCCCGAAGTCGATCCAGACGCTTCAACTGGACGGGGTGACGGTGTAGGAGAGATCTCCCAGGAGCCTGACCGGTCCTTACCCCGCCCTGTCACCCCTCGGCAGTACGGTGTCCCCCATGCGCCCCGACACGCCTGCCGAGAACGTCGACCACACCGCCGAAGCGGCACGCCTGGAGCGAACCGCCGGACTGTATCCCGAGGACGCCGAGGCCCTGCTTCTGCGGGCGGCAGCCCACCTCGAACTGTCCGGCGACCGCCCCGCGGCCACCGCGCTCTACGACCGCCTGCTGTCCGCCGCCGACGGCCTGGACAACCCCGCCCTGGTCCGCGCCCTGAAGGCGTCGAACCTCTGGGAGTACGGCCACGAGGCGGAGGCAAGGGCGATCATCGAGGGCCTGCGCACATCCGCCCCCCGCGACCCGGCCCCCTGGGTGATCATCGCCGAGTCCCTGGAGTCCCACGACGAGCTGGAGGCGGCGGCGGAGACCTTCACGCAGGGGGCGGGCCTGCTCCTGCCGGACGGGGACGACACGGAACCCGCACCCGCCACCCACCCCCTCCTCTACGGCCGCCACCGCGTCCGCCGCATGCTGGGCCTGCCCCACGACACCTGGGACACCCTGGCGGACAGGCTCCACACGTCCGCCGTGTCCCTGGACGAGCTCCACGACCCCAAACGCGTCTGGTCCCTGGGCTCGGAGAACCCGGCGGAACTCCAGGCGGAAATCACCCGCCTCCAGGCCGAACTGGGCGCCTACCGGGAGGCCCTCTCCCGCCCCTTCCCGGTAGCGGTCCTGCACTGGCCGGCACCGGAACTGGCGGAACTCCTGTCGGCCTACCCGACCCTGACCATGGAGTACCCCTCCCACGAGACCCACCTGGCGACCATAGAGTCGTCCCTGCGCGAACTGTCGTCCTCCGGCACCGCCAACCTGGGCATCGTCACGGGCACGGTTCCGTCGTACGAGGCTTTCGCCGCCTCGGAGGGCTCATCACCGGAGGACGCGACCCTGCTGCCGCAGTACGCGACGACGCTGGCGGCACGGGGGCGGGCGGCCGCCTGGCCGCCGGGGAGGGGGGCGGGGTGCTGGTGTGGGTCTGCCCAGGTCTATGACGCCTGCCACGGAGCGTAGGAACGCCCCGATCCGCCACGACCGCAAGCCGCGGCCCGGGCCGCCTGCTCGCTTCTTCCCTGTGCTGGAGCGGCCCGGGCCGAGGGTGGCCCGGAGGGCCCCGGTGCCCTGATTTGGGCACACAACCTCCACTTGTCAGTGGCTGCTGTTAGAACTGATCCACATCGGCGCGCAAGGAAGCGCACGAGCACGCGAGGGATCAGGGGGGAGCAGCCGTGGCAGACCTCATGGGCCGATCGGAGCCGATCGCCGGCGTCTACGAGAAGCTGATCACGCATGACGTACGCGACGAGCTGGAGCGATTCGAGGCGGCTGGCTGGAAAGCCATTGACGCCGAGGTCAGCTCGGAGTCCGCTCCCCATGTCCTGGCTCGCTACATCGGTGACGCTGTCGGCCAAAGGCTGGCTCAAGTTCCGGCCGAGGACCGCGTCAGCGTCGCGAACCGCATCCTCGAGGCGCTGGCCGCTACAAACGCTCCGGAATCGAGCGATGCCGAAACCGTCAGCTCCCTCATCGAGGGTCCGCGACAGCTTCTGACTCTCGCGCGGCAGGAGGCTCCGGGCGTCTACGCCTTGCGCCCATTGACGCCTCTGTCCGAGACGTCGCTCATCACCAACTCCCCAGAGGACCTCAGCCTCGGTGCCGAGCTCAGGGCGGAGCTGGCTACGGCAGACCGCATCGACCTGCTTTGCGCGTTCGTGAAGTGGTACGGCATTCGCGTCCTGGAGGACTCGCTGCGCGCCGCGAGGGAACGTGGTGTGCCGATACGCGTCATAACCACCACCTACATCGGCGCCACCGACCGTCACGCGCTCGACCGTCTGGTCCGGGACTTCGGCGCCACGGTCAAGGTCAACTACGAAACGCGTTCCACGCGACTGCATGCCAAGGCCTGGCTGTTCAGGCGTGAGACAGGCTTCGACACGGCGTACGTCGGCAGCTCCAACCTCTCGAAGGCGGCGCTGCTCGATGGGCTGGAGTGGAACGTACGGCTGTCGTCCGTCGCGACCCCTGCCGTACTGAACAAGTTCGAGGCGACCTTCGACGCGTACTGGAACGACATCGCCTTCGAGACATACGACCCCGACCTCCACGCCGAACGTCTCGATGAAGCGCTGGCCCAGGCGAGTGGCACCAAGGCCAGCACGGACCTGAAGATCAACCTTTCCGGTCTTGAGGTGCGCCCCTTCCCCCACCAGCGGGACATGCTGGAGCGGCTCACTGTCGAGCGGGAGCTGCGCGGGCGGCACCGGAATCTTCTGGTCGCGGCGACCGGCACCGGGAAGACGGTGATGGCCGCCCTCGACTACCGCAGTCTGTGCAGCAAGTCGGACGGTGACCGACCGCGGCTGCTGTTCGTGGCCCACCGCAAGGAGATCCTCAAGCAGTCCCTGCGCACCTACCAGGAGGTGCTGGACGATGCCTCCTTCGGTGAACTGCTACACGCAGGGCAGGATCCACGCGACTGGAACCACGTCTTCGCCAGCGTCCAATCGCTCAACGTTCAGCGTCTTGAGCAACTGGTGCCGGATCACTTCGACGTCATCGTCATCGATGAGTTCCACCACGCCACCGCCGCCACCTATCGGCGCGTCATCAACCACTTCACGCCGAGGGAACTGCTGGGCCTGACGGCCACGCCCGAACGGATGGACGGGCTCAACGTCCAAGACGAGTTCTTCGAGGGCCGAATCGCGGCCGAGATGCGGCTCTGGGAAGCCCTGGAGAACGACCTGCTCTGTCCCTTCCACTATTTCGGCATCCCCGACGGCACGGATCTGACGAACCTTGGCTGGCAGAAGGGCTCCTACGCCGACCCGGAGCTGGGCAACCTCTACACGGGCAACCACGCGCGCGCCCGGATCGTGGTGAAGCAGATCCGGGACAAGGTCTCCAACCCTGGCGCCATGCGGGCGCTGGGCTTCTGCGTGACCAAGGCACACGCCCACTTCATGGCGGACTTCTTCCGCAAGGCCGGCTTCGAGGCAGTGGCGCTCGACAGCGACTCGCCGTCTGAAGTGCGCTCCCAGGCGTTGTCCGACCTTCGTGACGGAAAACTCCAAGTGATCTTTTCTGTCGACCTGTTCAACGAGGGTCTCGACATCCCCGACGTCGACACGCTGCTCCTCCTCCGCCCTACCAACAGCGCCACCGTCTTCCTCCAGCAGCTGGGGCGGGGCCTGCGCCGCACCGAATCGAAGCCCGTTCTCACCGTCCTCGACTTCATCGGTCAGCACCGGGCCGAGTTCCGCTTCGAGGAACAGTTCCGAGCCCTGACGAACCTGTCGCGGAACCGACTCCTTGACCACATCGAGCACGACTTCCCCCAGCTGCCGTCCGGCTGCCAGATCATCCTGGAGGGCAAGTCGAAAGACCTCGTCCTCGACAACATCCGGACCCAGCTGGGTGCCACGGTAAAGACACTGGTGAAGGAGGTCCGGGCCTACGGCACGCCCCGCCTCGCCAGTTACCTGCGGGAGAGCCGTCGGGAGATCAAGGAGCTGTACAAGAGCGACAACTCCTGGACGACAGTGCTGCGTCGCGCCGGACTGATCGACGACCCCGCACCCTCTGCAGAGGCCGCACTCCTCAAGCGGGTTCACGCCTTCCTGCACGTAGACGATCCGGAGCGCGCGGAGGCCTACCTCCGCCTTCTCCAGGACGACGCTCCGGCGTACGAAGAGCTCAACCCCACCGACAAGTCGTTCGCCCGCATGTTGTTCTTCAACCTCTGGGACAACGCAGGCGGCTTCACCAGCTTCCAGGAAGGCCTGGAATCGCTGCGGGACCAGCGGGTGTTCCGGGACGAACTGCGGCAGGTGATTGCGCACGTCATCGAGCAGTCCGACCACGTCCCCCTCCCGCTCTCCGGCCCCCTCAGCCACCTCCCGCTGAAGGTTCACAGCGCCTACAACCGCTCCGAGATCCTCGCCGCCCTCGGCGTGGCCCGCTTCGGCGGACAGATGCCCCGCTCCTTCGCACAGGGGGTGCAATGGGTCGAGGAGCTTAAAACCGACGCACTTCTCGTCACGCTGGAGAAGAACGAGAAGGACTTCTCGCCCACCATCCGGTACAAGGACTACGCGTTGAGCCCGACGCTCTTCCACTGGGAGTCCCAGAGCACAATCGCCGCCAACTCCCCCACCGGCCTGCGCTACCAGGAGCACAAGAAACGCGGCAGCCACGTCCTGCTGTTCATGCGGCGCTACAAGAACACCGACATAGGCAAGTCCCAGCCGTGGATGCTGCTCGGCCCGGCCACCTACGAAAAACACACCGGCAGCAAGCCGATGGCGATCACATGGCGCCTGAAGCACGAAGTTCCGGCCGACGTGTGGACGTACTCGGCTATTACTGCGAGCTGACCGACACTGACGATCAGCGGACCTCAACGTCGGCGAGGAAGTGGGTCTGGGCTCGCTCCAGTACCTCGTCGGGGTCCCGGCCGTGTGCCCCGAGCCAGTGCAGGAGATCGGCGATCACGTTGATCGCCGCCTCCTCCGCCACTGCGGTCCCCAGCCGGCCACGCTTCGACCCTGACGGCAGCTTGGCAACGTCGACGTAGAACCCGAGAACGTTGGCGGCCCGATCCACCCGAAGGCCTGCGGTGTGCCCGTCAGGCGCCTTGAGGCCCGTGCGAAGCTCGCACCAGGTCACCTTGCACCCGGGGCAAGGTCGACGCCCCAGCGGTCGGTGATGGCCTCGATGAGGGCCATGCCACGTCCCGACTCGGCATCCGCGTCTACGTCCGTCAACGTCGGCAGGGCCCGGGGGTCTGGGTCGTGGACTTCCATACGCAAGCGGGTCCCGCTCATGGAGACCGCGAGCGTAGTCAGGGTGCCAGGGCCCACGTGCTTGATGACGTTGGCGACGAGCTCACTGACACACAGTTGCGCGGTTTCGCTGAGCTCCTGCAATCCCCAGCGCTCTAGGTGAAGCCGCACGATTCGCCGTAGTGCGGCAACTTCCCCCGCCTCAGCC
This sequence comes from Streptomyces sp. NPDC050743, assembly GCF_044456925.1. Lineage (NCBI taxonomy): Bacteria > Bacillati > Actinomycetota > Actinomycetes > Kitasatosporales > Streptomycetaceae > Streptomyces > Streptomyces sp. NPDC050743. The sequence continues at coordinate 215,238 of NZ_JBITGJ010000003.1, forward strand.
AGAAACGGCAGCTGCCACGCCCTTCGAGGCACACAACCCATGCAGTCCATGACGTACTCCGCTCTCTCGCTCGGACGGCGGATGACGCTCGATGCGCCAAGTAACCTCACGACAACCAAGAGTTGCATTGAGACTTCCAAAATGGAACTCTCATTTCTCGCGAACAGGAGCACGAGGCACCACAACGCGCCCCCGCGCGCACCACCTTGCAGTCCTCTCCGGGGGCGAGGACGATCTACCGCATGAACAGGAAGGGCCGTGGGCATGGCAGTTGGACCCACCACTCGTAGGCGCCAACTGGGAGCCGACCTACGTCGACTCCGGGAGCTGAAAGGGCTGACCCTGGAGGAGGCGGGGGCGCGCGTCGGCATCTCCAAAGCGACGCTCAGCCGGTACGAGACGAAGGAGGGCACGGTCAAGTGGCCGGCTGTCGATGCCCTCTGCCGTGAGTACGGCGCCACAGACGAGGAGCGCCTGGCACTGGTCGAGCTGGCCAAGGTCGCCAAGATCCAAGGGTGGTGGCGTTCACTCGCTGACCCCATCCCGGAGTCCATGAACCTCATGCTGACCCTCGAAGACGAGGTCGTACGCGAGGACCACTACGCCTGCATGTACGTCCCCGGCCTACTTCAGACGCGGGCGTACGCCGAAGCCGTACACCGGGCCTCGGAGGTGCAGTGTCCGGAGCGCGAGGTTCAGCACATGGTTGATATCCGCATGAAACGCCAGGAGTTGCTGGAGCGAGAGGACCCACCGCACGTCTGGTGTGTGATCGACGAGGCTGCAATCCGCCGGTTGGTCGGCGGTCGAGAGGTCATGCGACAGCAGTTGGCACACTTGCTCGCCCAATCGCAACGGCCCCACATCACGGTCCAGGTACTGCCTTTCGCACGCGGCGCCCACGCGGCAGCGGTAGGCAGCTTCGCCGTCTTGCGGGGGCAAGCGCGGGAACTCGACGTGGTGTACGTAGATCTCATCGGCGGCGGCCTCTTCATGGAGAAGCCGCAGGAACTGGACCGTTATAGGTTGGCGTTCGAGTACCTCAGCGCTCAAGCGCTCGACTTCGAGTCGTCAGCCGAGCTCATCGAGCGGATCAGCAAGGAGCCTTGATGGCAGCGCCCTCAGAACTGCACTGGTTCAAGTCCTCCTACAGCGGTGGCAGCGGGACCGAGTGCGTGGAATGCGCCTACACCGGTGACGACACGCTCATACGTGATTCCAAGGTGACAGGCGGGCCTGTGGTCAGGCTCCGACTTGATACATGGCGTGGATTCACACATGCCATAGCGCATGACGCGCTCAGATAGGCGCCGCATAGAGGACAAAGGGGCCCGGCGCGTGGCCCTTAGAGCGCTGCGTTCGCGTCGGCGATGGAGGGAGCGCGGGCCCCGCATGCATGCACGCCGGAGCGGTTCAGCGGCGGAGGGCAGTTGGTGGGGACCATATGCCGGGCTCGGGCGCCGCAACGGGTGCGGCGCCCGGTATCCGCTGCGTTACGCCGTCGCCGCCAGATCCCCCCGCCCGAAGAGGAGGGCGTAGCCCGGGGGGAGTTGGGTGAGGAGGTCGGTGGTCAGAGGGTCGCCCACCCAGGTCGCCACGACGCTGAGGACCGAGCTGACGTCCCAGCGGGCCGTCGCGGGGGTCGAGCCCTCGATGCGCGTTGCCACCGACTCCACGAACTGCCGTGCCGTCAGGGGGTGGGTCGCGGGGATCTGGGAGGCGATCACCCGGGCCGCTTCCCGGGGGAGGGACTGGGCCAGGGCGACGCGTTCGTCGCCGGTCACGTGGCCGCCCAGGGCTGAGAGGACTATGCGGGTCACGCGTTCCGCCTCCGCCCTCGTGGTGTACTGGCCCGCCTCGCGCACCCGTTCCGTCAGTTCGTGCCAGCGCCTGGTGTCGGCGTCACCGTCATGGGCCACCAGGGGCGACGGGGTGGGGATCGTTGTTCTCGGCTGCGGGGTCGTCACGGTCATCATGCTGGCTCCTCCTCCGGGACGCGTCGAGGCACAGGCAAAGCCAGTACCCCGTAATGCGGGGGACATGAGCGGGAGTTCGGGCAATGTGTGGAATGTGTGGGAGGTGCGGTCCGAGGGGCGGTGGGCGCTCGCCGTGCGGCGCCGGCAGGGCGACGCGTCCCGGGTCCCGCTCGTGACCCGGGACGCTCTGTGCCGTCAGCCGTCCGCCGGGCGGGTGGTCAGCCGCTGATCTGCTTGCGGCCGCCCTCGCCGCCCGCGATCTGGATGCGGCGGGGCTTGGCCGCTTCGGCCACCGGGATGCGCAGCGTCAGGACGCCGGCCTCGTACGACGCGTCGATGCGCTCCGTGTCGAGGGTGTCGCCGAGGAACAGCTGGCGGGTGAAGGCGCCCGTGGGGCGTTCGGCGACGAGCATCTCCGCGTCCTCGGGAGCCGGGCTGCGGCGCTCGGCGCGGACGTTGAGGACGTTGCGCTCCACGTCCAGTTCGATCGACTCGGGGTCGATGCCGGGCAGGTCGAAGTGGACCAGGAATTCGTCCCCCGCGCGGTAGGCGTCCATCGGCATCGCGGCCGGACGCGTGGCGTCTCCGAAGAACTGCTGCGTGAGGCGGTCGAGTTCACGGAAGGGGTCCGTGCGCATGAGCATCACAGGTCACTCCTCTCATCAGGGGCCGGTATGCGATGCCCTACGGCTTCTTATATAACTCTCCGCCGGAAACTTGACAAGCCTCGACTCAGGTTCGAGGGGTGTGGCCGGGTGCGCGTTAGCCTCGGGCTCGGACACAGTGCAAAAGTGGAGTAAAGAGGAGGCTGTCGTGGCCAGGGTTCCCAGTGCAGTCGTCGCCGCGACCGGGCTCGTCGGTGGGTATGGCGTGGCCCGTTGGACCAAGAAGCGGCAGCTGGGCGGGGCCGTCCTGGCCGCCGCCGGGGTCGCCGCCGCCCAGCAGTGGCGGGCGCAGGCGGGCGGGAAGGCCGCCGGTGCGCTGAGCGCCGCCTACCTCGCCGCGTTCGCCGGATCCCACCCACTGGCCAAGAAGGTCGGCGCCTGGCCCTCCGTCCTCGGTGTCGCCGGCGCCGTCGCCCTCGCCTCCTGGGCCGTCGCCGACCGCAAGGCATAAGACGCGGCAGGGCTGAGAACACCGTAGGGGCGGCCCCGTAAGGGCGACCAGCGCGGCGTCGGCCCGGTTACGCCCGCTCCCCCGCCCGGAACGCCCTCCGATACGCCTGCGGGCTCGTCCCCACCACCCTCCGGAAGCGCTCCCGGAAAGCCGTCGGCGAACCGAAACCGGTCTGGGTGGCGATCCGTTCCACCGGGTACGGCGTCGTCTCCAGCAGGTGCTGGGCACGGCGTACCCGGGCCCGGTGCAGCCACTGCAGCGGCGTCGTGCCGGTCTGTTCGCGGAAGCGGCGGTTGAGGGTGCGGGTGCTCATACCCGCCTGGGCCGCGATCTCGTCCACCGTCAGATCACGGTCACAGTGATCCTCCAGCCAGTGCAGCAGCGGCTCCAAGGTGGCGCCCGACGGCGCCGGAGGCAGGTCGTGGACGATGAACTGCGCCTGGCCGCCCTCCCGTTCCAGCGGCATCACCGACATGCGTGCCGCGTGCGCGGCGACCGCCGAGCCGAAGTCCTTGCGGATCATGTGCAGGCACATGTCCAGGGCGGCCGCGGCGCCCGCCGACGTCAGGAACTGGCCGTTGTCGACGTACAGGACGTTCGGGTCCACCGTCACCCTCGGGTGCCGCGCCGCCAGCTCCCCCGCCGCACACCAGTGCGTCGTCGCGCGCAGGCCGTCCAGCAGGCCCGTCGCCGCGAACAGGAACGCGCCCACGCAGATCGAGGCGATCCGCGTGCCGTTCGCCGCCGCCGCGCGAAGCGCCTGCGCCACTCCCGGCGGGAGTTCCTCCGGGGGTTCCGCCACGCCCGGCAGGATGATCGTGTCCGCCTCCGCCAGCGCCTCCAGCCCGTACGGCGCCTGCACCGTGAACGCCCCCGCGCTCACCTCCCCCCGCACCGAGCACACCCGCACCCGGTAGGGCGCCCGGCCGTCCGGCAGCCGCGCCCAGCCGAAGGTGTCGATGGGGGCGGAGAGATCGAAGGGGACGACTCCGTCCAGCGCCAGTACAGCCACGGTGTGCATGGCGGGATCCTAGACTCCCACCGGATTACGGCCAACCGCGCCCATCAGTGCCGTAACCGCAGACACCGACCACTGTCCGCCTGGCGGGAATCCGTCGAATCATGGCACTCTCGCCACTTCTGCAAGATCCGCCCGCCGCCTACCGTCACCCCGTGACCAAGTTCCTCCTCGCCGTCCACGTCCTCGCCGCCATCGTCGCCGTGGGCCCCGTGACCGTCGCCGCCGGCATGTTCCCGCCCGTCGCACGCCGCGCCCTCGCCGCGCCCGGCGATCCCGCTGCCACCGGCACGCTGCACCTGCTGCACCGCATCTGCCGGGTCTACGCCCTCGTCGGCGTCGTCGTCCCGGTCTTCGGGTTCGCCACCGCCGGCGAGATGGGCGTGCTCGGCAGCGCCTGGCTGATCGTGTCCATCGCGCTGACCGCCCTCGCCGCCGTCGTGCTGGCCGCGCTGGTGCTTCCCGCCCAGAACGCGGTGGTGGAGGGCCGGGGCACGAACCCCGCACGGCTCGCCATGTCCACCGGGATGTTCAGCCTGCTGTGGGCCACCGTGACCGTTCTGATGATCGTGCGGCCCGGCTCCACGACAGGCGCCTGAGCGCACAGGGAACCTACGGCGCGCTCGGCGTCGCCGGCGGTGCCGACGGCCCCTGCCCATCCCCCGCATCCCCCAGGCCAGGCGCACCCCGCCCCGCCCCCCTGGCCCGGCTCGCCACCGCCGTCAGCGGGCGGGCGATGTCCTCCAGCGAGCGGCGCTCCGCCCGTACCGCCAGGAAGGCCGCGACCAGGCCCGCCGCACACATCAGGGCCGCCCCGATCGAGAAGGCCAGGACCGTGTCGCCGACCCTGCCCGTCCCGGTGAGATCGGCGAACAGCAGGGGGCCGCTGATGCCGCCCGCCGCCGTGCCGAGCGCGTAGAAGAACGCGATGGACATCGCCCGCGTCTCCATCGGGAAGACCTCGGAGACCGTCAGATACGCGCTGGAGGCACCCGCCGAGGCGAAGAACAGCACCGCACACCAACAGGCCGTCAGCGTGCCCGCGTCCAGCACGCCCCGGTCGAACAGCCACGCCGTACCGAACAGCAGCAGGCCCGACAACAGGTACGTCGAGGAGATCATCACCCGGCGGCCCACCGTGTCGAACAACCTGCCCAGCAGCAGCGGGCCGCAGAAATTGCCGACCGCGATCACCGCGAAGTAGTAACCGGTGTCGCCCGAAGGCACGTCGTAGAACCTGGTCAGGATCGCGCCGAAGCCGAACGTGATCGCGTTGTACAGGAACGCCTGGCCGATGAAGAGGGAGAAACCGAGAACCGCGCGCCTGCGGTAACGGGCGAAGACCGTGCGGGCGATCTCCCTGAACGTCACACTCTCGCGCTGGTGGATCTCCAGCTCACCCCGCGGCTCGGGCAGCCGCACACCCCTCTCCCGCTCCACCCGGCGCTCGATACCGGAGACGATCTCCTCCGCCTCCCGGTCCCTGCCGTGGATCAGCAGCCAGCGCGGACTCTCCGGGACATGCCGGCGGACCAGCAGGATGACCAGGGCCAGCACGGCTCCGAGGGCGAACGTCAGCCGCCAGCCGACGTTCCTGGCCAGCAGATCCGTGTCGAGCGCCACGATCGACAGCAGCGAACCGCCCACCGCGCCCAGCCAGAAGCTCCCGTTGATGATCAGGTCCACCCGGCCGCGGTGGGCGGCCGGGATCAGCTCGTCGATCGCCGAATTGATCGCCGCGTACTCACCGCCGATGCCGAAGCCCGTCAGAAAACGGAACAGGAAGAACCACCAGGCCTCCCAGGAGACGGCCGTCAGCGCCGTGGCCGCCAGGTACACCGCCAGAGTGATCATGAAGAGCTTCTTGCGGCCGAAACGGTCGGTCAGCCGGCCCCAGAACAGCGCACCCGAGCAGGCGCCCGCCACATACAACGCGGCGGCCGTGCCGGTGATCTGGCCCGAGGTGATCGCCACCCCGCTGCCCGGCTCGGCCAGACGGCCCGCGATGTTGCCGACGACCGTGACCTCCAGCCCGTCGAGGACCCACACCGTTCCCAGGCCGATCACGATCGTCCAGTGCCAGCGGGACCACGGCAGCCGGTCCAGCCGGGCAGGGATGTCGGTGGTGACGGTCCGGCCGGTCCCGCCGGGCCCGCCGGTCTGCGGTGACGGCGTCCACGCTGCGGCCATGAGCTCCCTCCTCGCCCGAAAGGCACCCCCCCGACACGAGAAGGGGACGGCACAACGGGTGCCCCCGTCCCCCGGTTTCAGGCGCCCAGCGTCCGCGTCACCACATAGATCAACAACCCCGCCAGCGACCCCACCACCGTGCCATTGATCCGGATGAACTGCAGGTCACGACCGATGTGCGCCTCGATCTTCCGGGTGGTGTGCTCCGCGTCCCAGCTCGCCACGGTGTCCGTGATCAGCGAGGTGATCTCCCTGCGGTACGTCGTCACCACATGCACCGCAGCACCCTCCAGCCAGCGGTCGACCTTCTCCTGCACCTTCGGCTCGGTCGCCATCCGCGTCCCCAGCGACAGCAGCCCGGCCCGCACCCGCATCCGCAGCTCACTCCGCTCGTCCTCGGCCGCCGCCACCACCATCGCCCGTACGGCCGTCCAGGCCGACGCGATCAGATCCTGCACCTCGCCCCGGCCCAGCACCTCACCCTTCAGCCGCTCCACCCGCGCCCGGGTGTCCGTGTCCGACTGCAGATCGGAGGCGAAGTCGGTGAGGAAACGGTCCAGCGCACCCCGCGCCGGATGAGAAGGCATGTCCCGCATCTCGACGACGAACCGCAACAGCTCCTTGTAGACCCGCTCACCGACCTTCCGGTCCACGAACCGCGGCGTCCAGCCCGGCGCACCCCCCTCCACCGCCACCATCACATCGTCCCGGTGCAGCACCAGCCAGTCGTGCGCCCGCGCCACCACCAGGTCCACCGCCCGCCGATGCCCGCCGTCGGCGACGATCCCCTCCAGCATCTTGCCGATGCCCGGCGCGATCTCCTTGGTGTTCGCCCGCCGGGTGATCGCCTCGCTCACCACCACCTGCACATCCCTGTCCCGCAACACGGTCAGCGCACCGCGCAACGCCGTGGCCAGCTCCGCCGTCACCCGGTCCGCGTGCTCCGGCTCGGCCAGCCACACCCCGAGCCGGCTGCCGATGCCCACCGCGCGCAACCGCTGCCGTACGACGTCCTGGGAGAGGAAGTTCTCGCCGACGAACTCCCCCAGCGAGATGCCCAGCTGATCCTTCTTGGTGGGAATGATCGCGGTGTGCGGGATGGGCAGCCCCAGCGGATGCCGGAAGAGCGCGGTCACGGCGAACCAGTCCGCCATCGCGCCCACCATGCCGGCCTCGGCAGCCGCCGCGACATAACCGGCCCAGGGCCCGGCACCCTCGTGCGAGGCGAGCTTGGCCAGGACGTAGACCAGCGCCACGAACAGCAACATGCACGTCGCCGTGAGCTTCATGCGCCGCACTCCGCGCCGGCGCTCCTCGTCGGCCGGGGTGAAGGCCGTCATGGACTTGTACGACACACCCCGCGCCGACGCCGCTTCCGTCTCGGTCGTTTCCATCAGCTCCACCCGTTCAGTTCCACCCGCTCGGTGATCCCGCACACAATTGTCCCTTCCTGACCGACTCCCGGAACGGAACAAGAGTTCCCGGCGTCTGTCAGAAGGGGGGTTTGGGCAGGGCCCTGACAGCTCCCCCGGCCCATGACGCATCATGGGCTCATCAAGATCGGAGCCTCGGGCTCCCATCCCCGAGGAGAACAACACAAGCGTGACCAGACGTCGTGGTTATGCGCTGCTCAGTGCGCTCGTCGCACTCGTCCTGGCCCTGTCCGCCACCATCTACCTCACCGTGACGGCCGACGACGGCACCCCGCGCACCGCCCTCACCGACGACCGCCCCCACCACGGCGCCTCCGTCGCCCCCGCCTCCACCGGCACCTGGGTCGGCGCCTGGTCTGCCTCCCCGGTGGGCGGCGAACCCGGCACCGAGACGACAGGCCTCGCGGGCCACTCCGTGCGCAACGTCGTCCACGCGAACACGGGCGGTACGAGCGTCCGGATCACACTCTCCAACCTCTACGGCCACGAGCCGCTGACCATCACCCACGCCACCATCGCGCTCTCCACCGGCGACGGCACCGCCGCCGCCGACCCCGACACCATGCGCCGCCTCACTTTCAACGGCGCCACCACCGCGGTCATACCCGCCGGCGAACAGATGGCCAGCGACCCCGTACGCCTCGCCGTCCCGCACGACAGCGACGTCCTCGTCAACACCTACTCCCCCGCCCCTTCCGGCCCCGTCACCTACCACCCGCACGCCCGGCAGATCTCCTACGTCGCCGACGGCGACCGCACCGAGGACGCCACCGGCACCCCGTACACCCAACAGACCTCGTACTGGCGCTACCTGACGGCCCTGGACGTCCTCAGCAACGAGGCCGACGGCACCGTCGTCGTCTTCGGCGACTCCATCACCGACGGCATCACCTCCACCATCGGCGCCAACCACCGCTGGCCCGACATCCTCGCCGGCCGGCTGCACACCGCACTCGAAGGCGGACATCAGGTACCCCGCTACAGCGTCGTCAACGAGGGCATCAGCGGCAACCAGGTCCTCGCCGACGGACTCGGCCGGCCCGCCGAGAACCAGAGCGGCCTCGGCCGCTTCGGCCGCGACGCCCTCTCCCACCCCGGCGTCAAGGTCGTCGTCATCGACCTCGGCGTCAACGACATCCTCCGCAACCCGCGACTCGCCGACCCCAACAAGATCATCACCGGCCTGCGCACCCTGGTCCGCGAGGCCCACGCCCGCGGCCTGAAGGTCGTCGGCGCCACACTCATGCCCTTCCAGGGCCACCGCGGCTGGACAGCCGCCCGCGAGACGGTACGGCAGCAGGTCAACGCCGAGATCCGGTCCGGCCGCGTGTACGACGCGGTCGTCGACTTCGACAAGGCGCTCCGCGACCCCTACGCCCCCCGCCGCCTCCGCCCCGACTACGACTCCGGCGACCACCTCCACCCCAGCGACCTGGGCTTCAGCCGGATGGCCACGGTCTTCGACCTGAACACGCTCAAGGGCGCGGGACAGGCGGAACTGTAGGCACGGGGCGGAACCCCAAGATGCGGGGCGAGGAATACTGGCGGGCATGACCCGCTTGATCCTCGCCACCCGCAACGCCGGAAAGATCACCGAGCTGAGGGCGATCCTCGCCGACGCCGGACTCCCCCATGAGCTGGTGGGCGCCGACGCCTACCCCGACGTCCCCGACGTCAAGGAAACCGGCGTCACCTTCGCCGAGAACGCCCTGCTCAAGGCCCACGTCCTCGCCCAGGCCACCGGCCTCCCCGCGGTCGCCGACGACTCCGGCCTCTGCGTCGACGTCCTGAACGGCGCCCCCGGCATCTTCTCCGCCCGCTGGGCCGGCCGCCACGGCGACGACAAGGCCAACCTGGACCTCCTGCTGGCCCAGCTCGCCGACATCGCGGACGAACACCGGGGCGCCCACTTCGCGTGCGCGGCGGCGCTCGCCCTGCCGGACGGGCGCGAGCGGGTGGTCGAGGGCCGGCTCCAGGGCGTACTCCGGCATGCTCCGGCAGGCACGAACGGCTTCGGCTACGACCCGATCCTCCAGCCGGAGGGCGAGACGCGCACCTGCGCCGAGCTGACCCCCGAGGAGAAGAACGCGATCAGCCACCGGGGGAAGGCGTTCCGGGCGCTGGTGCCGGTGGTTCGGGAGCTGTTGGGCTGAGGACACGGAAACGGCCTGCGAGTCGCGCTTTCGATTCGCAGGCCGTTGGCGTGCGGCGGAAGGGATTCGAACCCTCAAGCCCGGTCAGGGGCCACAGGACCTAAACCTGCTGCGTCGCCATTGCGCCACCGCCGCTAGTCGCCTGTCATCGTACCGGGAGTGGTCCGTTGCCTTCTGCCGCCCCTGCACCAGGTGCTGGTGATCGCATGGCAATTGGGGCAGAGCAGCCGCAGGTTCTCCCGCCGGTTGTCGCGCCAGTCCCCGTTGATGTGGTCGACCTCCAGCGTCATCGGTTTGCCTAGCCACTCAGGGCCGACCCCGCATCTGGCGCATTGCTCAGGAACGCCCACTTCACGGAGCGCACGCCGAAGGCGCTCCGTCGCGATCCGGTGTCCGCGATCGTGCCGCACCAGTACTTCTTCCGGCCGCTTGGTATTCGTACCCGGCTTCCCTCGCTGATGCGCTTGGCCGAGAAAGTGGGCGGTATCGAGGCCGTCTTCGGTGATCCACTTTCGAAGCATCGCGCGTTGACCACCGTTGTTCGTGCGACCGAGTCGGCGAAGCACCTCGGCGATGGATGCCGACGCATCGACCGCCGCCCGTAGCTCGTCCTGCGTGGGCCGCACTCGCCTGCCCGTAGGTGTGAAGTGCGAGATGTCGATGCCGAAGTCGGCGAATCGCTTTGCGAGATACCGACGGGCATTGGCGTACGGCCGGGTACCCAAGAAGGCGATGACCTCATCCAGGTTCGAGCACTGTGCGGCTGCCTGGGCCAACCGCTCGCGTGTGCTGCACTCCGCTGCTCATACGGCGTCTGCCCGCGCACGTCCCTTGCCGCGCCCTCGGTAAGTGTCGGTGGTCGAGTGGCAGTTGGGGCAGAGGAACCGCAGGTTCTCGACACTGTTGTTGCGCCAGTCGCCGTCAATGTGGTCGACCTCAAGCGGTAGCGGCTCGCCGTGCCAGACCGGCTCCATACCGCACAAGGCGCAGCGCTCCTCCACGCCCAGCTCGATCATCGCCCTCTTGAGTCGCCGGCTCGGGATGCGCCGAGCATGCGCCGATGTGTCCTGGACAAGGATCTCTTCAGCGCTTCGGCGACGCTGGTTGTACCTCATCCGTTCGGTTCGGAGCACAGACGTGAAGTGCGAGGTGTCGATTCCGTACGCCTTGATCCGTCGAGCGATGTTGGCCTGGTGACCACCCACGGAGTCGAGCCCGAGTCGACGCACGACCTCGTTGATGCTCGCGGACACCGCGACGACCGGCTCAAGAATCTCCCGCGTCCACTTCACCCCCTCCCGCTCGAAGTGCGCGACATCCACGCCGAGTTTCCTCATCCGCTCCAGGACGTACCGCCGCGTCGGGCTCCTCGGATCCACCCCCAGCCGCTCCAGCGCCTCCGACAACGTCCGCGCTCCGCGAGCCGCTTCTTCCAGCCGTTCCCTGGTGTACGCGCCGGACCCCATCGAGCCCTCCGTTTCCGGGCGTGCGTTCGCCGCCCGTACGGAGTAACGAACCGGTTATCGGACAGTCACGCACGGAAAGAGGAAGCGGCCCGCACCGGAATGTCCCGGTGCGAGCCGCCGACTGCGGAAACAGGCGCCCTCAGATGCCCAGATCCTTGATGATCTTGGCCACGTGGCCCGTGGCGCGGACGTTATAGAGGGCCCGTTCGACCTTGCCCTGCTCGTCGACGACGATCGTGGAGCGGATGACGCCCATGTACGTCTTGCCGTAGTTCTTCTTCTCGCCGTAGGCGCCGTAGGCCTCGGTGACCTTCTTCTCCGGGTCGGCCAGCAAGGTGACCTTGAGGGATTCCTTCTCGCGGAACTTCGCCAGCTTCTCCGGGGCGTCGGGGCTGATGCCGAGCACGTCGTAGCCGGCGGAGGCCAGGACATCCAGGTTGTCGGTGAAGTCGCAGGCCTGCTTGGTGCAGCCGGGGGTCAGGGCGGCCGGGTAGAAGTAGACGATGACCTTGCGGCCCTTGTGGGAGGACAGGGAGACCTCGTTGCCGTCGGCATCGGGGAGGGTGAAGGCGGGGGCCACGTCCCCCGGCTGGAGTCGCTCGCTCATCGGGCCAGGGTAACCGGGGCCCCTTGCGGTGCGCCGGGAGGAGAAGCTGACAGACTGTCCGGAACAGCATCACAGACTTCGGAGGCCGTACGGTGGCGGACACGTCGGACACCAGAACCCCGGCGCAGATCGAGGCGGACATCAAGCGCCGCCGCGAAGTGCTGGCGGACACGCTCGACGAGATCGGGGTGCGGGTGCATCCGCAGACGATCATCGGGGATGCCAAGGCCAAGGTCGTCGCCAACATCGATCACACCGTCGGGCGGGCGTATGTGCAGGTCAACCGGGCGGTCAGTGAGGTGCGGGCGCAGTTCGTCGACGAGGAGGGCGGGCTGCGGGTGGAGCGGGTCGTGCCCGTCGCGCTGCTCGCCGTGAGTGTCGTGGGGCTGCTCGCCGTGGGCAGCAGGCGGCGCAGGCGCTGACCCGGACGCGGACGAGCAGGGCGAAGGCAGGTAGGTTCGAGGCGTGAGCGCCAACAGAAACCAGCACAGCACCCCCCATCACGACAAGCTTCCCATCCGGATGCTGCACGACCGGGTTCTGGTCAAGCAGGAGACCGGTGAGGGCGAGCGGCGGTCGGGGGGCGGCATTCTGATTCCCGCCACCGCGGCGGTCGGGCGGCGGCTGGCCTGGGCCGAGGTCGTCGCGGTCGGGCAGAACGTACGGACCGTGGAGCCGGGTGACCGGGTCCTGTTCGATCCGGAGGACCGGGCCGAGGTCGAGGTGCGGGGTGTGGCGTACGTGCTCATGCGCGAGCGGGACCTGCACGCCGTGGCCGCGGACCGTTTCGAGGGGTCGGAGGACTCCACGGGGCTGTATCTGTAGTCCCACAGCGCGGAAGAGGGGCCGGTGACCGTCGTCACCGGCCCCTTTTGCGCTGCCTTTGCTATGTTCGAAGGTGCCGGCCCGACGAGACGCGCCGTACCGGGATCCCGACTTTCAGGCAAAGACGACGCACCCCCGTTCAGAGATTTTCTTCCGGAGGTGCCTGTCATGGCCTGGGTTCTGCTTGTCGTCGCCGGTCTGCTGGAGGTGGGCTGGTCGGTCGGGATGAAGTACAGCGAGGGCTTCACCCGGCTGGTGCCCAGTGTGTTCACCGGCGCCGGGATCGTCGCCAGCATGGTTCTGCTGTCGTATGCCGCGAAGTCCCTGCCCATCGGTACCGCGTACGGCGTGTGGGTGGGCATCGGGGCGGCCGGTGCGGCGGTGCTCGGCATGGTGGCGCTGGGTGAGCCGGTCACCGCCGCCCGGATCTTCTTCGTGTGTCTGCTGCTGGTCGCCGTGGTGGGGCTGAAGGCGACCAGCGGTCACTGAGACGTCACGTGGGCGGCGCGCAGGTCAGGGTCAGGCGGCGGGGTCGCCGCCTCCGGGTCCGGCGGCCGTGCCCGCCGGACCGCCGCCGTCGGTTCCGCCTCCTGCGGTCGTGTCGCCCACCGTGGTCCCTCCGTCGGTCGTGCCGCCGCCGGTCGTGTCGCCTCCGTTGGTCGTGCCGCCGGTGGCGTCTCCGCCGGTGGTGTTGGTGCCGCCCGTGGTGCCGGTGCCGCCAGTGGCGGTCGTGCCGCCGTTGGTCGGGGTGCCGATGGTGCCGCCGTCGGTCGGGCTGGCGGTCGCACCGCCGTCGGTCGGGGTGCCGGTGGGGCCGCCGTTGGTCTGGTCGCCGGTCGTGCCCGGCTGGGCCGAGCCGGTGGTGCTGGGCGGCTGCGGCTGGTCGGCGCCCTGCTGCAGCTGGAGGTCGAAGCCGGAGGCCGGCTTGTTCTTCAGCGCGTCCGCCGTGTACTGGGCCCAGATCTGGGTCGGCGGGCCGCCACCGTTCATGCGGGCCTGGCCGAGGGCGCCGTACAGCGGCATGTGCTTGGCCGTCACCGGGTCCTGGCCCATGACGGAGACGACCGTGGCCAGGTCGGGGGTGTAACCGGCGAACCAGGCGGCGGTGTCGTTCTCGGCGGTGCCGGTCTTGCCGGCCGCCGGGCGGCCCGCGGCCTGCGCGGCGGTGGCGGTGCCGTTGTCGACCACGCTCCGCAGGATGGACGTGGTGGTGTCGGCGGCCTCCCGGGTGACGGCCTGCTTGACCGGCTGCTCGGGCAGCTTGACCTCGTCCGTGCCGTCCTTGGTGATCTTCTCGATCAGGGTGTACGTGCCGTGCTTGCCGTGGTTGGCGAGCGTGGCGTAGGACTCCGCCATGTCGAGCACGCTGGCGGTGGCGGTGCCGAGGGCGATCGAGGGGTACGGCTGGAGGTCCGGGGTGCCGGAGGGGACGCCGAGGTCGATCGCGGTCTGCTTGACCTTGGAGGGGCCGACGTCGACGGCCATCTGCGCGTAGACGGCGTTCACGGACAGGTCGGTCGCCTTGGTGACGGTGATCTGGCCGTACGACTTCTGGTCCTCGTTCTGCGGGGCGTAGGCGCCGCCGCTCCAGCCCTGTACGGGGCGTTCGTTGGTGCCGTCGTACACGGTGTTCGGGGTGATGGGGCGGCCGTCCTGGGTGGTCGAGCCGTTCTGCACCGCGGAGGTGAAGACGAAGGGCTTGAAGGTGGAGCCGACCTGGAAGTCACCGCGGGTGGCGCCGTTGGTGTACTGCTTGACGTAGTCGATGCCGCCGTACATGGCGACGACCTTGCCGGTCTTCGGGTCGACGGAGGCGCCGCCGGCGCGGACGTACTTGTCGACCTTGTTGTTCTTCTTGTCCAGCTTGGAGATCAGCTGGTCGTCGACCGCCTTGACGAAGGCGTTCTGCCTGCTCTTCTGGATGGTGGTGGTGATGCGGTAGCCGCCGCTCGCGAGCTGGTCGTCGGTGAGGATGTCGTTGGTGGTCAGGTAGTGCTTGACCGCCTCGACGAGGTAGCCGCGCTGGCCGGACATGCCCGTGGAGACCGTCTGCTCCTTCGGCATCGGGAACTTCATGCCGGCGCGCTGGGAGGCGCTGAGCCAGCCCTTCTTGACCATGCCGTCCAGGACGTAGTTCCAGCGGGCGACGGCCGCGGCCTTGTTCTCGGGGTGGGCGACGACGTCGTACTCGCTGGGCGCGTTGACGAGCGCGGCGAGGTAGGCGGCGCGGGCCGGGTCGAGGTTCTCGGCGTCGACGCCGTAGTAGGCCTGGGCGGCGGACTGGATGCCGTAGGCGTTGCGGCCGAAGTAGCTGGTGTTGAGGTAGCCCTCGAGGATCTCGTCCTTGGACTTGTTGCGGTCCAGCTTGATCGAGATGAAGAACTCCTTGGCCTTGCGGGTGACCGTCTGCTCCTGGCCGAGGTAGTAGTTCTTCACGTACTGCTGGGTGATCGTCGAGCCGGACTGCTTGCCCTTGCCGGTCGCGGTGTTCCAGGCGGCGCGGAGCATCGCCTTGGGGTCGATGGCCGACTCGGTGTAGAAGTCGCGGTCCTCGGCGGCCAGTACGGCGTGCTGGGCGTCCTTGGAGATCTGGGCGAGGCTGACGTTCTCCCGGTTGATCTCGCCGTCACGGGCCAGCTGGGAGCCGTCGGCGTAGAGGTAGACGTTGGCCTGCTTGGTGGCGAGGGCGTTGGCCGGCGGGATCTTGACCAGGGAGTAGCCGAGGAAGAAGAGGCCGACGATCAGCAGGATCCCGATGACGAAGGTGCCGAGCACCATGCGCCAGGTCGGAAAGATCCGCCGCCATCCGGTCCGCTTGGGCCGCTTCGGCTTCTTGCCGTTGCCGTTGCCTCCGGCGGGCCGGCCCTCGGCGGGGGTGGCCTGGGCGGCGGCACCCGCGGCGAGGCCGGCGGCGCCGACCGCTCCGGCCGGGCGGGCGGTGCCGGGGCCGGTGGTACGGCCGCCGGCGTTCGGCCGGCCGGCCGGGGAGGCGGCCGGCGTCCTGGCGGGGTCGCCCGGCTCGGCCGCGCGGGGTGCGTTGACCCGCCGGAGAACCTGGGTGGTCTCGGGCGCGGGCGCCTCACCGGAGCCCTGGGCCGCCCGGGGCGCGGTGACGCGCCGGAGCACCTGCGTGCTCTCGGCCGACTGCGGCTGCTCGGATCCGGTCCGGGCGGCCGGGACCTCCGGCTTCGCGGAGTCGGTACGGGGCCGACCGGGCGCCTGGGAGGCGGGGGCACCGGAGGCCTGGGAGGCGGTGGACGCACCGGAGTCCTGGGACCTGGTGGAGGCACCCGAGGCCTGGGACCCGGTGGACGCGCCGGACGCCGAAGCCGCACCGGTTGCGGAACCGCCGGAAGCCACGCCCTCGCCGGCCCCCGAACCGCTGCCGGACGCCGACACGCCCCGGTCCGCCGAGCCCTCACCGGAGCGAGCCGAGCCATCACCGGCACCGCCGCCGGACACCGCGCCGGCCGCAGAGCCACCACGAGTCACCGCCGCACCACGGTCCGCCGAGCTCCGACCCGAGCCCGGGAGCTCACCGGACCCCGAGCTCCCGCGAGCCACCGGCGCGGCACCAACAGCCTCACCAGAAGCCCCACCGGAAGCCGACGCACCACGCGCCGCCACGCCCCCACCGGAGGCCGAGACCTCACCAGGAGCCGACACACCACGCGGTGCCGAACCCGCACCGGAGCCCGAAACCCCACCGGACACCGAGCCTCCGCGTGCCTCCGAGCCGCCACCGGAGCCCGAGACCTCGCCGGACGCCGGACGCGCGCCGGAAGCCGCCTCCGCGCTGGACGTGGTCGCCGCCTGCTGTTCCGTTCGGCCGCCTCGGGCCGCCTGACGGGCACGGGCCATGGAGGCCGTCCGGTACTCCGGAGCCGAGGGGG
Organism: Streptomyces sp. NPDC050743; assembly: GCF_044456925.1. Lineage (NCBI taxonomy): Bacteria > Bacillati > Actinomycetota > Actinomycetes > Kitasatosporales > Streptomycetaceae > Streptomyces > Streptomyces sp. NPDC050743. The sequence goes on from NZ_JBITGJ010000003.1 coordinate 231,915, forward strand.
CCTGGGACGCCGCACGGTCACCCGCTCGGCCGAGCCCGGCCTCCCCGGCCTGCGTGGCCGTACCGCCCCGCTCGGCCCGCGCGGCCTCCGCCGTGCCCGGCGTCTCCGGGGACTCCACCCGCCGGCCGGCCTCCTCGGGCCGGGTCGGATCGTCGGTTGCCCCGACCTGGCCCGGTCCCCGTTCGGGGTGGGTGCCGGGGGCGTCGGGCCCTTCTGCAGCCAGCGGCTTTTTCGGCGGCACGCCTTCGTTCGGCTGCTGCGGCTGCGGCTCGTCGCTCATGTCGTGCACGGACTCCTGTTTCGCGTCGTACGTTCCTGTACGCCTCGTACGCTTCTGCGCCCCCCGTTTGAAGACTCTCGCACCTGGCGTTCCGTTCCCGGATTCGAGCACGCTTCGGGCACGAAATTGCGTGGCCGGCCGCCGGGCCCGGGGACTAGGCTCCTGCGCTTCGGTGTCGAGCGGTCCCGGGAGGTGGACTGGCGTGGGCGCGGGACGGTTGTACGTGGCCGTCGCGGCGGGGGGATTCAGACGGTACGCGACGTATCGTGCCGCCACGGCGGCAGGGGTGTTCACCAATACCGTCTTCGGACTGATCCTCGTCTATACGTATCGGGCGCTGTGGGACGAGCGGCCGCACCTCGGCGGGTGGGATCAGGCGCAGGTCGTGACGTATGTGTGGCTGGGGCAGGCGCTCCTGTCGACGCTCGCGATCGGCGGCGGTGGCGTCGAGAGCGAGTTGATGGAACGCATCCGTACGGGGGACGTGGCGATCGACCTGTACCGGCCCGCCGATCTGCAGATGTGGTGGCTGGCGACGGATCTGGGCCGGGCGTTCTTCCAGTTGGCGGGGCGGGGGATGCTTCCGTTCGTGTTCGGTGCCCTGTGCTTCCCGGTGTACCTGCCGACGGACGTGGGCACCTGGGTCGCCTTCTTCGTGGCCGTGCTGCTGGCGATGATCGTCGGGTTCGGCATCCGGTACCTGGTGGCGCTCAGCACGTTCTGGTTCCTGGACGGTACGGGTGTGACGCAGATGTCATGGCTGGTCAGCTACTTCTGCTCGGGCATGCTGCTGCCGCTGAACCTCTTCCCCGGGGCGCTCGGCGAAATCGTGCGGGCGCTGCCGTGGTCCTCGCTGCTCCAGGCGCCGGCCCAGGTCCTGCTGGGGCACGCGGACCCGCTGGGCACGTATGTGTTCCAGGGGTCGTGGGCGGTGGCGCTGCTGGGTGCGGGGCGGCTGGTGCAGTCGGCGGCGACGCGCAGGGTGGTGGTCCAGGGTGGGTGAGACCGGCACCGGCCGGGTGCGGGAGGGGGTGCGGGCGTATCTGATGATCGCCGGGATGTGGATCAGGTCCACCATGGCCTACCGCGCCTCGTTCCTGATGACCACGTTCGGCAACTTCTCGGCGACCCTGCTCGACTTCGTCGGGATCATGCTGATGTTCTCGCGGGTGGACGCGCTGGGCGGCTGGTCGCTGCCCGAGGTGGCTTTCCTCTACGGCCTGTCCGGGGTGGCCTTCGGTCTTGCCGATCTGGTGATCGGGTCGATGGAGCGGCTGGGGCGGCGGGTGCGCGACGGCACGCTGGACACGCTGCTGGTGCGGCCGGCGCCGGTGCTGGCCCAGGTGGCGGCCGACCAGTTCGGCCTGCGCAGGCTGGGCCGGGTGGTGCAGGGTCTGCTGGTGCTCACCTGGGCGGTGGCCCGGCTGGACATCGACTGGACGCCGTTGAAGCTGCTGCTGATGCCGGTGGCCCTGGTGAGCGGCTGCGGGATCTTCTGCGCGGTGTTCGTGGCGGGGGCGGCGTTCCAGTTCCTGGCGTCGGACGCCTCGGAGGTGCAGAACGCCTTCACCTACGGCGGTACGACGCTGCTGCAGTATCCGCCGACGGTGTTCGCGAAGGAGCTGGTGCGCGGGGTGACGTTCGTACTGCCGCTGGCCTTCGTCAACTGGCTGCCCGCGACCTATGTGCTGGGGCGGCCGTATCCGCTGGGGCTGCCCGAGTGGCTGGCGTTCGCTCCGCCGCTGGTGGCGGTGGGGTGCTGTGCGCTGGCGGGGCTGGCCTGGCGGGCGGGACTTCGTTCGTATCGGAGTACAGGGAGCTAGCGCGGTGGCGGACGGCGGTTTCATCTCACCGGAGAAGGATTTCATCGCACTGAAGGGGGTCGAGAAGGTCTTCGAGGTGCGCAGGAAGACCGGGTTCCTGAAACGGGAGCGGCGCGAGGTGCGGGCGGTGGACTCGATCTCGTTCACGGTGGCGCGCGGGGAGATGGTCGGGTACATCGGGCCGAACGGCGCCGGGAAGTCGACCACGATCAAGATGCTGACGGGCATCCTGACGCCGAGCGCGGGCACGCTGCGGGTGGCCGGGATCGATCCGTCGCGGGAGCGGCGCCGGCTCGCGCACCGGATCGGGGTGGTGTTCGGGCAGCGTACGACCCTGTGGTGGGACCTGCCGCTGATCGACTCCTACCGGCTGGCGCACCGCATGTACCGGATCCCTCAGGCCCGTTACCGCGAGAACCTGGACCGGTGCGTGGAACTGCTGGAGCTGGGCGCCCTGTTGGACGTGCCGGTACGGCAGCTCTCGCTCGGGCAACGGATGCGCGGGGACATCGCGGCGGCCCTGCTGCACGACCCGGAGGTGCTGTACCTGGACGAGCCGACGATCGGCCTGGATGTCGTGTCGAAGGCGAAAGTCCGGGGTTTTCTACGGGAGTTGAACGCCGAGCGGGGCACGACCGTGCTGCTGACCACGCACGATCTGCAGGACATCGAGCAGTTGTGCTCGCGGGTGATGGTGATCGACCACGGCCGGCTGGTGTACGACGGTCCGCTCGCGGGGCTGCACGAGGCCGGGGAGAGCGAGCGGACGCTGGTGGTGGACCTGGAGCGGGAACTGCCGCCGGTGGAGGTGCCGTCGGCGCGGGTGGTGCGGGTGGAGGGGCCGCGGCAGTGGCTGGCGTTCCCGGCGGGGCAGTCGGCGGCGCCGCTCGTCGCGTATCTCGCGGCGGAGTACCCGCTGGTGGACCTGTCGGTGCGGGAGCCGGACATCGAGGCGGTCATCGCCAAGATGTACGCGGAGAAGGCGGTCTCGTAGGCTTCTGCCATGACCGACGACGCAGTCCCGGACCTCCGGGCGTCCGACAGCGACCGGGAACGGGTCGCCGAGGTCCTGCGGGACGCTCTGGCCGAGGGCCGGCTCGACATGGCGGAGTTCGAGGAGCGGTTGGAGGCGACGTACAAGGCGCGTACCTACGGCGAGCTGGCGCCGCTCACCCGTGATCTGCCGGCGGCCGGTACCGTGCCGCCGGCCGCTCCCGTGTCCTTCACCAAGGAACCGGCGCAGAGCGGGAGTTGGGCGGGCCGGATCGTCGGCAGCGAGGGGTCCTCGGCGGGTGCGGTCGCCATCATGTCCGGGTTCCGGCGCAGGGGCCGCTGGACGGTGCCGAGGCAGTTCAACTGCCTGGCGTTCTGGGGTGGCGGCGAGATCGACCTGCGAGAGGCGGACTTCGCGGACCGCGAGGTCGTGATCAACTGCGTGGCGATCATGGGCGGGGTGCAGGTCATCGTGCCGCCGGGGGTCGAGGTCGTCGTCCGCGGCACCGGCGTGATGGGCAGCTTCGAGCACCCGGGGTACGAGGAGCCCGAGCCGGGCGCTCCGCGCGTGGTCATCGGGGGCTTCGCGTTCTGGGGCGAGGTGGCGGTGACCCGCAAGGTCACCCGGGCGGAGCGGCTCCGTCAGAAGGAGCAGCGCCGCCAGGAGAAGCTGGAGCGGCGCCGGGACGGGGAGTACTGATACGGCCCCGCGCCGCCGGGGTCACTTCGTGCAGACCTTGGTCAGTTCACCGGCCGCGTCCGTCACCGGACTCACATCCGGCGTCCTGTCCCCGTTCTTGATGGCCGTACGCACGTTGTCCACGGCCTTGTTCAGGTCGTCGACCGCCTTGTTGACATCGGCGTTGTCGGTCTTGTCGCCGATCTTCTCCAGGTTCTTCTCGATGGAGTCGAGGGAGGCGTCCGCCTGGGTCGGATCGTTCGCCGCGTTCTCCACGGCCTGCTGGAGGTCGGTGACGCTGTCGGCGATGGAGTCGGCGGTCTGCACGCAGTCCAGGGCCTTGTTCACGGCGTCGCAGCCGGTGGTGAGGCCGGCGGTGAGCGCGGCGAGCGCCAGTGCGGCGACGGCGGTGAGACGGCGTCGGCTGACGGCCATGGTGGTGTTTCCCTCCCCTGGTAGGGCCCCTACGGCCCGGTAAGGCTGCCGTACCCCTAGGACGCCGGGACGGGCGCGCGGGTTGCCCACGCGCGCCCGTCCTTTTGATCCGCCCTTTACCCCGTGGACCGCCCCTACTTCGCGAGCGTGGCTTCGAGGGCCGCGCGCTGGTGGGCGGTGAGTTCGGCGCAGCCGGTGACGGCGAGGTCGAGCAGGGCGTTCAGTTCCTCGCGGGCGAAGGGCTCGGCCTCGGCGGTGCCCTGGACCTCGACGAAGCGGCCGTCGCCGGTGCAGACGACGTTCATGTCGGTCTCGGCGCGCACGTCCTCCTCGTAGCAGAGGTCGAGCAGCGGGACGCCGCCGACGATACCGACGGAGACGGCGGAGACGGTGCCGGTGAGCGGCTGCCGGCCGGCCTTGATCAGCTTCTTGCCCTGGGCCCAGGCGACGGCGTCGGCGAGGGCGACGTAGGCGCCGGTGATCGCGGCGGTGCGGGTGCCGCCGTCGGCCTGGAGGACGTCGCAGTCGAGGACGATGGTGTTCTCGCCGAGCGCCTTGTAGTCGATGACGGCGCGCAGCGAGCGGCCGATGAGCCGGGAGATCTCGTGGGTACGGCCGCCGATCTTGCCCTTGACGGACTCGCGGTCGCCGCGGGTGTTGGTGGCGCGGGGCAGCATGGCGTACTCCGCGGTGACCCAGCCCTCGCCGCTGCCCTTGCGCCAGCGCGGGACGCCCTCGGTCACGGAGGCGGTGCAGAACACCTTGGTGTCGCCGAAGGAGACGAGGACGGAGCCCTCGGCGTGCTTGCTCCAGCCGCGTTCGATGGTGACCGGGCGGAGCTGTTCGGGGGTACGGCCGTCGATGCGAGACATGGCAAGGAGCCTAGCCGTACCTGTGGAAGGGGCTCCTCCCGCGTCGGGAAGAGCCCCTTTTCCGGTGAGCCGGCCGGCTCACATCATGTCTTCGATCTCCGCGGCGATCGGGTCGGCGTCGGTGCCGATGACGACCTGGATGGCCGTGCCCATCTTGACGACGCCGTGGGCGCCGGCGGCCTTCAGGGCGGCCTCGTCGACCAGGGAGGGGTCGGACACCTCGGTGCGCAGCCGGGTGATGCAGCCCTCGATCTCCTCGATGTTGTCGATGCCGCCGAGGCCGGCGACGATCTTCTCAGCCTTGCTGGCCATGTTCCTTCTCCCTGATCCGAACCGCTTTGTCGCAGTAACCCACAGTTGGCCCATCTTCGCGAGCGGTCATGCCGTGCGTGCCGAATGATGGCGATCACGACAGCGGAACCGTCCGCCGACTGGTCTACACCACAGGGGGTACGGTCGCCAAACCGCGTCCGAGTCGAGTGGCCGGGAGGACGCCATGAGTGCCGAGAGCGCGCCCGCGGCCAGCACGGCCGGCCCGGCACGGGAACGCTGGAACCGCCTGTTCCAGGGCCTGCAGAAGATGGGGCGCAGTCTGCAGCTGCCGATCGCGGTGCTGCCGGCGGCCGGCATCTTGAACCGGCTCGGCCAGCCGGACGTGTTCGGCGACCAGGGCCTGGGCTGGACGGACGTCTCCAGGGTGATGACGGGCGCGGGCGGCGCTCTGCTCGACGGGTCCCTCGGTCTGCCGCTGCTGTTCTGCGTGGGCGTGGCGATCGGCATGGCGAAGAAGGCGGACGGCTCGACGGCGCTGGCCGCGGTGGCGGGCTTTCTCGTCTATTACGGGGTGCTGCACCAGTTCCCGAAGTCCTGCCCCAGCGGTTCCAAGGCGATCCCGCAGGTCGGCTGCCAGGTGAGCGTCGGCGCGGGCACGGGTTCGGTGACGCCGTTCACCTTCCAGAACCCGGGCGTCTTCGGCGGCATCGTGCTGGGTCTGCTGGCCGCCTTCCTGTGGGCCCGCTACCACCGCACCAGGCTGGTGGACTGGCTGGGCTTCTTCAACGGCCGCCGGCTGGTGCCGATCATCATGGCGTTCGTCGCCATCGCCTTCGCGGCGCTGTGCCTGTGGGTCTGGCCGCCGGTCGGTGCCGGGCTGGAGAGCTTCAGCCGCTGGCTGCGGGACATCGGGTACTGGGGTGCGGGTGTCTTCGGGCTCGCCAACCGGGCGCTGCTCGTGTTCGGCCTGCACCAGTTCCTGAACGTGCCCATCTGGTTCCAGTTCGGCAGTTACACCAAGCCGGACGGCACGGTGGTGCACGGCGACATCAACATGTTCCTGGCCGGGGACCCGCACGCGGGCCAGTTCACCTCGGGCTTCTTCCCGATCATGATGTTCGCGCTGCCGGCCGCCGCGCTGGCGATGACCCACTGCGCCAAGCCGCACCGCCGCAAGGAGGTCGGCGGTCTGATGCTGTCGGTGGCGCTGACGTCGTTCGTGACCGGCATCACCGAGCCGATCGAGTACTCGTTCCTGTTCATCGCGCCGCTGCTCTACGCGTTGCACGCCGTGTTCACCGGTGTCTCGATGGCGGTGACCTGGGCGCTCGGGGTGCACGACGGGTTCAGCTTCTCGGCCGGGCTGATCGACTACGTCATCAACTGGCACCTGGCGACCAAACCATGGCTGATCATCCCGATCGGCCTGTGCTTCGCGGCGGTCTACTACGTCGTCTTCCGTCTCGCGATCACGAGGTTCGACCTGAAGACGCCGGGCCGTGAGCCGGAGGACGAGGTCGAGGACGTCACCAAAGTCTGATACCTCGGCTTTTCAGCCCCTTTAGCACACCGCCACGCCGCGTAGCGCACCGGTAGCGGATTTCGTGGTTCCTTATCCCGCCTTCATCGTGCTAAAAACAGGTCTACACCACTGAGTGGTGTAGACCACCACCGATGGAGGAACCATCCATGAGCACCGCCACCGCGACGGCGGCTCCCGCGAAGAAGCGGGGATCCGGCCTGTTCCAGGGCCTGCAGAAGGTCGGCCGCAGCCTGCAGCTCCCCATCGCCGTACTGCCGGCGGCGGGCATCCTCATGCGCCTCGGCCAGCCCGACGTGCAGGCGAAGCTCCACCTTCCCACGAATGTTGCGAAGGTGTTCGCCGGTGCCGGCGGCGTCCTGTTCGACAGCTCGTTCGGTCTGCCGCTGCTGTTCTGCATAGGCGTGGCGATCGGCTTCGCCAAGAAGGCCGACGGGTCGACGGCGCTGGCCGCCGTGGTGTCCTTCCTCACCTACTACGCGGTGATCCACCAGTTCCCGATCACGGACGGGCACGAGGGCGCCACCTACACCCCGGTCGCCCCCTTCGGTGGGTTCTGGCAGAAGGGGCACGAGGCCGCCCAGGCCGCCACCTTCCAGAACCCGGGCGTGCTCGGCGGCATCATCATCGGCCTGCTCACCGCCGTGCTGTGGCAGCGCTACCACCGCAAGAAGCTCGTCGACTGGCTCGGCTTCTTCAACGGCCGCCGGCTGGTACCGATCATCACCTCCGTCGTCGGCGTAGCCCTCGGTGTCCTGGTGGTCCTCGGCTGGCAGCCGATCGGTGACCAGATCACCAGCTTCGGCAAGTGGATGACCGGCCTCGGTTCCGTCGGTGCCGCCCTCTTCGGCCTCATCAACCGTGCGCTGATCCCGATCGGCATGCACCAGTTCGTCAACTCGGTGGCCTGGTTCCAGATCGGCGACTACACCAACCACGCCGGCACCGTCTTCCACGGCGACCTGCCGCGCTTCTTCGCGGGTGACCCGCACGCCGGTATGTTCATGACCGGCTTCTTCCCGATCATGATGTTCGGTCTGCCGGCCGCCGCCCTGGCCATCGCCCACTCCGCCCGCCCCGAGCGCCGCAAGGCCGTCCTCGGCATGATGACCTCGCTGGCCCTGACCTCGTTCGTCACCGGTGTCACCGAGCCGATCGAGTTCTCCTTCATGTTCATCGCCCCGCTGCTGTACGCCATCCACGCGGTCCTCACCGCGGTGTCGATGGCCGTCACCTGGGGGCTGGGCATGCACATGGGCTTCAGCTTCTCGGCCGGGCTGACCGACGTCTTCTTCAACTGGGGCATCTCCACCAAGCCCTGGCTGCTGATCCCCGTCGGCCTGGTCTTCGCGGCGATCTACTACACGGTCTTCCGCTTCGCGATCACCAAGTTCAACCTCCCCACCCCGGGCCGCGAGCCCGAGGAGGAGGTCGAGGACCTCACCAAGGCCTGACGGCCGGGTCCACCACACGACCGAGGCCCCCCGGAGCCAGTGCTCCGGGGGGCCTCGGTGTGTCCGTCGGTGTCAGATCTCGTACGTGACCCGCGGCGCGGCCAGTTCCACCGGCCCGGTGAACACCTCGCGCGCGTCACGGACGTTCACCTCCGGATCGGTCCACGGCGGGATGTGGGTGAGCACCAGGCGCCGGGCGCCCGCCCGCGCCGCCGTCTCCCCCGCCTCGCGGCCGTTGAGATGCAGGTCGGGGATGCTCTCCTTGCCGTGCGTGAACGCGGCCTCGCACAGGAACAGGTCGGTGTCCCGGGCCAGCTCGTCCAGCGCCTCGGTGACCCCCGTGTCGCCGGAGTACGTCAGCGACCGCCCGCCGTGCTCGACGCGGATGGCGTACGCCTCCACGGGATGGCGGACCCGCTCGGTGTGCACCGTGAACGGGCCGATCTCGAACGTGGACGGCTTGACGGTGTGGAAGTCGAACACCTCGCTCATGGACGAGGCGGAGAGGGTGTCGCCGTAGGCGGTGGTCAGGCGGTGCTCGGTGCCCTCGGGGCCGTAGACCGGCAGGGGGTCGCAGCGGCCGCCGTCGTAGCGGTAGTAGCGCGCGACGAAGTACGCGAGCATGTCGATGCAGTGATCGGCGTGCAGATGGCTCAGGAAGACAGCGTCAAGGTCGTAGAGACCGCAGTGGCGCTGCAACTCGCCCAGGGCGCCGTTGCCCATGTCGAGGAGCAGCCGGAAGCCGTCGGCCTCGACGAGGTAGCTCGAGCAGGCCGATTCCGCGGACGGGAACGACCCCGAGCAGCCGACGACGGTGAGCTTCATGAAGCAGAAACCTCCGTTGGCGGAAAGATCAAAAGGGCAGGAAACGGGGGTCGTGCGGTTTGTCGAGCGTAAGGCGCGAAAGCGCGGGTCGCTCCTCCGCCAGGGGCCGTTGTGGGCGAACTCACCTGTGCTGTCACCGGTTCGGCTGGACCAAGGGCGCATAAGGATCCGCTAAGGGCGCGCAATCCTCGGCGCGCGCCGGTAACGTCGTCGTATGGACACGTCCTGGTGGCTGGCACTCGCGGCGGTGGTACTGCTCGCGCTGGTCGCCACGCTCGTCGACGGCTGGGGACGCGGTCGCCGCTACGCCGGACGGCGCCTGCGGCCGCTCGGCCGCGCGGGCACGCGCCCGGCCGAGGCCGCCCGCCCGGCCCCCGGGGACATCTGGTGGGCGGACGTCCCCTACGAGGACCGCGCGGACGCCAAGGACCGGCCGTGTCTGGTGCTGGCCGTGCGCGGGAACCGGGCCACCGTCGCCAAGATCACCAGCAAGTACCGCGACGAGCGCGCGGGCGTGATCCCCCTGCCGCCGGGCGCGGTCGGTGACGCCCGGGGCCGGCCCAGCTTCCTGGAGACCGACGAGCTGCGCGAGGTGCCGGTCGGCGACTTCCGGCGCCGGGTGGGCGTGGTGGACCCGGTTCTGTGGGACCAGGTACGGCACCTGGCCGGCTGATCACTTCACGTTCACCGTGACCGTCCACTCCTGAATGCCCTTGCAGGACACCTGGCCCGGCGCCGTCGGCTCGGCGCACAGCGGCCGGGAGGACGTCAGTTTCTCGGTGCCGGTGGCCACCGCCTGGTAGGCGGCCGTGGCCTGGCCCGGCAGGATGACGAAGCCCGCGTTGATGCCCTTCAGCGCGCTGCCACTGGCCATGAGCGGCTTCCAGGGGCGGGACTTGGTGCCCTCCAGGGTGACCCGGACCTCGCCGCCCTTGGCCACGCAGACCGTACGGCCGCTGTCGGAGGCCTTGAGCTGGACGAGGGCGGCGCAGCCGGCGCCGCCCGGGGACGCGGACGGTGACGCCTTGCCGTCACCGGCGCCGGTGTCCTCGCCGCTCTGGGAGCCGCAGCCGGCGAGGAGCAGCGCGGTGGCCGCGAGGGCGCAGAGGGTCGTACGGCGCATGGGGGTTCGCCTTTCTGCCGTGGCCGTGCGGGGCCGGCCGCCTGGTGCAGATGTGACGTACCAGCTGCCAAAAAGGATCCCGCACGCGGACGGATTCCGCGTGCGGGACCACGGTGCTCACCGGTTGTGGATCAGCTGGTCGTCAGGGCGGTGTCGTCCACGACGAAGCTGGTCTGGAGGGAGGAGTCCTCCACTCCGTTGAACTTCAGGGTGACCGTCTGGCCCGCCAGCGAGGACAGGTCGAAGGTCTTCTGCGCGTACCCGGAGTTCGCGTTGACGTTCGAGTAGGTCGCCAGGGTGGTCGAACCGGCGGTCACCGTCAGCTTGTCGTACGCGGTGCTGCCGGTCTCGGCGGTGTCGATGTGCAGGTAGAAGGTGAGCGTGGCCTTGCAGCCGGCCGGGATCGTCACCGACTGCGACAGCGTGTCGGTGTGCGAGGAGCCGTAGCCGTCGAGCCAGGCGTAGTACGAGCCGCCGTGGGCCGCCTCACCGGTGTCGTTGGTGATGACACCGCTGGACGCGCTCCAGCCGGTGGCTCCTGACTCGAAGCCCGGGTTGGCCAGCAACTGGGAGGAGGAGCAGGTGCCGCCGGAGGAGCCGACGGTCCAGGTGAAGGAGGCCGAGCCGGAGGCGCCGGTGGAGTCCTTCGCGGTCACCGTGACCTGGTAGGTGCCGGCGGTCGACGCCGTACCGGAGACCAGGCCGGTGGAGCTGTTGATGGACAGCCCCGTGGGCAGGCCGGTGGCGCTGTAGGTGAGGGCCGCGCCCGCGCTGTCGGTGGCCTGGATCTGCAGGCTGACCGAACCGCCGGTGGTGGTGGACTGGCTGCCGGGGTTGGTGACGGTCACCGTGTTGCCGCTGCTGGAGCCGGCGGTGAAGGCGGTGGTGCCGTTCGGGGTGCCCCAGCCGGTCGGGCCGTCGTAGCCGGTGCGCGCGGTGCAGAAGTACGAGGTGGAGCAGGAGCCGTTGGAGCCGCTGGTCACGTCGTACAGGTTGGCGGTGTGGGAGTACGGGTACTTCGCCGGATAGTCGCTCGCGCCCGGGGTGCCCGCGAGGGCGTAGACGCCGGCGATGATCGGCGCGGAGGCGCTGGTGCCGCCGACGACGCCCCAGCCGGAGCCGCCGTAGGTGTCGTAGACCGCCACACCGGTGGCCGGGTCGGCGACCGCGGAGACGTCGGCCTCCATGCGCTTGGCGCAGCCGGTGTCGGTCTGCCAGCTCGGCTTCGGGTCGTAGGCGGAGCAGCCGGAGCCGGTGCCCTCGGTGGAGTTGGTGTGCCAGACGGACTCGGTCCAGCCGCGGGAGTTGGACGAGGTGGTCAGCGCGGTGCCGCCGACGGCCGTCACGTACTGGGAGGTGGCCGGGTACTCGGCGCCGTAGGCGGAGTCACCCGAGGAGACGGTGATGGCGACACCCGGGTGCTTGAAGTACTGGGTGTCCTCGGTGGTCTGGGAGGACGCCTCGGAGCCGCCCCAGCTGTTGGAGACGAACTTGGCGCCGAGCGAGACCGCCTCGTTCTCGGCGATGCCGAGGTCGGTGTCGTTGGCGGAGTTGGCCTCGACCAGGATGATGCTGCAGTTCGGGCAGATGGCGCTGACCATGTCGAGGTCGAGCGCCTCCTCGCCGGCCCAGCCGCTGTCGTTGGCCGGCAGCGAGGTGGTGGAGCCGGTCTGACTGACCTGCCTGAAGCAGCCGTTGGCCTTGGTGCAGGAGGACAGGCCGTACTGGGCGCGGTAGGTGGCCAGGTCCGACTCGGCGTTGGGGTCGTTGTAGGCGTCGACGATGGCGACCGTCATGCCGGAACCGCCCGTGGTGGGCAGGTTGTAGGCGCTGTGCAGGTTGGCCGGGGAGAGGCCGGAGGGCGCGGCCGCGAGGGCGGCGGCCAGGCGCTGCTTGATGTCCGTGCGGCGCTGGGCGAAGCAGGACGCGTAGCCGGGCTCGGCCTTGGCGCACAGGTGCTCGGTCGGCACCTTCTGGCCGGCCTTGCCGGTGGAGTGGAAGGTCTGCCGCTCGGGGTCGGTCAGCGCCTTGGCGTTCTGCGTGACCTTGGAGGTGTGCGGGTGCGCGCTGGCGGTCTGCGCCCCGGCCGTGGGCGCCGCGACGAGTCCGGCGACGGTGAGGGCGAGGGCGGGGAAGGCGACGGCGAGGAGTCTTCGCAGACTCCGTCTCCGCCGGCTCGGGCGTGACTCACGCATGGGGTACTGCCTCCGGTTGACGTGGGGATGCGCACTGGATTGGCAGGCCCGTGACGCGCGTAGCGGCGGCAGAACCGCGCAGTCATGAGCATGACACTCACAGACACCTGACAGTCCGCCGGGTGAGCGTTACATGTCAGGTGTGGGCAGGAACGTAGCCGTGGCCTCGGGACCACCGGCAGTACTCAAAGAAATTCTTTGCCCTGCCATAGAAATGACTTAGCCCCCTCATAGGAGGGGGCTGGGGCGCGCTTGGCGGGGACCTCGGCGGAAACTACGCCCAGAGCTGGCCCTGCAGCGTCTCGATGGCCTCCTCGGTGGTGGCCGCCGTGTAGACGCCGGTGGACAGGTACTTCCAGCCGCCGTCGGCCACGATGAAGACGATGTCGGCGGACTCCCCCGCCTTGACCGCCTTCCTGCCCACACCGATCGCCGCGTGCAGGGCGGCGCCCGTCGAGACGCCCGCGAAGATGCCCTCCTGCTGCAGCAGTTCCCGGGTGCGGGTGACCGCGTCGGCCGAGCCGACCGAGAAGCGGCTGGTGAGCACCGAGGCGTCGTACAGCTCGGGCACGAAGCCCTCGTCGAGGTTCCGCAGGCCGTACACCAGGTCGTCGTAGCGCGGTTCGGCGGCGACGATCTGCACGCCCGGCCTGTGCTCGCGCAGGTAGCGGCCGACGCCCATCAGGGTGCCGGTGGTGCCGAGACCGGCCACGAAGTGGGTGATCGACGGCAGGTCCGCCAGGATCTCCGGGCCGGTGGTGGCGTAGTGGGCGCCGGCGTTGTCCGGATTGCCGTACTGGTAGAGCATCACCCAGTCGGGGTGCTCGGCGGACAGCTCCTTGGCCACGCGTACGGCGGTGTTGGAGCCGCCCGCGGCCGGGGAGGAGATGATCTCGGCGCCCCACATGCCGAGCAGGTCCCGGCGCTCCTGCGAGGTGTTCTCCGGCATCACGCACACCATGCGGTAGCCCTTGAGCTTGGCCGCCATGGCGAGGGAGATGCCGGTGTTGCCGGAGGTGGGCTCCAGGATGGTGCAGCCCGGGGTGAGCCGGCCGTCCTTCTCCGCCTGCTCGATCATGTGCAGCGCGGGGCGGTCCTTGACCGAGCCGGTGGGGTTGCGGTCCTCCAGCTTGGCCCAGATGCGGACGTCGGGGGACGGCGAGAGCCGCGGCAGGCGCACCAGAGGGGTGTTGCCCACCGCGGCCAGCGGAGAGTCGTAGCGCATCGCTGCTCAGCGGCCGATCAGCGCATGCCGCCGGCGACGGCCGGCAGGATCGTCACGGTGTCGCCGTCGGACAGCTTGGTGTCGATGCCGTCGATGAAGCGCACGTCCTCGTCGTTCAGGTACACGTTGACGAAGCGGCGCAGCTTGCCCTCGTCCACGATGCGGGCCTGGATGCCCGCGTGCCGGGTCTCGAGGTCGGCGAACAGCTCGGCGAGGGTGTTCCCGCCGCCCTCCACCGCCTTCTGGCCGTCCGTGTACGTGCGGAGGATGGTCGGGATGCGGACCTCGATGGCCATGGCTCAGGGCTCCTGTCGGAAGGTGTCGTCGGTTCGGTCAGGCGCGCGGCGGCGGCGCGCCGCGGCTCAATGCCAAACGGCGGCAGCGGGGTGGATCAACAGATGGCGCTGTTCAGCCTGCACAGATCGACGTGCAGCCGCGCCACGAGCAGCATGCCCGGCGCCTTCTCGCTCACGTCGTTCAGAACCATGCGCTCATCGTAACGATTCCCGGTCCGGCCATCGGAGTGTGATCTCGCATGCTGGATGAAATCTGACCGCATCGCGGGATCAGTAGGAGTCCACGACCCTGACCTCCTCCTCCGACACCTCGCCGTCCACGATCCGGAAGGAGCGGAACTGGAACTCGCCGAGGCCGTCGGTGTCGGCGGTGGAGACCAGGACGTAGTGGGCGCCGGGCTCGTTGGCGTAGGAGATGTCGGTGCGCGAGGGGTAGGCCTCGGTGGCGGTGTGGGAGTGGTAGATGACCACCGGGTCCTCGTCGCGGTCGTCCAGCTCGCGGTAGAGCTTGAGCAGGTCGCCCGAGTCGAACTCGTAGAAGGTGGGCGACATCGCCGCGTTCAGCATGGGGATGAAGCGCTCGGGCCGGTCCGCGCCCGCCGGGCCCGCGACGACGCCGCACGCCTCGTCGGGGTGGTCCTTGCGGGCGTGGGCGACGATCTGGTCGTAGAGGACCTGGGTGATGGTCAGCATGTCCGTCAGGATAAGCAGAAGGGCCGTTCCGTACCGATAGCTGGTACGGAACGGCCCATATGCCGGACGTCCTGAGCGGCAGCCGCAGCGGGGCGCCACGAGAGCCCCGCGCGGCCGGACGTCCCTTCGGGGGATGGTCGTCAGCGCTTGCGGAAGGCCGCGGCCTCCGGGTTGCGGCGCTTGAGCACCCAGTAGGAGACGCCGAGGATCGCGGCCCACAGCGGAGCACAGTAAAGCGACACCCGGGCGTCCTTGTCGATGCCCATGAGCACGATCACCATCAGGATGAACGCCAGCGCGAAGACGCTCGTGTACGGCGCCCCCGGCGCGCGGAACTCACTCTGCGGCAGCAGCCCGCGGTTCGCCTTCGCCCGGTAGCGGAGCTGGCAGACCAGAATGACGATCCAGGCCCACATGCCGGAGATGGTCGCGAAGGAGACGACGTAGTCGAACGCCTTGCCCGGCCACTGGTAGTTGATCCAGACACCGACCAGCATCAGCGCGGCGGAGAACGTCGTGCCGACCAGCGGGGTACCGCTGCGCGTCAGCTTGGTGAAGAACTTCGGGCCCTGGCTGTTGAGCGCCAGATCCCGCAGCATGCGGCCGGTGGAGTACATGCCGGAATTGCAGGAGGACAGCGCGGCCGTGAGGACGACGAAGTTCACGATGCCGGCGCCGGCGGCTAGGCCCATCTTCTGGAAGGCGGCCACGAACGGGCTCACACCCGGGTGGAAGTTCGTCCACGGCACGACCGACAGGATCATGATCAGCGCGCCGACGTAGAAGACGGCGATGCGCCACGGCACGGTGTTGATCGCCTTGGGCAGCACCGTCTTGGGGTCCTTGGACTCGCCCGCGGTGACGCCGACCAGCTCGACGGCGAGGAAGGCGAACATAACCATCTGCAGGGTCATCAGCGTGTTGCCGACGCCGTGCGGGAAGAAGCCGCCGTCGTTCCACAGGTGGCTGACGGACGCGGTGTCGCCCGCGTCGGAGAAGCCGATCGTCAGGATGCCGGCGCAGATCAGGATCATGCCGATGATCGCGGTGACCTTGACCATGGAGAACCAGAACTCCAGCTCACCGAAGAGCTTCACGGAGATCAGGTTGGCGCCGTACAGCACGATCGTGAAGATCAGGGCCGAGACCCACTGCGGGATGTCGAACCAGTACGTCATGTAGGCGGCCGCGGCCGTGACCTCGGTGATGCCGGTGACCACCCAGAACAGCCAGTACGTCCAGCCGGTGACGAAGCCCGCGAAGGGGCCGATGAACTCGCGCGCGTACTCCGAGAACGAACCCGACACCGGGCGGTACATCAGCAGCTCGCCGAGCGCCCGCATGATCAGGAAGATGACGAGGCCCGCGACGGCGTAGGCCAGGATGAGACTGGGTCCGGCCTTGGAAATGCCCTTGCCCGCGCCGAGGAACAGGCCGGTGCCGATGGCACCGCCGATGGCGATCATCTGGATCTGCCGGGACCCGAGCCCGCGCTGGTATCCCTCGCCGCTCTCGCCGTCGGCCGGCGCGGCGTCCTTGCCGTCGCGATGCTGGTCGACCTGCGCTGAGGTCATGTGTGGTGCGCCTTTCTCCATGCCGATCCGGACCTTTCGTCGGCCTCGGATCGGGTTTCGATCCCCCCGGATTGCTGGAGCTGTTGCCTGGCCGACGGTCGTCGGCTCGGTGGCGCACCCGGCCGGACATGGGTGGTGTCAGCCGGGCGGTCGTGAAGATTTATCACGGCCGCAATATTGATCAAAGGAACGCGATGTGGCGCATCACACAGGGAAAAGGGCACAAAGAGTGCCCGAATGCGGCAAACCAGGCCGCAACGGTGACGGCATCGTTATCCGGATTTGAGCGTCCGCTGAGCGAACACCCGTGCACTGGAAATGTCCCGGATTACGCCATAAGTGTGTTGACCAGGGTCTCCTGGAGCCCGCCGAGCCACAGATAGGCCATGACCATCGGCTTGCGCGGGTCCTCGTCCGGGAGCCGGTAGAGCAGGTCGGTGTCGTCCTCGTCGATGATCTCCAGCCGGGTGCCGATCGCGAGCCGCAGGTCGTTGAGCGCGCCGAGCCACTGCCGGGACTCCCCCGCCGCGAGCTTCAGCACCGCCCCGCCCTCGTCCACCGGGGCGAGCGCGTCCAAGGCGCGGATCACCGCGAGCGCGTTCTCGCGCTTGCCGGCGCGCAGGTCGTTCTCGGTGTAGCGGCGGAACTCGGCGGAGTGGGCCTGCCGCTCCTCGGCCTCGGCGGGCGAGTCCGGGGCCTGCTCTGGGTCGCTGTAGGCGTCCGGGAAGAGCCTTCTGAGCACCGGATCGGCGGGCGGCTCGCTCGGGCCCTCCGCGAAGAGCTCGGCGAGCGGGTCCTTCGGGGCGTCCGCGCCCGGCCCGGGGCCGATGAGCTCCAGGAGCTGGACGGCCAGCGACCGGATGATGGAGATCTCGATCTCGTCGAGCGCGACGGCCGCGCCGCCGCCGGGGAGCGGTTCGAAGTGTCCGGGCATGTAAATGGGTTCGCTACTTCCGGTCTTGCTGCAGGGTGGCCCACAGACCGTAGCCGTGCATCGCCTGCACGTCGCGCTCCATCTCCTCGCGAGTCCCGCTGGAGACGACCGCCCGGCCCTTGTGGTGGACGTCGAGCATGAGCTTGGTGGCTTTGTCCTTCGAGTACCCGAAGTACGACTGGAAGACGTACGTCACATAGCTCATGAGGTTGACCGGGTCGTTGTGCACGATCGTGACCCAGGGGACGTCGGGCTCGGGTACGGCGAAGACCTCCTCCGCCGACTCTGTGCGTTCGATCTCTAGGGGCGCGGGTGACGTCACATTGCCCATGCTGCCACGCGGCCCGGAAATCGTCACACCGACGAGAAGGGAGTAGGATCGGTTGCCATGAACACAGCGGACCTTGGGCTGCCGGTGGATGTTCCCTCGACGGCGCTCTTCACGGACCAGTACGAGCTGACGATGCTGCAGGCCGCTCTCAAGGCCGGTACGGCCGAACGGCGGAGCGTGTTCGAGGTCTTCACCCGGCGGCTGCCGGACGGGCGCCGCTACGGCGTGGTGGCGGGCACCGGGCGTGTCCTGGACGCGGTGGAGAACTTCCGCTTCGACACCGACGTGCTGGGCTTCCTGCGCGAGCGGAAGATCGTCGACGAGGACACCCTGAAGTGGCTCGCCGACTACCGCTTCAGCGGGGACATCTGGGGCTACCCCGAGGGCGAGGTCTACTTCCCCGGCTCGCCGATCATGCGCGTCGAGGGCACCTTCGCCGAGTGCGTGCTGCTGGAGACGGTGATCCTCTCCATCCTCAACCACGACTCCGCGATCGCCGCGGCGGCCTCCCGGATGGCCTCCGCCGCCGGGCAGCGCCCGCTGATCGAGATGGGCGCCCGCCGCACCCACGAGCTGGCGGCGGTCGCCGCCGCGCGCGCCGCGTACGTCGGCGGCTTCGCGACCACCTCCGACCTCGCGGCCGGCTTCCGCTACGGCATCCCGACGGTCGGCACCTCGGCCCACGCCTTCACCCTGCTCCACGACCACGAGCGGGACGCCTTCCAGGCCCAGGTCGCCACCCTCGGCCGGGGCACCACGCTGCTCGTGGACACCTACGACGTCGCCGAGGCCGTCCGTACGGCGGTAGAGGTGGCCGGCCCCGAGCTGGGCGCGGTCCGCATCGACTCCGGCGACCTGCTGCTCGTGGCGCACCGGGTGCGGCAGCAGCTGGACGAGCTGGGCGCGCGGAACACGAAGATCGTCGTCACCTCCGACCTGGACGAGTACGCGATCGCCTCACTGGCCGCCGCCCCCGTGGACGCCTACGGCGTCGGCACCCAGCTGGTCACCGGCTCCGGCCACCCGACCTGCTCCATGGTCTACAAGCTGGTCGCCCGCGCCGAGTCCGGCGACCCGAAGGCGCCGCTGGTGCCGGTCGCGAAGAAGTCCAGCGGCGGCAAGACCTCCGTCGGGGGCCGCAAGTGGGCGGCGCGCCGGCTGGACGAGGACGGGGTGGCCGAGGCCGAGGTCGTGGGCACCGGCCAGGTGCCGGCGGAGCTCGCCGAGCGCCGGCTCCTCGTGCAGCTGATCAAGGGCGGTGACGTCGTCGCCCGGGAACCCCTGGACGTGCCGCGCGAGCGCCACATCGCCGCGCGGGCGAACCTCCCCCTGTCGGCGACCCAGCTCTCCCGGGGGGAACCCGTCCTTCCGACGGAGTACGTCCAAGGGCGCTCGGGTAGCTAAAGCGGGACCGCCGTCCGCCCGCCCACGCCCCCTCCCCTACGGGCCCGTAACTCTCTAGGCTCAGTTACTTAAACCTCAGTCGAAGGACACCCACCATGCGCCGCGCCTTGATCGTCGTAGATGTGCAGAACGACTTCTGCGAGGGGGGCAGCCTCGCGGTCGCGGGCGGCGCGGACGTGGCCGCCGCGATCACCGAGCTGATCGGCCAGGCGGCGGGCTCCGGCTACCGCCATGTGGTCGCCACCCGGGACCACCACATCGCGCCCGGCGGCCACTTCGCCGACAACCCCGACTTCGTCCGCTCCTGGCCCGCGCACTGCGTCGCGGGCACGGAGGGGGTGGGCTTCCACCCCAACTTCGCCCCCGCCGTCGCCTCCGGCGCGGTCGACGCGGTCTTCTCCAAGGGGGAGTACTCGGCGGCCTACAGCGGCTTCGAGGGCAAGGAGGAGAACGGCACGCCGCTGGCCGACTGGCTCCGCGCCCGCCACATCGACGAGGTCGACGTGGTCGGCATAGCCACGGACCACTGCGTACGCGCCACCGCGCTGGATGCGGCGAGAGAGGGCTTCCGGACCCAGGTCCTGCTGGACCTGACGGCGGGGGTCGCTCCGGAGACGACGGAGCGGGCCCTGGAGGAGCTCCGAGAGGCGGCCGTGGAGCTGACGGGCAAGCCGGTGGTCAGTGGCTGACGGTCACCGACCACCGCCGACCTGCAAAGCAGCGCCCCGAAGGGGCGCGGGGCCGTATCGACATGCGGCTTCGCCGCGTGGGCGCGACCAGCCACAACACACCCGCAACCGCCCACGCAGCGCCACCGCCCCCCACAGCCGGCGTCACCCCTGCTGAACCGCCGGAGGTCTCAGCAGCGCCCGGATGGGGTGCCACAGCTCGTTCACGATGACACCGGTGTCCGTGGGGGCCGTGCGCCATATCAGGCCGTCCGGGTGGTGCAGCACGGCCGTGATCTCGTCCGGTGTCGGAGGCGCCGCGTTCCCCCGGAGGTAGATCGCGCGGAACCCCAGGTTGCGGAGCCTGGTCAGGGCCCGGGCCCGGTTCTGGGCGTGCACCAGTACCCGCACCCCGGCGGAGCCGTAGGGCAGGTTCAGTGCCACCACGACCGTGCCGTTCGGCAGCTTGCAGAAGCCTCCAGCGGCCATGCGGTCACATCCCCGTTTCGGTCGGTGTCAATAAGCGGTCCACAGGACGCACCTAAACACGATCGGCGGCGACCCGCCAAGGGGTTGCCGCCGATATGCGTCTGACCTGCGGAAACGCTGACTACTTCACCGCGGGACCGATCTTGAGCAAGATCGTCGAGCCGTCCTTGGCCTCCTTGACGATCGCGATCTTGGTGTTGGTGTCAGTGACCTTCACGCCACCGGTGGGGTTCGCCGGGTCGTAGTAGGTGCTCGTGTGGTCGTTGAAGACCGGCACCCCCTTCGACGCCTTGATCACCGTCGCGGCGTCCGCCTTGTGCAGCGTGATGCCGTCCGTGCCGTACAGGCTGAACGGGGAGTCGTACGCCTGCATGCGGTTGCGCATCAGCGTGCCGTCGGTCCACTTCAGCGCCTTCGGGTGCGAGTCGATCGGCAGGATCAGACCGGTACCCGGGTGGCTGTTGGTGCTGTTGGTGTTGTTGTCGGCCTGGGAGGTGTCCCACTTCCAGATCAACAGGCCGTTCTGGTACGGGTAGTGCTCCACCCAGTCCGGAGGGGTCGTCGAGAAGCCGAAGTTGTACGGGCCGGTCTTCAGGGTCTTGTCGTACGACACGTACTGCCGGTTCTCGGCGACGTAGTACTGCTTGTAGTCCTTGGTGAAGGACGCGCCGATCCGCGAGAAGCCGTTCGCGGTCCAAGCGGCGTCCGCGGCCTCCGCGTTGTCCGAGAAGACGGGGGCGCCGTCGGCGGTCACGGTGATCGCGTCGGCCGTGAAGCCGTTCTCCGCGACACCGCCGTCAGTGGCGTAACGGAAGCGCAGGCCGATCTTCTTGCCCGCGTAGGCGTCGAGCGAGTACGACAGCTTCTTGTGGCTCTGCGAGAAGCCGGTGAGCGCCGGGTTGCCGCTGCCGTCACGCGGGATGGCCTGGCCGTCCGCCGTGCCTTCCAGGGCGGTCCAGTTGGCGCCGCCGTCGGTCGACACCTCGGCGTACAGGTAGTCGTAGCCGTCCTCGATGGCCCACCAGCCGTCCAGGTCCAGCTTCGCCGAGGACTTTCCGGTCAGGTCCACGGGCCGGGTCAGCGTGTTCTTCAGGTCGTTGCCGCTGCCGCTCCACCACTGGGTCGAACCCTCGGCGGGCTGGGTGATCGTGGTGGTGACCGCCTTGTCCGGCAGGGTGACCACGAGGGCCTGCTTGTCCCAGGCGTTGTACTCGGCGACACCCGGCTTGTGCGTGGACTGCGTGCCGGCCTTGGCGGTGTCGTAGTCGAGCCAGCCGAGCTGCAGCTTGTCCCAGGCGTTCATGTCGCCCGGCAGGTCGCCGATGGACTCCCTGCCGGTGCCCAGCCAGGAACCGGAGGACATCAAGGTCCAGAAACCCGTGGAATTGTCGCCGCCGGCGGTGTCGTACTCGTCGGGCAGACCGAGGTCGTGACCGTACTCGTGGGCGAAGACGCCGAGGCCGCCGTTCTCCGGCTGGATGGTGTAGTCGCCGACCCAGACGCCGGTGTCGCCGACCTGGGCGCCGCCGAGCTTGTTGCCGGCGGGCCCGGTGGCGCCCGCGTCGGTGCCGAAGGCGTACCAGCGGTGGGCCCAGATCGCGTCGGTGCCCTGGGCGCCGCCGCCCGCGGACTCGTCCTCACCGGCGTGCACGATCTGGAGGTGGTCGACATAGCCGTCGGGCTCGTTGAAGTTACCGTCGCCGTCGTGGTCGTAGCGGTCCCACTGGTCGTACTGGGCGAGGTCCTTCTTGATGTCGGCGTCGGTCCGCCCGGCCGCCTTCGCTTGCGCGACCCAGGCGTTCAGACCGTCGCTGACGACGTTCCACACGCTCGGGCAGTTGGTCTGACCGCAGGCGTTGTTGCTGCCGTAACGGGCCTCGTTGTAGGGGACCTTGACCCAGTCCGTGATCTCACCGGAGACCGAGTAGCGGCCCGAGGACTGCTTCTCGTAGTACTTCTTCAGCGACTCGGTCTTCTTGCCGGTGCCGAAGTAGAGGTCCTGGTAGTGCTTCTGGCCGTAGTCCTTCTGCCAGGCCGTGGAGTTGTCCTTCTTGCGGTCCGGCGCGGCGATGGTGTTGTGCAGCGGGCCCGCGGTGCCGCCGTACTTGGGGTCGGTCTTGTCCCCGAACTCCACCAGGATGGTGAAGATCTTGTCGGACTTCTCGCGGCTCAGCTCGACGTACTTGCTCTTGCCCTTGCGGCTCTTGAGCGCCACGACCTTGGAGCCGCCCCGCTCCTGCGCCTTGACCTTCCCCGATATGAGCTGGTTCAGCGCCTCCCGGCGCTGGGCCTCCTGGGTCTTGCTGAGCGGGCCGTCGAGGTCGTGTGCCCGCTGCCGCACCGGGGCCGGGTCGTGCCGGTTGACGGCCGCCGACCGGGTCTGGGTGCTCGCCTCCGCGACGGCGAGGGTGGCGAACGTCGCGGAGGCCGCCGCGAGGCTCACACCGATCGCGGCCGCTCTGAACGTTCAGGATCTGCCGGTCACTTGAGTTCCTCCCCTGCGTCTGTTAGGCGCATGCCAAGTGACGTCATTTGGCTAGAGGTTTGGAAGAAAAACAGGTCTTGACTTGTTCTGGCCAAATCCACTAGGTGCAGCCGACGTTCGCTTTACGAACCTGCTGGCGTCCTATGACTCCACCCCATGACTCCGTGCGCCCCCCGTGCACCTGTACCGTGGGTTAGGTCACGCTTACCAGGTGTCCGGCTCGGGCATGCACGCGAAGAGAGTCGAACGGCACGCCCCCGACACCCCCCCGAAGAATCCCCCGAAGACTTCCGAGGACACGATTGCCATGCCTCGTCCGACTGCCGCACAGCTCGTTTACGGTTCGTGCACCGTGATCTTCTCGACGCTCGCCATGCTGCTGCTGTCCCAGACGAGTTCGGGCCTCGGGGTCACCGTCATCGCCCTCGCGGCGCTGGCCCTCGGGCTGCTCGTGGCGATGACGGTGCCGCTGCCGAAGGTCCGTACGACCGAGGTACCGGCCGAAACCGCCGAGCCCGCATCCCAGGAGCAGCCGGTGTCCACGGCCTTGTGAACTGTGCCCACACGAAAAGCGGCGGGCCCGTGATCCCACGGGCCCGCCGCTTTCGTACGGGCACCCCTGCCGCTTGGCTCAGCCGGTGCTGACCACCACCGTCTTGGCCGCCTTGTCGTGCAGCCCCTGCTTGTAGGGCTTGTCGAAGTAGCTCCAGCCGCCGCAGATCGCCGTCCAGATGGGGCCACAGCAGAAGGCGAACACCACCCACAGCAGAAGGGCGCGGATCAGGTTGGTCTGCATCGAGGGCGTGGCGCCGTTGTCCAGGTTCGCCACCCTCATGTTGAACCACTTCTTGCCGAGGGTCTGGCCGTACTTGGTCATCATGAACGTGTCGTACGCGACGTACAGCACGGCCGCGATGAAGGACTGTCCCACGGACTTGGCGGCCTCGACGTGACCGCTGTTGACCTGGTACTGACGTACTCCGAACGCCCAGGTGAGCAGCCAGACGACGATCCCGACGAGGATCATGTCGATGATCCGCGCGAGGGTCCGTCTGCCGCTACCGGCGAGCGGGGGCATACCGGCGAGCGGGTCGGCGGGGTAATCGCCGGTGCCGTAGGGGCCGCCTCCGTAGGGTCCGCCGCCATAGGGAGGGGGCTGCTCTCCGCCGTACGGGGGCGGTGGCTGGTTGCCGTACGGCGGCGGTGGCTCGCCGCTCCCGTACGGGGGTGGCTGGCCGCCGCCCGGGGGCTGCCCGCCACCGGGCGGCGGGGGCTGCTGGGCACCGCCGGACGGAGTACCGTACGGCGAGCCCGACCCCTGGTCCGACGGGGGCCGCTTCCTGAACGGGTCGTCCTCGGGGGGCTGCTCTCCGGAGCCGGGGGGCGGTTCACTGCTCATGGCCCGAGTGGACCGCGAACGCCCCGGCTCCGCATCCGGCGGACGGCCGTACGGGGTACGGCCGCGCCCCGCGCTCAGCCCGCGACGAAGGTGTGCGCCGCCTTGTCGTGCCAGCACTGGTGCCAGGGCCGGTCGAACAGGCACCACAGCACGCCCAGGATCCCGATGCCGAGCAGGCCGGGCACGCTGTAGACCAGCCAGCGGCGCAGCGCAGCGCCGAAGGCCGGGGGCTCGTGCGCCTCGATGTCCCGCACCTCCAGACCGAGCAGCTTCTTGCCGAGGGTGCGGCCCCATCTGGCGGTCGGCAGCACCTCGTACCCGACGCCGGCGAGCAGCAGGACGGCGAGCACGATGCCGAGGCTGGTGGCGGTCGTGCCGTCGAGCAGCCAGACGGTGACCTCGCGGCCGGACAGCCTGGCCGCGTCGATCTTCTGCTGGACGTGGTCGAGGGCCTTGGTGCCGAGCGGTACGGCGGCGACGGCCGTCACGGCGCCCACGACCACGGTGTCGATCAGCCGGGCCGCGAACCGCTTGCTCAGTCCGGCGGGGCGGGCGGCGGCCTGGCGGCGCGCGGCCGCCTGGAAGGGGTCCTCCACCGGCGGCTTCCACGGCGCCACCGGCTGCTCGTCCCCGCCGGCCAGCTGGTGCACCTGCTGCGCCCAGGACGCCTGGCCACCACCGGGCCCGCTGGTCACCGGGGTGGCCGGGGCACCGGCCTGCGCCGGCACCGAGGGCGCCACGGCCGCCTGGGCGGGCTGGGCCTGCGGTGCCTGCGCGGCAGCGGCGCGGGCGGCGGCCTTGCCGGCACCGAAGCCGGGGCCTGCGGCCGGGGAAGCGGCAGCGGGGTTCGAGGGGGATGCGGCGGAGGGCGGGGTGGGTGTGCCGACGGGACCCTGCGGCCCGAAGCCACCGGGCGCACCCGCGTCATGGCCGCCCTCACCCGCGCCGGAGGCGGACGCGCCGAAGCCCGGGCCCTGAGCCGGATCCTGCGCGCCGAAGCCGGTCCCCGTCCCGGCTCCAGCGGCGGCCTGCGGTGCGGGGCCCTGGGCCGCGCCGTGCGGGCCGAAGCCGGAGCCCGCCCCGGCTTCCGCGCCGGAAGTCTGGGGGCCGGACGCGGGCTGGGCGCCCCGCCGGCCCTGTCCGGGTACCGGGCGGAACGTCATCGTGCCGTCGTCCTGGACCGCCGCGGGCCCTGGGACCGGCCGGCGGAAGAGGAAGGTGCCGCCCGGGTTCTGGTCCTCGCCCTCCCCCGGCCCGCCGTCGGGGCGGCCGGCCTGGCCCGCCGGCCGGGCCGGGCTCTCCGCGGGCACCCGCGGGTCGGCACCCCAGGCGGTCCGCCCGTCGCCGGGCCCGTGACCACCGGCGCCCGGGCCCGCCTGCCCCGCCGTGCCCTGGTCGCCGTACCCGGCGTGTCCCGCACCGCTTCGGCCGTCGGCACCCCAGGCGCCGGACCCGCCGTGGCCGTCGGGCGCCCAGGTGCCGGGGCCGTCATGGCCGGAGGGCGCCGGCTGCGGGTCCTCGTCGAAGAAGTGGGGGCCCGTCTCCTCCACGGCCGAAGGCGCGGCGCGGACACCGGGCAGCGCGACGAGCGGTTCGCCGTCCTTCGGCGCCGGGCGGCTGGTGCCGGGCACCCAGGAGGCGCCGTTCCAGTACCGGACGTATCCGGGAATGGACGGGTCCGGGTAGTAGCCCTCGCGGGGCCTGTCGTCACCTGGGGCCGGGGTTGGGGCGCTCATGTCCGTCGTCCCGTATCTGCTCGGGGGTGGGATGGGGGCCTCCACATCTATCAGACCGCGGCAGCCCGCAGCGCCAGTCCCGCAGGACCCACCCCTTTCCGGGCAATGCCGCACCCCGCTCTCACACGTCCGCGAAAAAAAATTCCCCCGACCCGCGTAATGGCCCGGCCGCTGCCCCCTCTCCCCCGGTGCGGGCCCGTTCCGAGCGGCCCCGAGCGGAAAGGACACGCAGGTCATGGAACACACCGTGGTGGAGCGGGAGCTGGAACTGCGGCTCATCCTGTCGCCGGAGCGCGGCATCCCGGTGCCGGCCCGGCTGAGCTACCGCTCCGACGATCCGTACGCCGTCCACATCACCTTCCACATCAACTCCCCGTCCCCGGTCGACTGGACGTTCGCCCGCGAGCTGCTGGTGGAGGGCGTGTTCCGGCCGTGCGGGCAGGGCGACGTGCGGGTGTGGCCGACGAACGCGGAGGGGCGCGGTGTCGTGCTGATGGCACTGAGCTCCCCGGACGGGGACGCGCTGCTTCAAGCGCCCGTCCCGCAGGTGTCGGCCTGGCTGGAGCGGACGTTGCGGGCCGTGCCCTCGGGGACGGAGGGCGGGCAGCTGGGCATCGACGACGCGCTCGACCAGCTGCTCGCCCGGTGAGCGACCCTGTCGAGGGCTCAGAGGACCTTGCCCGGGTTGAGGATGTTCAGCGGGTCGAAGGCCTGCTTCACGGCGCGCTGCATCTCGACCCCGACCGGGCCGATCTCCCGGGCCAGCCACTCCTTCTTCAGCATCCCGACGCCGTGTTCGCCGGTGATGGTGCCGCCGAGCTCCAGGCCGAGGGCCATGATCTCGTCGAAGGACTCCCGAGCCCGCCGAGACTCGGCCGCGTCCGCCGCGTCGAAGCAGACGGTGGGGTGGGTGTTGCCGTCGCCGGCGTGGGCGCAGACGCCGATGGTCAGGCCGTACTTGGCGGCGATCCGCTCGACGCCCTCCAGCATCGCGCCGAGCCGCGAGCGGGGTACGCACACGTCGTCGATCATCGTCGTGCCCTTGACCGCCTCCAGCGCGGTCAGCGAGAGCCGCCGCGCCTTCAGCAGCATCTCGGACTCGGCCGCGTCCTCGGCCGGGACCACCTCGGTGGCGCCGGCGGCCTCGCACAGCGCGCCGACGGCGGCGAGGTCGGCGGCCGGGTCCGGGGTGTCGAAGGCGGCCAGCAGCAGCGCCTCGGTGGTCTCCGGCAGGCCCATGTGGGCGAGATCGTTGACCGCCTTGACGGTCGTACGGTCCATCAGTTCGAGGAGGGACGGGACGTGACCGCCCTCCATGATCCGGCAGACGGCGTCGCAGGCGGCGGCCGCGGAGGGGAACTCAGCGGCCAGCACCAGCTGCTGCGGCGGCTTGGGCTTGAGCGCGAGCACCGCCCGGACGACGATGCCGAGCGAGCCCTCGGAGCCGACGAACAGACGCGTGAGGTCGTAACCGGCGACACCCTTCGCGGTACGGCGGCCGGTGGACATCAGGCGGCCGTCGGCCAGCACCACGTCCAAGCCGAGGACGTACTCGGCCGTGACCCCGTACTTCACGCAGCACAGGCCGCCGGACCCGGTACCGATGTTGCCGCCGATGGTGCACATCTCCCAGCTGGAGGGGTCCGGCGGGTAGTACAGGCCGTGTTCCTCGACCGCGCGGGACAGGGTCGCGTTGATCACGCCGGGTTCGACCACGGCGATCCGGTCGACGGGGCTGATCTCCAGGATGCGGTCCATCTTGGTGAGGGACAGCACGATGCAGCCGTCGGTGGCGTTGGCGGCGCCGGACAGTCCACTGCGGGCGCCCTGCGGGACCACCGGGACGCGCAGTTCGGTGGCGGTGCGCATGACGTGCTGGACCTGCTCGACGGTGCGCGGCAGGACGACGACGGCCGGGGTGCCGGCCGGGCAGAAGCTCGCCATGTCGTTGGCGTAGGAGGCCGTGACGTCGGCGTCGGTGAGGACCGCCTCGGCCGGCAGGCCCGAAAGGAGCCGGTCGGTGAGGTTGCCCTGGGCCTCGTCGGGTGCGGCTTGGATACGGCTCATGATCACAGCGTCGCACCATGGGCCATCGCCTGTGAACCCCGTCGACCGTCTCCCTCCGGCCCGCCGGCCGGGTTCAGAGCGCGGCGGTCCCGATGAGGGCGTTGCGGGTGACCAGCACCGCCAGCTGTTCCTCGCTCAGCCCTTCGGTGTCCCCGGACCGTCTCGGCAGCACCATGTAGCGCGTCTCCGCGCTGGAGTCCCATACGTTGAAGGCTCCCCTCCCTGAAGGGAGTGGATTGGTCACCCTCCAGGGCTGAGCGGGGATTTACGGCTCAGGCCGCCGCCGGAGCCGGCGGCTCGGGTGGTCTTACGCCCTCGGCACCGTCCGGGTTCCAACCTGCCCGGACCAGCATCACACGGGCAAAGTTCTTGTCCCTGGGGGACACCGCTCCACACACGGTGCAGGCATACGTTCTCATCGACAGAGGCAGTGCGTGCTTGGTTCTCGCTCCGCACGTGGCACAGTCCATCGTGGTGTGCGCCGGGTGCACGAGACGGACCTCCCGCCCGTGCTTGCGGCCCATCTCGCACAGGGCACGCTTCGTCGCGGCGATGGCGGCATCGGCCGCCTTGCGGGCCATGGTGGTCTTCGCCAGGAACCTCGGCCTGAAGTCCTCCACCGCAACCCCGTCGTGGCCGCGCACCACCCGCTTGGCCCACTTGCGGCCGGTGTCCTCCCGCTGCCTCGCCACCTTCTTGTGCAGCTTCGCCGCCTGCGCCTGCGCCTGCCGGTAGCCGGCGGATGCGGGCTGTCCCTTGGGAGGCCGGCGCCGGGCCATCATCCGCTGATACCTCGCCAGCCGCTGCGCGGCCCGCCTGCCGTGCTCGGCATGCGGCAGATCGTAGGCGTCGTCGGTGGTGGTGGCGGTCTCCTTCACACCCCAGTCCACCCCGAGCACGCGCCCCGTGGCGGCGAGCGGTTCACTCCGCGCGGCAACGACGAAGGACACATACCAATGCCCGAGCGTGTCCTGGAACACCCGCACACTCGACGGGTCGGCCGGAAGGTCCCGCGACCACACCACCCTCAGCACGACCTGGCCCGCAAGGTGCAGGCGGCCGTCCCTGAGGCGGAAACCGCGCCTGGTGTAGTTGAGGCTGGGCCGCGCCTCCCGCTTCTTCTTCCACCTGGGCATCCCGGCCCGCCGGTGCATCGGCAACCGGTCCTTGATGTCCTTCAGCGCCTTCGCCCTCGACCTGGCGAAGTCCCGTATCGCCTGCTGCTGCGGCACGCTCGCGCCCTCAGCCAGCCATGGCGTCGCCCTGCGTGCCTCGGTCAGCATCCTGTCCAACTGCCCCGGACCGCAGGTCACCTTCTCGCCCGTCGCCCGGCTCTGCGCGTGGACCTGCTGGGACTTCGCGACGCACTCATTCCAGATCCAGCGGCAGCGATCCCACTCGGCTTCGAGCCGGCGCCTGGCCGTGTTCGACAGGCGCACACGGAAGGTGTACCGGGCATGCTCGGTGTCCTTCGTGGTCGCCTCTGCCGTCATGCATCCGAACCTACCCGAGCGGACTGACAGTTGAGCTCTTGATCATTGCGGGCGGCATCACCGCCGTGCGGGGCGGGGCGCCGGATCGCCCTGACGGCGATCCGGCTATCCCTGCCCCGCTCCGCAGGAGTCCGATTCCTCCCCGGCCCGAAGGCCGGGGCATCCCCGGAGGAACCCGGTGAACCACCGCTCGTAGTAGGAGCTGGTCAGGTACCGGGCGGGCGGGATCGACTCGATGGCGTCCCGGAACTCGTCGAGATAGAAGAGCCCCTCCGCGCGCAGGGCGAGCAGGAGGCCGGCGACCCTCGCCTCCCAGTCCGTGTGGAAGGGCTCGGGATCGTCGGTGGTGTCGATGGCGCCGAAGCCGACCGTGCCGCCCACGTCGTTGATCCTGGCCATGCCGTGAGCCTACGTCCGCCTCGGCGCCCTCGCCTCACAGATTGCCGCGGCGCTCCTGCTCCCGCTCGATCGCCTCGAACAGGGCCTTGAAGTTGCCCTTGCCGAAGCCCATCGAGCCGTGCCGCTCGATGATCTCGAAGAAGACCGTCGGCTTGTCCTGGACCGGCTTGGTGAAGATCTGCAGCAGGTAGCCGTCCTCGTCGCGGTCGGCGAGGATCTTCAGTTCGCGCAGGGTCTCGATCGGCACCCGCGTGTCGCCGACCCACTCGCCGAGAGTGTCGTAGTACGAGTCGGGGGTGTCGAGGAACTCGACGCCGGCCGCGCGCATGGTGCGGACGGTCTGCACGATGTCGCCCGTGTTCAGCGCGATGTGCTGGACGCCGGCGCCGCCGTAGAACTCCAGGTACTCGTCGATCTGGGACTTCTTCTTGGCGATCGCGGGCTCGTTGATCGGGAACTTCACCTTGAGGGTGCCGTCCGCGACGACCTTCGACATCAGCGCGCTGTACTCGGTGGCGATGTCGTCGCCCACGAACTCCTTCATGTTCGTGAAGCCCATGACCTTGTTGTAGAACCCGACCCACTCGTTCATCCGGCCGAGTTCCACGTTGCCGACGCAGTGGTCGATGGCCTGGAAGGTGCGCTGGGCGGGCGGTTCGACGATCGGCTTCGCGGCGACGTAACCGGGCAGGTAGGGGCCGTCGTAGCCGGAGCGGTCGACCAGGGTGTGGCGGGTCTCGCCGTAGGTGGCGATCGCGGCGAGGACGACGGTGCCGTGCTCGTCCTTCACCTCGTACGGTTCGACGACCGAGCGGGCGCCGTGCTCGACGGCGTAGGCGTGCGCGGCGCGGGCGTCCGGGACCTCGATGGCCAGGTCGATGACGCCGTCGCCGTGCTCGGCCACGTGCCGGGCGAGGAAGTGACCCCAGTCGGTGCTCGGCTTGATCACCGAGGTGAACACGAAGCGGGCGGAGCCGTTCTCCAGGACGTAACTGGCGGTCTCGCGGCTGCCGTTCTCCGGTCCGGAGTAGGCGACCAGCTGCATGCCGAAGGCGGTGGAGTAGTAGTGCGCCGCCTGCTTGGCGTTGCCCACGGCGAAGACGACCGCGTCCATTCCCTTGACCGGGAAGGGGTCGGCCTGCCGGGCGGTGTCGGGAGTGTGGTGAGTGGTCTGCGTCATAGCGGAAGCGTGGACCCGCCCTGCAAGGTGCGCAATAGTTTCCGTGTTCACTGGGCAATCTGCTCAGCGATACGGCCATATCGGCGGTCTTTCTGTACAGGATGCCCATCCCTGGAGGTGCCGTGGCGATCGATCATCTGGACGGGCGGATCATCGTGCTGCTCGCGCGCGAGCCGCGCATCGGGGTGCTGGAGATGTCCCGGCGGCTCGGGGTCGCCCGGGGCACGGTGCAGGCGCGCCTGGACCGGCTGCAGTCCAGCGGGGTCATCCGGGGGTTCGGCCCGCAGGTGGATCCCGCGGCCCTCGGCTACCCGGTGACGGCCTTCGCCACGCTGCAGATCCGGCAGGGCCAGGGTCCCGACGTCCGGGCCCACTTGGCGACCGTGCCGGAGGTGCTGGAACTGCTGACCACCACCGGCAGCGGAGACATGCTGTGCCGCCTGGTGGCCCGCTCCAACGCCGACCTCCAGCGGGTGATCGACCGCGTCGTCGGCTTCGAGGGCATCGTCCGCGCCTCCACGGCGATCGTCATGGAGAACCCGGTTCCGCTGCGGATCATCCCGCTGGTGGAACAGGCCGCCGGGGAGGACGGGGACTTGCAGAGAAGTTGATGCAAAAGACGCGTTGCAAAGGTCTCTTTGCATAGCTATCTTTGTACGCATGACGGAGGAACCGCAGGAGCGCAAGGTCCGCCAACTGGACGCCCGTTCACTCAGAGGACTGGCCCACCCGCTGCGGATGCAGCTGCTGGACGCCCTGCGGCACCACGGTCCGGCCACCGCCTCCCAACTGGGCGAACGGCTCGGCGAGTCCAGCGGCGCGACCAGCTACCACCTGCGTCAGCTCGCCGCCCACGGCTTCGTCGAGGACGCACCGGAGCACGGCAAGGGCCGGGAGCGGTGGTGGAGGGCAGTGGACCAGGGGCTCGCCTTCCACTCCGAGGATTTCAGGCAAGCCGGCCCCGAGGTCCGGGGCATGGCCGACATGTACCTCCACGAGGTCGCGAACACCCACGCCCGTGAACTGTCCACCTGGCTCAGCACCCGGGACCGCTGGTCCGAGGAGTGGTCCCGCGCCTCCGACATGAGCAACGCGACGCTACGGCTCACGCCCGAGCTGGCCGCCGAACTCGTCCAGAGGATGCACGCCCTGATCGACGACTACCGGGACCGCGTCCCCGGCAAGGACACCCCGGACTCCGGGCAAGTACGCGTCCACACGCACCTGTTCCCCATCGAGACGGACTGAAAGGGCACGCCATGTACTTCCGGACCCAGCTCGACCTCGCCCAGCAGCACGCCGCCGATCTCCGCGCCCAGGCCGACGCCCACCGGCTCGCCACCGCGGCGAAGCCGCCCGTCGAACTGCGCGCCCGCGTCGGCTGGACCCTCGTAGAGGTCGGCCTGCGCCTCGCGGCCGCCCCGAAGCCGGTGGTCGCCTAGATGGTGGTCGCCTAGACAAGGACAGGCCCTCAGCAGCTCGGTACCGAGCCCTTCCCCTTCTCCAGCGCCTCCAGGGAGTCCACGGCGCTCTTCAGCGTGGTGACCGGGATCAGGCGCAGTCCCTTGGGCAGTTCCGCCTTGGCGTCGGTGCACTCGGCCTTCGGGACCAGGAAGATCGTGGCGCCGTCACGCCGGGCGGCCTGGGTCTTCAGGGCCACCCCGCCGACCGCGCCGACCCTGCCGGAGGCGTCGATCGTGCCCGTACCGGCGACGGTGCGGCCGCCGGTGAGGTCGCCGCCGCTGCCGTCGCCGTGCAGCTTGTCGATGATCCCCAGGGTGAACAGCAGGCCCGCGCTCGGTCCGCCCACGTCGGCGAGCTTCAGCGTGACCTCGACCTTGTCGGCGCTCAGCCCCAGGTACTTCAGCGCCGCCTGGGTCGCCGCGTCCTGGGACTGCTTCATCTGCGCCTCGTTGTGCTGCTCGATCTCCTTGACGTTCTCGCCGCTCGGGTAGACCGCGTCGCGGGGCATCACGGCCCGGTCGGTGCGGAACCAGTTGCCGATCACGTCTGCGAGGGTCACCGTGGCGTCCGGACCGGTCGCCTCGATCGTGACCATCCGCAGCTGCCCGCTGGTGCGCCGGACCGGGGCGCCCGAGACGGTGATCACCTGGCTGCCCTTGTTCTCGCCGAGCACGTTCGCCGTCATCCCGGGCTGCGCCACCGAGAACGGCAGCGGCGCGAACGCCGCCGTGGCCAGCAGGGCCGCGACGGGCACGGCGCAGACGGCTACGGCCTGGGGACGCGTGAGACGTGAGAGCACGGGATCAATCTAACGTGACCACCAGCCGTGCCTTATGCCGCGTACAGGTCCCGCCGGCCCCGGGTGAAGCGGCGCAGGGCCTCCGGAAGGGGCTCGACGCCGATTCCGGGTGCGGTCGGGACCGGCAGGTGGCCGTCCTGGAGTACGAACGGCTCGGTGATGTCCTCGGCGAAGTAGCGGGAGGACGCGGAGGTGTCCCCGGGGAGCGTGCAGCCGGGCAGGGCGGCCAGGGCGAGGTTGGGGGCGCGTCCGATGCCCGTCTCCAGCATGCCGCCGCACCACACCGGGACCCCGTGCGCGTGCGCCACGTCGTGGACCCGGCGGGCCTCCAGGTAGCCGCCGACCCGGGCGGGCTTGACGTTCACCACCCGGCAGGCGTCCATCGCGATCGCGGCGGCGGTGTCGGAGGCGTGGTGCAGGGACTCGTCCAGGCAGACGGGGGTGCGCAGGCGCTGCTGCAGCTGGGCGTGGGCGTGCAGGTTGTTCTCCTGCAGCGGCTCCTCGATCAGCAGCAGCCCGAACTCGTCCAGGCGCCGCAGCCGCTCGGCGTCCGCCAGGGTGTACGCGGTGTTGGCGTCCACCTGCAGGGGCAGTGCCTCGCCGAAGCGGTCGCGGACCGCCCGTACCGGCTCCACGTCCCAGCCCGGCTCGATCTTCAGCTTGATGCGGACGTATCCCTCGGCGAGGTAGCGCTCGACGTCGTCCAGCAGCTCCGGCACCGAGTTCTTGATGCCGACCGACACCCCGGCGGGCACCCGGTCCCGCACCGCGCCGAGATACACGGCCAGCGGCATGCCGTACGTGCGCAGCTCGGCGTCCAGCAGGGCCGTCTCCAGGGCCGCCTTCGCCAGCTCGTGGCCCTTGATCTTCGCCACGGCCGGGGCGAGGGCGGCGGCCGTGACCTCGCCCAGCGCCGCCACGCGCGGGATCAGGAAGTCGCGCAGCACGATCTCGGCGCCGGCCACGAACTCCGAGCAGTACAGCGGCTCGGGGTCGGCGGCGAACTCCGACCAGCCCTCGGCGGAGTCGGTGACGACGTGCAGGAGGAAGGTGTCCTTCGTCGTCATCGTCCCGAAGGACGTACGGAACGGGGTGACCAGCGGGATCGCCACGTGGACGATCTCGACGCGCTCCAGTTTCACGCGGCCTCCTCCACGGGGGTCCCCCCGCTCGAGCGCAGCCGAGAGTGGGGGAGGGTCAGCGTGTACCAGCCGTCGCGGGACATCCCGGTGGCCCGGAACCCCTCCCCGAAGGCCGTCAGCAGCACCTCGCGCACCGCGTGCCGCCAGCGCAGCGCGAGTGCCGGGTCGGCGGCGCGCAGCTTGACGATGTCTTCGGGCACCCGGCACCAGATGTGCCGCTCGTCGCGGCGGGTGAGGGGGTCGCCGTCGGGGGCGGTGGCGATGACCGGTCCGCGGGGTGCGATGTCGTACGACGCCGGTGGCGCGCCCAGGTCCCAGGTGACCGTCAGCCGGTCGCTCTCGTCGCCGTCGTTCACGCCGTCGGTCATCGGGCCGTAGAAGTCGACCAGGTACTCCGTGCCGGTGGCGCCCAGCTTGGCCAGGTTGAAGCGGGCGTTGCGGCCGACCAGCGGGTCGAAGGTCCAGCGCATGGTGCGGGCGCCCAGACCGAGGGCCCAGTCGCGCTGGGCCAGCTTCACGGCGTGCCCGAGCCCCCGGTCCGCGGCGGCCACCAGCGAGTAGGTGCCGCGGTCGGCGCCGAGGACGGCGACGGACGCGCCGGCCAGCCGCTGCCCGTCGTACGCGGCGTGCACCGCGCCGCCGGCGTGCACCAGGCTGTGCAGCACCTCGGCCGGGTAGGGCGGGGCGGTGCGGGGTGTCTGCCAGACGTCGCTGAAGTAGCCGGCCACGGCCGCGAGGGAGGCGACGTCGTGGACGGTACGGAGGGTGACTCCTGCTGTCATGGCACGAGTCTCGAAGGAGCTGGCTCCGTGTGTGTTGTGCGAGCGGCCAACGCTCGCGTACGTTCGTTGCACCATCCGCCAATAGCCCGCTGGGGACCCTCATGGACGCCTGCACCCTCGGTGACCTCCTGGACGTCGTCGGCGGCCCCGCCCTGCGCCTGCACACGACCCCCGCCGGGCAGGCCGTCCCGGTGACCGAGGCGGTGCTCCACGACGGCCGCACCCCGCTCCCCCGGCAGCCCGGCGCGCTGCTGCTCGCGGTCGGTGTCCCGGCGGCGGAGTCCGGGCCGCTGCTGCGGGCGGCGGCCGAGGCCGGGCTGACCGGGGTGGTGGTGCGCGGTGCGGACGGCCCGGTCGCGGCGGCGGAGGCGTACGGCGTGGCCCTGCTGTCGGTCGCCGAGGACGCCGCCTGGCACCACGTCCATCTGCTGCTGGCCTCGGCCATCGCCGCCCGGCCCACCGCCGCCGCCCCCGACAGCGGGCTCGGCGACCTGTTCGCGCTGGCCGACGCGATCGCGACGGCGACCGGCGGGGCCACGGCCGTCGAGGACCCACGGCAGCGGATCCTCGCCTACTCCACCGTCCCCGGGCAGCCGGTGGACGAGGACCGCCGGCAGGGCATCCTCGGCCGGCAGGTTCCGGCCAGCGCGGAGAACACCGAGCAGTACCGCCGCCTGTTCGCCGCCGACCGCCCGCTGAGGCTGCCCGCGCTGTCCGCCGGCGACCTGCCCCGCCTGGCGATGCCGGTACGGGCCGGCGGGGAGACGCTCGGCTCGGTGTGGGTGGTCGACGGCGGCTCGCTCACCCCGGACGCCGAGGACACCCTCGCCCAGGGCGCGTCCACGGCCGCCCTGCTCCTGCTGCGGGCACGCGCGGCCCGGGAACTGGCCCGGCACCGGGGCAGCGAGCTGCTGCGCCGACTGCTGGACGGCACGGCGGTGGATGCGGCGACGGCAGCCGAGCGGCTGGGCCTGGCCGGTCTCGCCCGGGTGGCGGCCTTCGTGCTGGACTCGACGGCCGGCGTCCCGGACACCGAGCGCACCGCGCTGCGCCTG
The DNA here is from genome assembly GCF_044456925.1 of Streptomyces sp. NPDC050743. Taxonomy (NCBI): domain Bacteria; kingdom Bacillati; phylum Actinomycetota; class Actinomycetes; order Kitasatosporales; family Streptomycetaceae; genus Streptomyces; species Streptomyces sp. NPDC050743. The sequence goes on from NZ_JBITGJ010000003.1 coordinate 268,022, forward strand.
CTGGACGTCGTACGGCTGCAGTGCGAGGCGCGTTACGGGCGGCACGCGGGCGTGCTGGTGGACGGGGTGGTGTACGCGGTGCTGCCCGGTTCCGGCGAGCGGCACAAGAAGCTGGCCGAGGACATCGTGGCGCGGGCCGGGCAGGCGCTGCGGGTGCCGGTGCGGGCGGCGCTCGGCGAGGTGGTGCCGGACGCGGCGGGGCTGGCGGACTCCCGGGCGGACGCCGACCTGGTGCTGCGGGTGCTGGACGGGGGGCTGCCGGTGGCCTGCGTGGACGAGGTACGGGCCCGCGTCACCCTGCTGCGGCTGACCGAAGTGATGGGCGAGCGGCGGGAGTTGAACGCGGGCGCCTGGCGGCGGGTGCTGGCGTACGACGCCGCGCACGGCACGGAGTACGCCCGCACGCTGGTCTGCTGGTTCGACGCGGGCTGCGACATGGCGGGCGCGGCGAAGCTCCTCGCCGTGCACCCCAACACCTGCCGCTACCGCCTGAGGCAGCTCCAGCAGCACGCCGGGGTCGACCTGGACGACCCCGACGAACGGCTGGTGCTCTGGCTCCAGTTGCGGGCGCTGGCGGGCCTCAGCTCAGCCACGCCCTGAGCCGCTCCTCACATGTGCGCAGGTGCGCCACGGGCACGTACTCCCCCGCCGTGTGGGCGAGGGAGGGGTCCCCGGGGCCGTAGTTGAGCGCGGGCACGCCCAGCGCGGCGAACCGGGCGACGTCCGTCCAGCCGAGCTTGGGTCGCGGCTCGGCGCCGAGCGCGGCGACGAGGCCGCCGACCCGGTCCAGATGCGGCAGGGCACCGCCGACGATCTCGGTGACGCGCACCTCGTACTCCGGGAAGAGCGCGCGCACGTACGCCTCGGCTTCTTCCGGTGAACGGCTGGGCGCGAAGCGGCAGTTGACGGTGACGACGCACTCGTCGGGTACGACGTTCCCGGCGACCCCGGCCCGTACGGCGACGGCACTGAGCCCTTCGCGGTACTCCAGTCCGTCGACGAGGACCCGCTCGGGCCGGTGTGCGTCGAGCCGTCGCAGGACCAGGCCGGCCTTGTGGGCGGCGTTGACCCCCTGCCAGGCGCGGGCGGTGTGGGCGCGGGCGCCCCTGACCACGATGTCGGCGGTGAGGATGCCCTGGCAGCCGGCCTCCACACCCGCGTCGGAGGGCTCCATGAGGATGGCGAGTTGGGCGTCGGCCAGCAGGTCCGGCCGCTCGGCGCCGATCCGGGCGAGCCCGTTGCGGTCCCCTTCCACCTCCTCGCACTCGTAGAAGACGTACGTGAGGTCGCGGACGGGCTCCGCGACGGTGGCGGCCAGCCGAAGGGCCACGGCCACGCCGCCCTTCATGTCGCAGGCGCCGAGCCCGTGCACACGCTCGCCGGCGAGCCGGGAGGGCAGGTTCCCGGCGGCCGGGACCGTGTCCAGGTGCCCGGCGATCAGGGCGCGTTCACCGCGTCCGAGGCGGGTGCGGGCGACGAGGGAGTTGCCGACCCGGTCGACGGTGAGATGGGGCAGGGCGCGCAGGGCGGTGTGCACGGCGTCGGCGATCCGTGCCTCCTGCCCGCTCTCGGAGGGCAGGTCGACGAGGGCACGGGTGAGTGTGACGACGTCGGCGGTGAGGTCGAGGCGGGTCATGCGGAGTCTTCCCGGAGGGCCTGATCGAGGTTGAGCTTGGAGTGCCGGACGCCGTAGAGGCCGTAGACGACGAGCCCGGCCGCCATCCAGGCCCCGAAGGCGATCCAGGTGTCGGTGCCCAGGCTGCCCAGCATGTAGACGCAGAAGCCGACGCCGAGCAGGGGCGTGACGGGCGAGAACGGCACCCGGAAGGAGCGCGGGGTGTCGGGGCTGCGCCGGCGCAGCAGCACCACCGCGACGTTGACCAGCATGAACGCGAAGAGCGTGCCGATGCTGGTGGCGTCGGCGAGGCTGCCGAGCGGGACGAGGGCGGCGAGGACGGCGATGAACGCCGACACGATCACGGTGTTGGCGCGGGGCACACCGGTGCGCGGGTGCACCTTGGCGAACAGGGGCGGCACGAGCCCGTCCCGGGCCATCGCGAAGAGGATGCGGATCTGCCCGTACTGCACGGTGAGCACCACGCTGGTGGTGGCGACGACCGCGCCGACGGACAGCAGGATCGGCCACAGGTTCCCGCCGCCGACGGACCGTACGAGCACCTCGCTGAGCGTGGCCTCGGTCCCCGCGAACTGCTTCCACGGCATGGCGCCGAGCGCGGCGACGGCGACGAGCACGTACAGGGCGGTGACGAGGACGAGCGACAGGATGATGGCGCGCGGCAGGTCCCTTTGCGGGTTGCGTGCCTCCTCACCCGCGGTGGAGGCGGCGTCGAACCCGATGTAGGAGAAGAAGAGGGAGGCGGCTCCGGCGCTCATGCCGGCCGCGCCGAGCGGGAAGAGGGGGTGGAAGTTCCCGGCGCGGAAGGCGGTGAAGGCGACGGCGCAGAACAGCACGAGGGCGGCTATCTTGACGCCGACCATGACGGTGTTGGCGACGGCGCTCTCCTTGGCCCCGCGCAGCAGGACGACCATGGCGAGTACGACGATGAGGGCGGCGGGGATGTTGAGGGTCCCGCCGGCCCCCGGCGGCGCGCTGAGCGAGTCGGGCAGCGTGACGCCGAAGGTGAGCTGGAGCAACTCGTTGACGTACTGCCCCCAGCCCACGGCGACGGCGGCGACCGACACCCCGTACTCCAGGATCAGACACCAGCCGCACACCCAGGCGACCAGCTCGCCGAGGGTGGCGTAGGCGTAGCTGTAGGAGGATCCCGAGCCGGGGATCATGCCGGCCAGCTCGGCGTACGACAGCGCCGAGAACAGGGCGGTGACGCCGGCGACGACGAAGGAGACGACGATGGCGGGCCCCGCCTCCGGCACGGCCTGCCCCAGCACCACGAAGATCCCGGTACCGAGGGTGGCGCCCACGCTGAGCAGCGTCAGCTGGGCCACGCCCATGCTCCGCCTGAGCGGGCTGCCGGCGGCCTCCCCGACGAGCCGTTGCACCGGCTGGCGCCGGGTGAGCCGACGTGCGCCGCCCGCTTCTCGTGCCGTGGCCTCCGGCCGTGTACCCACTGTGTCCACCGCTGTTCCCTCCGCCTCGGGGTGTATGGCCCTTGATGATGCGGAGGGGGTGGGGCGGCGGGGTGTGCGGATCGGCCAAAGGTGCGGGTGGGTGGTTGGCCGGATGAGCAAAGGGGGGTGGGGTGGGGTGTGTGCCGGGTGCGGGTGCGTGGGGGCTCCCGCCCCTTCGGGGCGCTACTCGGCTGCGGGCAGTCGTGCCACTGGGGCGGCGCGGGTGGGCGCAGCGGCACCCCACGAGCGCGGGCGAGCGGAACCCACCCCGGCCGGCATCAGCGCAGGTCAGCCGATCGACGCAGGGCGATCGGGCAGGGTCGGCGTCAGCGCAGCGCCTCGGCGACCTCCTTCGCCGCCTCCACCACCCTCGGTCCCACCCGTTCCGGTACGGAGTCCGACAGCATGACGACGCCCACGCTGCCCTCGACGCCCGTGACGCCCACCAAAGGCGCCGCCGCCCCGCTCGCGCCGGCCTCCAGTTCGCCGTGGGTGAGGGTGTACCCGGGATCCGTGGATGGCGACTGCCGTGCGGCCAGGATCGCCTTGCCGGCCGCGCCCCGGTCCAGCGGATGCCGGAACCCGGCGCGGTACGCCACGTGATAGTCGGTCCACGTGGGTTCGACCACGGCGACGGCCAGTGCCTCCGTCCCGTCCACCAGCGTCAGATGCGCCGTGGCCCCGATGTCCTCGGCGAGCGACCGCAGCGCGGGCAGCGCGGCCTCCCGCACCAGCGGGTGCACCTGCCGGCCGAGCCGCAGCACCCCGAGCCCGACCCGGGCCCGTCCGCCCAAGTCCCGCCGTACCAGGGCGTGCTGTTCGAGCGTGGCGAGCAACCGGTACACCACGGTACGGTTCACGCCCAGCTTCGTGGACAACTCCGTGACGGTCAGCCCGTGGTCGGTGTCGGCCAGCAACTTGAGGACACGCAGTCCCCGGTCGAGCGTCTGAGAGGTCTCCGCGGTCACGACGCCCACTCCTTCGGCGGTGAGGTCGGCGGACCCCCTGAGCGGCGAATGCGTCGCCGAGTCCCGTCGGCGACGCGTTTCAGAGGCCGCCGATCGGCAGGATGGCCCGGCGGCTCCGGGCATGTCGCTTCACGGCTGCGCTCCGCGGCGGCGCTGCCACGGGGCGTATGCGTAGCGGGACAGTAGCGAAGCAGGTTCGCTGAGCGGAAGTCTCCGTCCAGAATCCGGGCAAGACCAGATCCGGCCTGCCTGAATTCGTCCGGATACGCACACGCCCCAGGAACTGACACGCGCCAGTCCCTGGGGGCCGGGGCGCAGCCCCGAGCAGCCGCCCCGCGGAGTGTCACCTCATCCGCGTGGCCCACTCCTGCACCTTGGCGATCCGCTGCCGCAGCTGACCCGCCGTGGCCTCCGCGCTGGGCGGCCCGCCGCAGACCCGGCGCAGCTCGGTGTGGATCACCCCGTGCGGCTTGCCGCTCTGGTGGACGTACGCGCTGACCATCGTGTTGAGCTGCTTGCGCAGCTCCATCATCTCCTTGTGGGTGACCACCGGCCGCCGCTCGGCCGGCAGTTCCAGCAGGTCGGCCTCGCTGTCCGGCTTCTTGCGGCTGTGCGCGATCTGCCGGGCCTGCCGCTTCTGCAGCAGCAGCTGCACCTGCTCGGGCTCCAACAGTCCCGGAATGCCGAGGTAGTCCTGCTCCTCCTCGCTCCCCGGGTGCGCCTGCATGCCGAACTCGGCGCCGTCGTACAGCACCCGGTCGAAGACGGCGTCGGACTCCAGCGCCTCGAAGGGCAGCATGTCCTGCTCGCCGGTGTCCTCGTCCTGCTGCTTGTTCGCCTCCTCCATCTCCTTCTCGGATTCGGCGTACGGGTCCTCCTCGCCCTCCTTCTTGGGCTTGTCGAGGGCGTGGTCCCGTTCCTTCTCCATCTCATTGGCGAAGGTCAGCAGGTCGGGCACCGTCGGCAGGAACACGGACGCGGTCTCGCCGCGCCGCCGGGACCGTACGAAACGCCCGACGGCCTGCGCGAAGAACAGCGGGGTCGAGATCGTCGTCGCGTACACGCCGACCGCGAGCCGGGGCACGTCGACGCCCTCGGACACCATGCGCACCGCGACCATCCACCGGTCGTTGCTGTCGCTGAACTCGTCGATCCGCTTCGAGGCGCCGGCGTCGTCGGACAGGACGAGCGTCGCCTTGGTCCCGGTGATCTCCCGGATCAGCTTGGCATAGGCGCGCGCGGAGTCCTGGTCGGAGGCGATGACGAGGGCACCGGCATCCGGGATGGCCTTGCGCACCTCGGTCAGCCGCTGGTCGGCGGCGCGCAGCACGCTGGGCATCCAGTCACCGCGCGGATCGAGCGCCGTACGCCAGGCCTGGCTGATCGCGTCCTTGGTCATCGGCTCGCCGAGCCGGGCGGCGACCTCGTCACCGGCCTTGGTGCGCCAGCGCATGTTGCCGCTGTAGGAGAGGAAGATGACCGGCCGGACGACGCCGTCCGACAGGGCGGACCCGTACCCGTAGGTGTAGTCGGCGGCGGACCGCCGGATGCCGGCGTTGTCCTCCTCGTACGTCACGAAGGGGATGGGGTTGGTGTCGGACCGGAAGGGCGTACCGGTCAGGGCGAGCCGGCGCGTGGCCGGCTCGAACGCCTCCAGACAGGCCTCGCCCCAGGACTTGGAGTCACCGGCGTGGTGGATCTCGTCCAGGATCACCAGGGTCTTGCGCTGCTCGACGCGGTTGCGGTGCAGCATGGGCCGCACGCCGACGCCGGCGTAGGTGACCGCGACGCCGTCGTACTCCCGGCCGAGCGGCCCGGCGCTGTACTCGGGGTCGAGCCTGATCCCTATCCGTCCGGCCGCCTCGGCCCACTGCTTCTTCAGGTGCTCGGTCGGCGCGACCACGGTCACCTGCTGCACGACGTGGTGGTGCAGCAGCCAGGAGGCCAGCGTCAGCGCGAAGGTGGTCTTGCCGGCGCCGGGCGTGGCGACGGCGAGGAAGTCACGCGGCTGCTCCTGGATGTACTTCTCCATCGCCCCCTGCTGCCAGGCACGCAGCTTGCTGGCGGTACCCCAGGGCGCGCGGCCCGGGAAGGCGGGCGAGAGGTGGTGGGAGTGAGCGGAGGAAGCGGCGGTGGTAGTCACGGTCTCCGTATGTCTTGCGGGTCGGGCGGCTCGGCTACGTATGACAACCGGGCCACCCTACCGGCGCCCCGGCGGTGTCAACGCGCGAACGAGGCCGGGTCGCCCGTGGGTGGGAGCCACGTCACAACTGCCGCAGCCGCCCCGCGATCACCCCGACATCACCGAGGTCACCGGAGGCCACCTCGATGACCAGGTCGTACGCGGTGTCCTGGTCGGCATCGGCGAGATCCACCCCGTTGACGGCGAGAAAGGCGGCGGTGGCGAGCCACGCGGTGCGCTTGTTGCCGTCGACCAGGGGGTGGTTGGCGGCCAGGGCGTGCAGCAGGGCGGCGGCCTGCTCGTACAGGTCCTCGTAGGCGGCCGTACCGAACATCCGGGCCCGCGGCCGGTGCACGGCGGAGGCCAGCAGGCCCGGCTCGCGTGCCTCGGGCGGCCGGCCGCCGAAGGCGATCTCGGCGACGGCGGTGACCTCGGCGACGGTGAGGTGGCGGCTCATTCGCCCAGCCTCCGCAGCAGAGCGGCGTGGCTGCGCGCGAGGCGCTCGGCGTGGGCGCGGACGACCGCCTGCTCCTCCCTCAGATACCGGTGTACGGCCGCCAGGACGACCTCGTCGGTCCGGCGGCCGGAGGCGTCGGCGAGGTCGTCCAGGGCCTGCCGGGTGGCGGTGTCGAGGGAGAGGGTCAGCTCGGGCATGGGGGAAGGCTAGGGTGCGGCAGGCCTCCCGGCGACCGGATTTCCCAGGTCACCGCGCCCTGAGCCGTGTCGTCACCCAGGCCCCCACCAGCGCCACCCCCGCCATCGGCAGGAAGACCGCGGCGAAGGCGGCGGGGTGGCTGCCGTCGGTGGCCGTGGCCGTGGTGGCCGCCGCGCTGCCGCCGCCCAGGGCCGCGAAGGCGGCGCCGGCCGCGGCGAGGAGGACGACGTTGGAGAGGGCGTCGGAGATCTGCAGTGCGGCGGAGTTGGCGCCGGCCTCCTCCGGGGCGGACAGCTTCAGCAGGAGCACGCTGGTGGAGGAGATCACCAGGCCCATGCCGAAGCAGCCGAAGCCCCAGGCGACGGCGACGGTCCAGACGGGCACGGAGTGCATGAGCACGCTGGGGGCGGCCGTGATCGCGGCGGCGACCAGCACCATGCCGCCGGTCATCAGCCGCTCCCGGTACGGCTGCACGCGCGGCCGGGACTGCACCCAGGAGCCCAGCGCCCAGGTGCCGCCGCCCGCCGCGAGCGAGAGCCCGGCGAGCATCGGTGACAGGCCGCGCTGGGTGACCAGCATCAGCGGCACGAAGGACTCGGCGGAGATGAAGGAACCGGCGGACAGACCGCGCAGCAGCACGACGGAGGGCAGGCCGCGGGCCGCCCGGTAGGTGCCGCGCGGAAGGAGGCCGAGGACGGCGGGCACGAGCAGGGCGGCGCCGGCCAGCCCCGGGAGCAGGGACAGGGGGCGCAGGTCCTGCGCGGCGTACTGCAGCAGGCCGGCGCCGAGGGAGATGCCGAGCGCGAGCCGGATCCGCCGCCGGTCGAAGGCGAGGGCGCCGGCATCCTCGTCCACCGGGCCGGCCGCCCTCCGCCGTATCTGCGGCAGGGCGAGGGCGAGCGGGAAGACGACGAGGGCCGGGATACCGAGGAAGACCCAGCGCCAGCCCAGGTGCTCGGTGACGGCGCCGGAGGCGAGCGGGCCGACGATGGACGGTACGACCCAGCCGGCCGCGAACGCCGCCATGATCGCGGGGCGCAGCCGCTCCGGGTAGGCGCGGCCGACGACGACATACAGCGCCACGATGACCAGTCCGCCGCCGAGCCCCTGCACCGCCCGCCCGAGGATGAACACCCACATGACCTGCGCGGTCCCGGCGACGACGAGTCCCGCGGCGAAGGCCCCGATCCCCGTGGTCAGCGCCCCGAGCGGCCCCCGCCGGTCGGACCACTGACCGGCCAGCACCATGCCGAACAGGCTGGTCGTGAAGTACCCGGAGAAGGCGAACGCGTACAGGGCCAGGCCGTCCAGCTCCCGCGCCGCGACCGGCATCGCGGTGCCGACGGCGGTCGCCTCGAAGGCGATCAGCAGCACGACGGACACGATCCCCACACTGAGCGCCCGGTAGGCCCCGCCCAGCACACCGTCGCCCTGCTCGACGGGCTCCACGACATCGGCGTCACGCGACTCAAGGGCACTCATGGCCGACAGAGTAAGGCCCACAGCACGGTTTGACCCCTGTCGGTGGTCCCGCCCACCCTGCGACCTTGGTGTACGCCTCCGGGCCGTTCATGAACGCCGTGTGGCAGTCGCATTGCAGCCCCGCCGTTCGCCTTGAGCCCGTGGAACACCTCGCCATAACGTCGTTCCCACGAACACGGCCGTGTGCCCGAGTGGTTCAGGGGCTCGCCTGCAAAGCGAGTTACGTGGGTTCGAATCCCGCCACGGCCTCTTGTGCCTTGACCAGGCAAAAGGAAAGGGCGGCACCCCTAGCGGGGTGCCGCCCTGTTCGTCGTCCGTCTCAGTTCCCGTCTCAGTTGATAGGCCCACCCACCTGTTCGACCGACTCGACGCCACACGAGCCCCCCACACCCTTCACTGAGTCCTCGCATGTCGGATGATGACCCTTGAACGAACAACAACCTCAGGGGGACATGCGCGCTCGCGCCATCTCCATGGCGGTCACTGCCGCACTAGCTAGCGTTCTCGTCGGCTGCACTAGGGCGCGTATTGGGTCGCGATCAATCTGCGGGATTCGCCCTCGGGGCCGGTCCTGGAGCGGTAGACCTTCTTGCGTGACGCGAGTGCAACTGACGGATCAGGAATGGGAGTTCATCGGGCCGTACCTGCCGATCGGCGAGTACGGCCCATATCCCGAACGGCTGCGGCAGCAGTTCGAGGGTGTGATCTGGCGGTTCAGGACCGGCGGACAATGGCAGGAGATGCCGCAGCAGTTCGGTGCCTGGTCGACCGTCCACAACCGCTTCCGGCAGTGGCGCGACGCCGGCGTCTTCGAGGCATTGCTGGAGGGCCTGATAGCGGAGTCCGCGAAGCGGGGTGAGGTGGACCTGACGCTGGTGAGCATCGACTCCACCACCGCGCGCGCTCACCACGACGCCGCCGGGATGCATCTGGACCAGGACGTCCTCACAGCCCTGGAGAAGGCTGCCGCCGAGGCGGAGAAGGCCAGGTCAAAAGGGGCAGCCGCGATGAACAAGATGGACAGGACACCGAGACCGGTCCCGGGCACGAGGAGCGGCGACGCATCCGGCGTCGGCGGAAGCTGAGGCTGAAGGCTGCCCTCCTCGGGCGCTCCAGGGGCGGGCTGACCAGCAAGGTCCACCTCGCCGCCGACCGAAAGTGCCGCCCGCTGGCGTTCGTGCTGACCGCAGGCCAGGCCGCAGACAGCCCACAGTTCCTGCCCGTACTCGTGAAGTTACGGGTCCGCGGCCCCGTCGGCCGTCCACGCACCCGGCCGGACGCGGTCGCCGCCGACAAGGCCTGGGAACGCCCGTCCGGCCGCCCCGGACCCGGTGTCAGGGCCCGTGATGACGGGCGGGCTCGCCGACAGCGTCTTCGACACGGCGAGCCGGAACCCGGGGCTCCCCCTCGTGGCACGCCGCAGCGACGACGGATCCTGGATCCCCGTGACGGCGGCCGGACTACGGGACGAAGTGGTCGATCTGGCGAGGGGACTCGTCGCCTCCAGCATCCGCCCCGGCAACCGGGTGGATCCTGAGGGACGCCCGCTGTGTCGCCGTGGTCGTCGAGGACGAGCAGGGCGTGATGACCGTGGGGTCGGTGTGCGGCTCGCTGCCCCGGCTGCGCCACGTCTGGCAACTGGACGTGGGCGCGCTGGACGATCTCGTGGCGCGCGGCCGCCCGGTCCCGGCCACGACCGTCGACTCGCTGCGCCGGATCGTGCTGCCGGACTCGACCGCGATCGTCGCCTACACCTCCGGCACCAGCGGACACCCCCGCGGGTGCGCGCTCAGCCACCGCAACCTGGCGAGCCCCTGCGACACACTGCCGGCCGGCTGGCGGCACACCGCGGCACCGCCCGGTGAGCAGCCCTCCATCCTCGTCTTCCTGCCCTTCTCGCATGTGACGGGCTGATGCTCCAGCAGCTGTGTCTGCGTGGCGGCGTCCTCATGGGCCACGAACCCGAGCTGGCCGCGGAGGCCCTGGCCTCGTCGCTGCCGACGTTCCGGCCCACGTACCTGTACGCGGTGCCGTATGTCTTCGAGAAGCTGTACAAGAAGTTCCTCCAAACCGCCCAGCAGGCGGGCCGGGGCGCCCTGTTCGAGCGGGCCGTCCGCACCGCGCAGGACTACGCGCTCGCGGCCGAGCGGCAGCGGCTGGGCACCGGGCCCGGCCCCGGCTTCGACCTGAGACTGCAGCACGCCCTCTACGACAAGGCCGTGTACCGCAAGCTGCGCGCCGCGCCGGGCGGGCGGGTGTGCGGGGCGGTGTCCGGGGGATCGCCCCTGAACCGGGATCTCGCCCTCTTCTTCGCGGGCATCGGCATCCTCGTCCACGACGGGTACGGGCTCACCGAGACGAGCGGAGGCATCACCGCGCAGCCGATCGGGCGGGAGAAGTCCGGCACGGTGGGGCGCCCGCTTCCGGGTGTCGACGTACGGGTGGCCGAGGACGGGGAGATCCTGGTGCGCGGCCCGTCGGTGTTCCAGGGGTATGTGGGCGACGACCACGGCACCCGCACGGTGCTGCGCGACGGCTGGCTGGCCACGGGCGACATCGGGCGTCTGGACTCCGAGGGCTATCTGTCCATCACGGGCCGCAAGAAGGAGATCATCGTCACGAGCGGCGGCAAGAGCGTGGCCCCGGCGGCACTGGAGGAGCGGCTGCGGGTGCATCCGCTCATTCACCAGGCGGTCGTCGTGGGCGACAACCGGCCCTGCGTCGGCGCCCTGTTCACGCGCGGGGACACCCCGGGCCGGGACGCCCGGGAGGAGAACGCGCTGCGGCAGGAGATCGCGTGGGCGGTGGCCGCCGCCAACAGCACGGTGTCGCGGTCCGAGTCGATCCGGGTCTTCCGGGTGCTGCCGGAGCCGTTCGACGTCGTGAACGGGCTGCTGACGCCGTCGATGAAGCTGCGCCGGGACGCCATCGCCCGCCGGTACGCGGTCGAGATCGACGCATGTACCAGTCGGCCTCGCGCGTTCCACGGGAGCGGCGGCCGGCTGCCCACCTGGGACGACTCCGACGACGTGTTCCGCCGCGTGAGGTGAGGGCCCCCATGGGGTGAAGGCGTCCGGATGCGCGTACGGGGCAGCGCGGCGCATGCTTGTTGTGTTATCGACCCGACGGCCGGAAACGGTAGGCAACAAGGACAGAAACCGATGCGAGTGCGCATCGAAGGCGCGGACGGCGCGCCCGGAACGGTGATCGACGCGCTGATCGGAGCGGTGGCGGAAGCGATCCGTGCCGCGGGCGGCCTGGCGACGGGCGGCGTGTACCTGCGCTCCCGTACGCCCGGCGTGCTGCGCCTGGCTGTACTTTCCGGGATGCCCGCGGAGCTGATGCGGCCGTGGTGGCGGATGCCCCAGTACCGGCCGGTTCCCGTCGCGGACGCCTACCGGCTCGGCCTGCCGGTGGTCCTCAACGACGGCACGGACATGATGCGGCGCTACCCCCAGGTGTCGGCGTCGCTGCCGTTCCACTTCGGCGTGGTTTTCGTGCCGGTGCGCGGCGGCGGGACGACCTACGGCGTTCTGGGGGTGATGCGCCCCGCACAGCCGAACGTGACCGAGCCGCTGCCCGACCGGAGGCTGACGACCATGGCGGACCGGCTCGGCGACGTCCTCCATGCCGTGGACGTGGGCGGGGACCCGGTGGTGTGGGACGGGCCCCCGCTCTGTGTGCGACCCCCGGCGACGGGCTGCGCGCAGGGACGCGTCGGGCACTTCCTGTGGGACCCGGCCGAGCGCACGGTCACCGCGGACACCACCTTCTGGGGGCTGACCGGGGGCTGCGAGAAGGACATCGCCCAGTCGCCGGAGGTGCTCGCCCGAGCCGTCTCCCCCGATGACGGTCCCGTCGTGTCGTCCGCGCTGCGCGAGGCCGCCCGGGGATCGCCCGCCCGGCCCCTGTGGGTGCGGGCCGGAGACGGCGGACATCGGCTGCTGGAGTTCTGGACCGAGGGACCGGCCCGCGAGGGGTACCGTGTGGGCGGTCTCGTTGTCGATCCGGGGCCCGGTCCTGCGGCGGAGAGCGCGGATCTCCTCCCGGACGGGGTGTTCGCGTTCGAACGGACGGGGCTGATCACCTACGTCAACCCGCGGGCCGCGGACCTGCTGGGGCGGCCGCGGACGGAACTGGTCGGCCGACCGCTGCTGAAGGTCCTGCCGTGGCTGGACCGGCGCGGCTACGAGGACCAGCTGCGGGCGGCGCTGCTGTCGGCAGAGCCGGTGCGCTTCCAGGTCGAGCACTCCAAGCTGGGGCCGCACGGTGAGCGTGAAAGCGACTGGCTCACCCTGTTGGTCTATCCCGGCCCCGACGTGGTGACCTGCCAGGTGGTGCCGCTCGGGCACACGGCGGACGCGGTCTCGGTGGACGAGACGGCAGTGACGACGGGGACGCGCGACGCCAAGGAGGCGCTGTCCTCTGCGTACCGCCCCATCGTGCTCGGGATCGCCCTGTCAGGGGCCCTGACCGCGCATCAGGTGTCCGAGGTGGTGATGCGTGAGCTGCTGCCGGCGTTCGAATGCCGTCGTCTGGCCATCTACCTGCTCCACGAGCGGCGTCTGCACCTGGCCTGGGAGACCGGCTTCCCGCCGGGATCCCTCGATCAGTTCGAAGGGGTGGGGCTGGACGCGAAGCTGCCGAGTGTGGAGACGCTCACCACCGGGCACCCCCTGTTCTTCGAGTCCATGGAGCAGATGCGGGCCGCCTACCAGGGCATCCCGAGTGACGCCCAAACCGGCGCGCGGGCCTTCCTGCCGCTGATCGCCTCCGGGCGGCCGGTCGGCTCCTGCATCCTCGGCTTCGAGCATGCACGTACCTTCAGCTCCGAGGAACGTACGGTGCTCACCGCGCTCGCGGGGTTGATCGCGCAGGCCCTTGAGCGGGCCCGCCAATACGACACCGAGGCGGCGCTGGCCCGCGGTCTGCAGGAGGCCCTGCTGCCGCACCGGCTGTCCGAGCACCCGTTGATGGAAACCGCGGTCCTCTATCTGCCCGGTACCCAGGGCCTGGACGTGGGCGGCGACTGGTACGACGTGGTGGAGGCCGGGGACGGGCTGGCACTGGTCATCGGCGACGTGCAGGGCCACGGGGTGCAGGCGGCGGCCACCATGGGACAACTGCGCAGTGCGATCCGAGCCTTCGCGCTCGGCGACCATCCTCCGGACCAGGTGATGAGCAGTACGAACCGGCTGCTGATAGACCTCGACCCGGGGCAGTTCGCAAGCTGCTGCTACGTCCGTCTCGATCCTGTCACGGGGGCGGCGCGGGCCGCGCGGGCCGGGCATCCGCAGCCGTTGCTGAGCCATCCGGACGGGCATACCACGGTACTGGACCTGCCCGGTGGGGTGGTGCTCGGAGTGGATCCGGGGGCCGGGTATCCGGTGACACGGCTGCGGCTGGAACCGGGGGCCGTGCTGGCGCTGTACACCGACGGGCTGGTCGAGCGACCGGGGGCGGACCTCGGCGAGGGGGTCGAGGCGCTGCGGGCGGCACTGTCGGATGCGCGGGAGGCGCCGGGCCGCGTGGGCGGGCTCCGCCTGACGGAGGTCGCCGACCGGATCACGGACCGGGTCCTGCACACGGCGGACCGGACGGACGACATGACGCTGCTGCTCGCCATGCGGCGCGACGAAGGAGACGGCGCATCCAGGTCCGGTGCCGCCGCCCGGGCGGGCCGAGCCGTGGCGGGTGAGGCGTCCGAGATCCGGGGCGCCTGTTGACTCCGGTGCCGTGCTGGTGCGGCGATGCTCCTTGGTACGTCGGCCGACCGTGAGGCGAAGACAGTTCATCGATGGCTCTGCAGATCAGCGCGACCAATCCGGAGCACCCCGCGCTCCTGCTCGAACTGCCCTGGCAGGTGCCCCTGGAGGAGTGGCCGGAGCATTACCTGGTGCCGCTGCCCCGCGGTATCTCCCGGCACGTGGTGCGCTACGCACGCGCCGGTACCGAGGTGGTGGCGGTCAAGGAGCTCGCCGAGCGGCCCGCGGTGCGGGAGTTCGAGCTGCTGCGGGACCTCGACCGGCTCGGTATCCCGGCGGTGGACCCGCTCGCCGTGGTCACCGGCCGTACCGGCAAGGACGGCGGGCCCTTGGAGCCTGTGCTGATCACCCGGCATCTGCCCAGGTGTCCCCCGGTGGGTTCAGGAGTTGCTAAAAGACCTGCTCAGGGCGGGCGAAGCCAGCCCGCTGTAAATCCGCCGGCTCCGTCCTGCCAGCTTGTGGGCCTCACCAAGGGGCGATGCCCTCGCGAAGCGCCTCCGCGTGCAGGCGCCGAGCCCTCAGCGGCGAGGCGGCGGCGAAGCTTCAGGTGGCCCCGCAGGCCGCGGGCGGCGGTGCCTTTTGAACGGCCGCAAAAGGGCCGTTGGCGCCGGCTCCACGGTGTACGTTCAGGCAGGACGCGCCGAGAGCGCCCAGCACGCCGTGAGAGGATCCGAAAGCCAGATGGAATCCGTCACCGCCGCCCAGGAACGGCTGCGCGCACGCCAGCAGGAACTGCAGGACGAACTGGCACAGGTCCAGCGGCAACTTAAACAACTGGAGACGATGGTGGTCGCCTCGCAGTGGCGGCATGCCCCCAGTGGCCCGAAGGGACGCGGCACCGTCTACCACGCGACGGCAAACCGGAGTTGCCGCCTGACAAACGGGCCGGAAGAGATCACCCTGTACGAGGCCCTACAGACGGGGCTGGTCCCGTGCCCCAAGTGCAGGCCGAAGGGCGCCTAACGCCACGCGCCGTGGGGCCGACCTTCTTCCGGCAGCGCTGAACGATCGCTCACGAGATACAAGACGTGGGCGTCCATCTCAGTTTCCGTCTCGTTCATCGCCGTGCACCGCCGTACGGCGAAGCTCACCGCTATCCGGCGGGTGCGGCTGTTCGTACGGGACTGAACGGCGACGGACGCACCCGAATAGTGCTCTGACCAGCACGGACAAACCTCCTCGGCGAGTGTCCAGCAGTTCTTGCGCGGCAGGTCCGACAACAGCCCGAGCACCAACGCCCGTGCCCGGCGCCGTGGTTCCACCCGGACGAACCGCCCCGCGATACGGCCCATCAGAACCTCGAACGCTTCCTGCCACCGGGCAGGATCTATGCTGTGAGCTGCGGGCACCGTCTGATCTTCTGTCTTCACACACCGACGATCACCGGCGGCCGCGCCCATTCCCCGGACCGGCTCCCAACAGTACGACCACGAACTGCTGCCGGCGCGGCCGGTGAGTGATGACCGGTGCTGGCTCTGCCGATGCCCCCCGATCTTGGCTGATATACGCTGCCTTTACTTTCATCGCAGCTATGCCCGGGGGGGCTTACACATGCTGATGCGGTCTCGCGTGCTCTGGGGGAGCGCGCTCTTTTCCGTGGTCCTGGTGGGAGGCGCCGCGCCCGGTGTGGTCGCGGCGCCGGCGGCGGTCACGGGTGCCGCGGTTTCCGTCGGGGTCGGGCCGTGGGGCACGGCGAAGGAGTTGGCCGGGGTCAGCCGGGTGGTCGAACTGGAGTCGGCTCGGAACGGGACGCTGGCGGGGCTCTTCGTTCAGGGCGGCAGGACGGTGGTCTCGGTCAGGCCCGCGGGCACCGCCGCCTGGGGATCGACGCAGGCGGCGCCGGGAGCCACGCTGCAGCGGACGGACGACGGGGCGCTCGCGCTGCTGTGGTGGGTGCCGGGAACGGATGGCGGGCCCAGCACGCTGCGGATGTCCCGGCTGGCTCCCGACGGCGCCGCCTTCGGCCCGGCCGAGGACGTCGCGACGGGTACGCCCGCGAGCGCCGGGGTCGACCGGCGGACGCCGGTGACCACCATCGCCGCCGACTCCGCGGGCAGGCAGGTCGTCGCCTGGATGGACGCCGACCGCCGGCTGACGGTCGTGGAGCGTTCCGGCCCGCGGTCCGCCTGGTCCGCGCCGGCGCGCCTCGACCGGCTCCCGGACCCGATCGTCCGGCCCGACCACACCTACGACTACACGCTGCGGGACCTGCACCTCGCCGTGGCCACCGACGGGTCCGTGGGCTTGGTGTGGGGTGGGGACAGCTATGACACGGGTGACGGGGTGGACCCCGATCCGACGGCTTGCCAGTGGCACTACCGGTTCCTGGAGAAGCCCGCGGGGGCGGGTTCCTGGACGGCGCCGCATGCCCTGGCACAGCTGGGCGACCAGCCTCGGCTGGTCACGCTGGCCGCTCATCCGCAGGGCGGTTTCCAGTTGCTGGCCGGCGGCACCTACGCCCGCAAGGCGGCCGGTGCGGCGGACTGGGGTGCCGGCCAGAGCACCGGGATCGAGGCGGGCCCGTCCGCGCCGGCCGAGTTGCTGACCGCCGCGAACGGCGATGTCACCGCGGTCGGCTGGCAGAGCGGCGGGCCCGCCGTCGCCACCCGTCTCGCGTCCCGGGGCAGTTGGGGCGCCCCGCGGCAGCTGACCCGTTACGCCGAGGACGGCCCGGTCGGCAGCGCGCAGATCGTGAACGGCGCGGTGGTCGTCACCTACACACAGAAGCGGTTCGTCTCCAGCCGTACGGTCCGCCGGGACTTCGTCGCCCAGACCGTGGCGGGCGGCAGCGTGTCGAAGCCGCGCACCCTCAGCTCCCGGAAGGACGGCACGACCAGCGCGGGCCTGGTGGCCACCGATGACAAGGGACGCCCGGTGGCGGCCTGGACGCAGTCCGCCGACGACGGCTCCTCGCGCGTCTCGTACACCGCGACCACCGGGAGCCGGGCCCTGCCCAAGTGGCACGACTACGCCGACGACACCCGCGCGGACCTCGTGGGCATCGGCCAGGGCGACACGATGAACCTGTTCACGCAGGACTCCGCCAATCCGCTGGTCACCTATCAGACCCGCACCTGGGCGGACACGACCCGGGTCGTGCCGTTCGGGGACTTCGACGGCGACCGCTGCAACGACCTCGTCGTACGGCTGCCCGGCGGCGAGACCCGGCTCTACACGCCGGTCTGCGGCGGTCTGCCCGCGCCCGACTCCGCGTACCGGCGCCTGGCCCGGGACTGGAGCGGCTACGACACGCTGCTCTCCAGCGGCGACCAGACCGGCGACGGCCGCCCCGACCTGCTGGCCCGGGACGCCCGCACCGGTGATCTGTACCTGTACGCCCACAACGGGACGGACGGCTTCCTGGCCCGCAAGAAGATCCGCTCCGCGTGGACCGGCTACAAGCGGGTCATCGGTGCCGGCGATCTCAACGGCGACGGCATCGGCGACGTGCTCGCGCTCGACCGGTCCGGCGAACTCTGGCGCTACAACGGCGTCCGCGGCGGCACCCTCAAGGACCGTGTCCTGGTCTTCAAGGACTGGGGCGGCTCCTACCAGGACGTCGTGGGTGCCGGTGACGTCAACGGCGACGGCCGCGACGACCTGGTCTCCCGCGACACCTCGAACCGGCTGTGGCTCAACGCGGGCACCGGCACCGGCACCTTCAAGAACCGCGTCCAGGCGGCCGGTGACGCGACCTACTGGAAGAGCTGGGCGTCCCTCGGCTGAGCGTGGTGCGGACGAGCGGGCCGGGTCACAGGACCCCGCCCGCCTCGTCCTGGAACAGCTCGGTCCAGTAGTGCCACTGGGTGCCGGGCGCCGTGCCCGTGGGGTCGACGGCCGACAGGGTGTGGATCATCGCCGCGGCCAGCTGGTCGTACGCCTCCGTCGTCAGTGCGCCCGCGAGGTGCTCGTCGATGGTGCGCTCGTGGTGCAGGAGCCAGAGCGTGAAGGCGAGGGTGGAGACGTCGGTGTTGAGGGGGTGGAGCGTGGCCTCCGGCTCGCTGAAGGTCAGCACCGCGCCCGTTCTGCCGTCGACCACCAGGCTGTTGTCCTCGACGAGGTAGCCGAGGCGGATCAAGTGGTCGGCGTGGGCCGGGAGTTCGTCCAGGGGGTAGTCGCCCGCGTACTCGTCGGTGAAGTACTCCCGGAGCGTCGGCAGCGGGACGTCCGTGTCGGCGTGGAAGAGGACCGTCTCCTCCGGCAGCCCGGTCTCGCGGAGGAAGCGCCGGGTCGGCTCGTGCGTGAGGGTCGTGGGGAAGTCGACCTCTTCGAAGCGGGTCACCCTGCCGTGCCCGAACTCCTGGTCCAGGACGCGCGCGGGGACGTCCAGGGTGAGACCGGAGGCGGTGCCGGGGCCGGCGACGAGGGCGAGCGGGCGGATCAGGGCCGCCGCCTTCCAGTACGGCGGGACCTCGCCTGCCGCGCCCTCCTCGAAGAGGGAGAGCAGGCGGCGGGTCGCCTCGGCGACCGTCCTGGGGCCGTACTGACCCGCGAGGGACGTGAAACGGCCGCGCAGGCCCGCCAGTTCCTCGGTGACCGCGGCGAAGCGCAGCAGCGTGGCCAGGGAAGGCGCGAAGGGGCGGGGCTCGGACGGGGCGAACAGGTACGCCGTCGTCAGCTCGCCGGTGCCGCCGTCGAGCAGGATCGACTCGCGCTCCATGCCCGCCGGGTTGAGCAGTTCGCCTATCACCAGCCGGTCCCGCAGCTCGGCCGCCACCCGGAACGGGCCGTCCGCGGCGTCGGCGAACGTGCGCAGGCCGTGCCTGCGCAGCGGCGAGAAGGTCAACAGGCCCGTGTCCGCAGGCAGTCCGCCACCGCCGAGCAGGCCGCGCGTCGGCCCGTGCGTGACATAGCGGTCCAGCTCCGCCTCGGTCAGCGTGATCGCCGGAATCCCGGCATCGGTCGTGCTCATCGCTCCCCCGCGATCTTCCCCGTGCCCCACCTGCGTCCGTGAGCGCGACTGCCCCCACTGCTTGCGCAGCCTACGCCCCCCCACTGACAACGGCCCGCACCAGGAAGGACGTCGGTCGAGCCGGGTGCGTTGCGCGCCGGCGCGGATCGTCACCGCCGCGGGGCGAGCCTCCGGGCGCTCACTGGCCCGTCACCACCGCCGCCTGCGGCCGGATCGGGAGCCGGTTGACCGGGCGGCCGGTGGCCGCGCGGACCGCGGAGGCGATCGCGGCCGGTGCCGTCACGACCGGGACCGCGCTGACGGACTTGGCGCCGAAGGGGGCGACCACATCCCGTTCCTCGACCAGTTTGACGATCCGGATGTCCGGGGCGTCCAGCGCGGTCGGCAGCGCGTATCCGGTCAGGTCGGGGTGGCGGATCAGGCCACGCGGGGTGCGCAGGTTCTCGGTGAGCGCGATGCCGACGCCCTGGGTCACGCCCGCCTCGATACGGGCGACCAGCTGGGTGGGGTTGAGCACCCGGCCCACGTCCTGGGCGACCGCCAGCTCCACCACCCGCACCGAGCCCAGCTCGATGTCGACGTCCACCACCGCGCGGATCGCGCAGAAGGCCAGGCCCACGAAGGCGTCGCCCTGGCCGGAGGCGTTCAGCGGCTCGGTCGGGTGCGGTCGGCACTGGGCCGTGGCCCACAGCTCCTTGCCGTCCATGGCCTCGGTGACGGTGGTCGACAGCACACCGTCGTACGACGTGATCTTGCCGTCGGTGATCTGGAGGAGCTCCGTGGACATGCCGAACTTGTGGGCGAGCGGCTGCAGGAGCTGGGTGCGGACCATCTTCGCCGCGCGCTCCACCGCGCCGCCGGACACCCACGTGTGCCGGCCGCGGCAGCCCGCGCCGGCCGGCGGCTGGTCGGTGTCGACCGGCGCCACGTGGACTTCCTCGATGCCGAGGGTCTCCTGGACGATCTGCCGGGCGAGGGTGGTGAAGCCCTGGCCGGTCTCCACGGCGGCGCACAGGACGGTCGCGACTCCGTCGTGGACCTTGACCGTCGCCGTGGACACCTCGTCGGCGCCCTCCGCGCCGAGCATGTGCACCATGCCCACGCCGTAGCCGACGCCGCGGCGCACCGCGCCCGGTTCGCCCGCGCCCTCGGGGCCGCCGGGCAGCAGCCACTCCTCCTCGGGCGTGTCCTTGGGCAGGGCGGGCAGCGGGAAGTCCTGGACGGCCTGCAGGAGTTCGGCGACCGGCGCCGGGCAGGTCACCGTCTGGCCGATCGGGAGGACGTCACCGGTCGCGAGGGCGTTGCGCAGCCGCAGCTCGGCCGGGTCCAGGCCGAGTTTCTTCGCCAGCTTGTCCATCTGCGCCTCGTAGGCGGCGCACACCTGCATCGCGCCCTCGCCGCGCACATGGCCGGAGGGCGGGTTGTTGGTGCGCACGGCCCAGCCCTCGATGAAGGCGTTCGGGACGACGTAGGGGCCGCACGCGAAGGAGACGGCGGCGGCGAGGGCGTCGGAGGAGGTGTCGGCGTACGCGCCCGCGTCCAGCAGGATCTGCGCCTCCACCTTCACCAACCTGCCCTCGGCGTCGGCGTGGTGGCGGTACCGGAGAAGCGTCGGATGACGGTGGGCGTGACCGAGGAAGGACTCCTCGCGGGTCGCCGTGAGCTTCACCGGGCAGCCGGTCTTCAGGGCGAGCAGGCCGAGCGGGAGCTGGAAGCCCTGGTCCTCGCGGTCGGCGGTGGCGCCCGGCACCCCGGTGACGACGATCTTCACCCGTTCCGGGGACAGGCCGTAGCAGGCTGCGGCGGTGTTGCGGTCGGTGTGCGGGTCGGTGGAGGCCAGGTACAGCTCCACGCCGCCGTCGGGGCGCGGCACGGCGAGGCCGGCCTCGGCGCCGATCGGGGCCGGGTCCTGGCGCCCTATGCGGTACTGGCCCTCCACGACGACCTCGCCGACCGCCGAGGGGTCGCCGTGGTGCAGCGGGATGTGCCGGATCAGGTTGCCGTCGGGGTGCAGCGGCTCGGCCTCGAAGGCCTGCTCGGGGTCGGTGACCGGGTCGAGTACTTCGTACTCGACGATGACGGCCGCCGCGGCCATCCGCGCGGTGTCCGGGTGGTCGGCGGCGACGGCGGCGATGGGCTCGCCGTGGTGCCGTACGACCTCGGAGGCGAACACCGGACGGTCGGGGGTGCCCCGGCCGTGGCGCGGGGTGCCGGGCACGTCCTCGTGCGTGACGACGGCCCGTACGCCGGGCATCTCGCGCGCGTGGCTGGTGTCGATGGACACGATGCGCGCGTGCGCGTGCGGGGAGCGCAGCACGGCCGCCCACAGCAGGCCCTCGGCCCACAGGTCGGCCGCGTACGGGAAGGTGCCCTCGGTCTTGGCGCGGGCGTCGGCGTGCGGCAGGGAGGCGCCGAGGCCGTGCGGCAGCGGCTCGGCCTCGGGGGCGGGTTCCGCGGCGGTGGTCGCCGTGGCGGCTTCGTTGCTCACGCCTGGCCTCCGTCCTGGCCGTAGTGCGGGTCGTGCGGGCCGTGCGGTCCCGGAGTGCCGTGCGGCGGTGTGCCGTACGGGTCGGGCGTGCCGTACGGCGGCGTGTCGCCGTAACCGCCGGGAGCGGCCTGCGGGGTGTCGAACGCGCCCGGCGCCTCGAACGCCGACGGATTGACGCCGCCGGAGCCGGGACCCGCCTGGTGCGGGATACGGGCCTCGTCCGCGTCCGGCCCGGCGTCGACGGCGTGCGACGCCTCGCGTTCGGCGACGACCTCCTTGACGGCCTCCACGACGCCCCGGTAGCCGGAGCAGCGGCACAGGTTGCCGCACAGCGCCTGCCGGGTCTCCAGCTCGGTCGGTGCGGGGTTGCCCTCCAGCAGGTCGTGCACGGTCATCGCCATGCCGGGCACGCAGAAACCGCACTGCACGGCACCGCACCGGGCGAGCGCGCGCTGCACGTCGGAGGGCTGTCCGTCGACGGCCAGGCCCTCGACCGTGCGCACCTCGCTGCCGGCCGCGGTGACCGCGGGGACCAGGCAGGAGGCGACCAGTCGGCCGTCGACCTGGACGTTGCAGGCCCCGCACTCGCCCTGCGAGCAGCCGTCCTTGGCGCCCGCGAGCCCGAGCCGCTCGCGCAGGACGTACAGCAGCGACTCGCCGATCCAGGCGTCGGTGACGGGCCGGTCGACGCCGTTGACGCGCAGGACGTAGGAGGCGAGCGGGTGGTCGTCGTTCGGCGGGAGGGGCGCGGTGTGCTCCGCGTGTTCCCCGGCGGCGGCTTCCTGTGGCCTGGGCGCGCCGTCCTCGGCGGGGGCCTCGTCGTCCGCGCCGGGTGCGGCGGCCTCGGGTGCGTCGGCGGCGTGCTCCGGTACGGCTGCGGAGGCCGGGGTCCGCGGTGCCGCAGGGTCGGCCGCCGCCGCGTCGGGGCCGGTGGTCCTGGTGGGGTCTGTGGCCGCCTGCGCGGCTCTGGTGGGTGCCGCGGGGCCCTCGTGGTCCGCCGGGCCGCCAGCGGGGCGCTCAGGGGCCGCCGCGGGGCCGTGGCCGTCCGCGTCCGGTCGCCGTCCCGCCGCCGACTCGGCCCGCTGCTCCGGGAATCCGGTCGGCACGCCTGGCCGCGCCGGCTCCGCGGACTCGGCGAACTCGCCGTACTCGGCAGACTCGCCGAACCGGCCGGGGTGGTCGGCCTCGAAGCGGCGAGCCTCGGCGCGCGCCTCGGCGGACTCAGGCCGCCGGCCGTCCCCGTGACCGGCTTCGTCGGCCCCCGACTCGTCCTGGGCGGCCGTGGCATGGCCGGCCGGCCCCTGCCCGTACCGCTCGTCCGGTGCGGGGGCGTACCCCGGCGCGGCCGGACCGCCCGCCGGGTGTGCGTCGGTGTGGTCGGGCAGGCCGGTGTGGCCGGTGTCGGCGGGCCGGTCCCAGGTGCGGGCCGCCTCCTCCGTCGCCCAGGGCGCGGGCGCGCCGCCGGGCAGGGTGGCCGGCGGGGTGCCGCCGCCCCACTGCTCGACCAGGGAGGACGTGGTGAACTCGCCCGATTCGTCCGGAAGGTCGCCGCCGGCGACCGGGATGGACCACTGCCCGGTGACGTCGTGCCCGGGCGCGGCCGGCGCCGCGGGCTCCTCGAAGGTCCAGTGCTGGGTCGCGCCGGGGCTGTAGGTGAACCGGTCGTCGGCCTGCGTCCGGGGCGCGGCGTTCGGGTCGGGCCACTCGGCGCCGCCCCCGGGCGCGGTCCAGGTGCCGGTCGCGGCGGGGTCGCCGGTGCCGGGGGCGACCGCTATCCGCGGCGGCACATAGCCGTGACCCGGCGCGGCCAGCGGGCTGTCGCCGGACAGCAGGGCCTCGATGCCGCCCTCGGGGAGCTTCACGAACGCGGTGGCGCCGTCGTCGTAGTCGCCCTGGGGCAGCGGGTCCCAGCGTCCGCCGCCCTGGGACGTGCCCTGTCCGTGCTGGTCGTCGGTCACGACAGCGCCCTCCCCAGTGCTCGTCGGGCCAGTGCGGCGACGGTGCGCCGCAGGTGCAGTACGGCGGGCGGAAGCGCGGGCACCGAGCCGTCGGCCTCCGGTGCCGGGTCCGGGATGCAGGCCGCGGCGACGTACTCGCCGAAGGCGTTCAGGGCCTCCGGGACGAGCGCGCGGTCGTTGTCCCAGTCGATCAGCTGGGCGACCCACTGCTCGGCCTCCAGGGGCCTGAGCGGCATCGGCGCTATGGCGCCGACGGCGCACCGCACTCCGCGCCGGGCGGGGTCGAGGACCAGGGCCACGGAGGCCAGCGCGCGGCCCGGCCCGGTGCGTCCGGTCGCCTTGAGGAAGACCTGCGGGGCGTGCAGCAGCGGCACGCGCACGTAGCCGATGAGTTCGCCGCCGCGCAGCATCTCCATGCCGGCCAGCAGATGCGACACCGGGATCTCCCGGCGGGCTCCGCCCGGGCCCGCGATGATCAGCGTCGCCTCCAGGGCGGCCAGCACCGGCAGCGCGTCCCCGGTGGGGGCGGCCGAGGCGATGTTGCCGCCCAGGGTGCCCGCGTTGCGGATGTGCGGCGGGCCCGCGGCGCGCGCGGCGGCGGCGAGCGCCGGGATCAGGGCCGCGAAGTCGGGGCGGCCCATGCGCGCGTGCGTGAGACCCGCGCCGAGCAGCGCGTGGCCGTCCTGGTACTGCCAGCCGCGGATCTCGCTGATCCGCCCGAGGCCCACCAGGGCGGCGGGCCTGAGCTGGCCCGAGTTGACGGCGGCCATCAGGTCGGTGCCGCCCGCGACGGGCACGGCGGCGGGCATGGCCCCGAGTGCCGCCACGGCCTCGTCCAGCGTCGTGGGCAGCGTGACGGCCTGCTCCGCCTGCGGTGCGTGCGTGGTCAAACCGGCTGCCCCTTCCCGCTGCCCACCTGGTCCCACCTGTGTGGCCGTACGGTACGTGCTCACAGGGCGGACGTGGCAACTCTGGCACATCTTCGCAAGGGCCGAGGACGGGGGTCCCTTAGGAGGCATTCGCCCACCTCATCGCGGAGATGGTCCGTTTTGTACGGCATCGCCGGTGCGCGCCGATTGACACTCTTCGGTGACCCTTGGCGCGTTTTTCCAGCACTTGTTCGAGACGACCGCCCGAGCAGGGCGGT
Organism: Streptomyces sp. NPDC050743; assembly: GCF_044456925.1. Taxonomy (NCBI): domain Bacteria; kingdom Bacillati; phylum Actinomycetota; class Actinomycetes; order Kitasatosporales; family Streptomycetaceae; genus Streptomyces; species Streptomyces sp. NPDC050743. Next base: position 292,669 of record NZ_JBITGJ010000003.1, read on the forward strand.
CACTTGTTCGGCGGCGGTCCCTCGATCGGGCGACCGGGCACCCCGGGGCGCTTCTGCCACGGCCGGGGCCCGGTGGGCGGCCGGTAGGCCACACCGAGGGCGTCAAGTCGCGCGTAATGGGCGGTCATACGGCGTTCGAAGCCGGCGAAGTCCCGTTCACCGGGGGCGGGCAGCCGGCTCCAGGCCACCTCGGCGAAGGCCGCGAGCCGGGGGAAGGCCTGGTAGTCCACGCGCGCGGTGTCCTCCAGCACCTCGGTCCAGACGTTGGCCTGAGTGCCCAGCACATGCCGGGCCTCCGCCTCGGTGAGCCCGTCCGGGACGGGCTCGAACCGGTAGACGTCCTCCAGGGTCCGCACGAACCCGATCGGCACCGGTTCGTCCTCACCTGGGGCCTGACGGTGGTCCAGATACACGTACTGCTCCGGGCACATGACGACGTCGTGGCCGGCCCGCGCGGCCGCGATCCCGCCGCCGTAACCGCGCCAGGAGGACACCGCCGCGCCCTTGGCGAGTCCGCCCTCCAGGATTTCGTCCCAGCCGATGAGCCGGCGCCCGCGTGCGTCGAGCCAGGCGTCGAAATGGCCGATGAACCACGACTGCAGTTCGTCCTCGTCGGCGAGGGAGAGGTCCGCGATCCGGTTCTTGGCGGTCACCGAATCGGTCCACTGCTCCTTGCGGCATTCGTCGCCGCCGACGTGGATGAACTGCCCGGGGAACAGCTCCAGGACCTCCTCGAAAACCCCCTCGTAGAAGCGCAGGGTGGTGTCGGTGGGGGCGAGTACGTTGGCGGAGATCCCCCAGTTGTCCCAGACGGTGAGGGCGGCGGTGTCGATGACGTCGGTGTTGCCGAGTTCCGGGTATGCGGCGATCGCGGCCTGCGAATGGCCCGGTACGTCGATTTCCGGGACGACGGTGATATGCCGCTCGGCGGCATAGGCGACGATCTCGCGGATGTCGTCCTGGGTGTAGTAACCCCCGTGCGGTTTCTCCTCCCACAGCGGGGAGGCCCGGTGACCGAATTTCGACCGGGCCCGCCAGGAGGCGGTCTCGGTCAGTTTCGGATACCGCTTGATCTCGATCCGCCAGCCCTGGTCGTCGGTCAGATGGAAATGGAAGACGTTGAGTTTGTGCGCCGCCATCAGGTCGAGATAGCGCAGCACGCCTTCCTTGGGCATGAAGTGCCGTGCCACGTCCAGAAGAAGGCCGCGCCAGCCGAAACGGGGGGCGTCGCGGACGGTGACGGCCGGGACCTCCCACGCGGTACGTCCGGTCACGGGGGCACGCCGGAAGACCTCCGGGCCGAGCAGCTGGCGGAAGGTCTGGGCGCCCCAGAACAGGCCGGCCTCGCTCGCGCCGTCGATGCGGACCAGACGGCCGTCGGCGGACAGCTGGTAGGCCTCCGGGCTGCCGAGTTCGTCCTCCAGCGAGGAGACGATCCGCAGCAGGACGCGGGAGCCGCCGTCGCGGTGCGGGGCCAGCAGCAGCCCGGTCGCCGCGCCGACGGTCGCCCGCAGCCAGCGCGCGACACGCTCGGTGCCCTCGGTGGCGTCGATCCCGGTGTCCGCGTCGAGGACGAATCCGGTGGCACCGCCGGGCAGCGAGGCCGAAACACGGCTGGGCGCGGGGATCAGCGCCACATCGGGTTCCGGGAAGAGTGTGTCGCTCATGTCGCCGTCGCACCTCCGCGCCTGCGTTGCACTGAGTGCAACGACCGTTCCGCCATGCACAACTCCGACGGAGGCTACAGGTCTCGACCACTCCTGGCCAGAGAACGCGAAAGCCCCCGGCACGCGCGCACCGCACACGCGCCGGGGGACCTCACGAACCCGGACGGACGCCTACTTGTCGCCGCCCTTGTCGTCGCCGCCGCTGCCCATGGATTCGTAGATCTCCTTGCACATGGGGCAAACGGGGTACTTCTTCGGGTCGCGGCCCGGCACCCAGACCTTGCCGCACAGCGCCACGACGGGGGTGCCGTCGAGGGCGCTCGCCATGATCTTGTCCTTCTGGACGTAGTGGGCGAAGCGCTCGTGGTCACCGTCGCCGTGGGACACCTGTGGCGTCGGCTCTACGAGGGTCCCCGTACCAGTCCCGCGCTCGGGCTCAAGAGTGCTCATACCGCCCAGGGTACTGAAGTGCACAGGTATCAGTTGAGCGAAGGGTCGTCCGGATACGTGGCCACCATCGCCAGCTCGTTGCGCTGGCGGCGCAGCACCTCGCGCCACAGCCGCTCCGGGGCCGGTGAGGAGACGTCCCCGGGCTCCGACTCGACCACGTACCAGGCGCCCTCGACCAGCTCGTCCTCCAGCTGACCGGGGCCCCATCCGGCGTATCCGGCGAAGATCCTCAGGGACCCGAGGGCCGAGGCGAGCAGCTCCGGCGGGGCCTCCAGGTCGACCAGGCCGATCGCCCCGTGCACCCGGCGCCAGCCCAGCGGGGCGAGGTCGCCGTTCGCGCCGCCCGGGATGACCGCGACACCGAGCGCCGAATCCAGCGAGACGGGCCCGCCCTGGAAGACCACCCCGGGCTCGCCGGTCAGATCGGCCCAGCCTTCCAGGATGTCGCTCACGTCCACCGGGGTGGGGCGGTTGAGGACGACACCGAGGGAGCCCTCCTCGTCGTGGTCGAGAAGGAGCACCACAGCGCGGTCGAAGTTCGGGTCCGCCAGGGCGGGAGTGGCCACGAGCAGCCGCCCTGTGAGCGAGGACACCTCGGTCATGCCAGACATGATCCCGCATCTTCCCCTTCGGTGGGGAGCCAATCGGGGTGCGGGAGTGAACGCAGCTCAGGGTGCACGGAAGCGCCCCGGGCGCACGCCCGGAGCCGGTGACCCCATGTGCCCGATAGCGCACGGTTCGTGTTGTGACACAGCTATGACGCGACTGGGCGGTCCTTGGGCTTACGAACGGGGGGTGATCGGCGATTACCCTGTCTTCCCGGCCCCCGCGCACAGTGATCGGCCGGCCCCTGCCCAACTCATCGGAACGCGAGATACATGACCGTCAACGACGATGTCCTGCTTGTCCACGGCGGAACCCCGCTGGAGGGCGAGATCCGTGTCCGCGGTGCGAAGAACCTCGTACCGAAGGCCATGGTCGCCGCCCTCCTGGGCAGCGCGCCGAGCCGCCTGCGCAACGTTCCCGACATCCGTGACGTGCGGGTCGTCCGCGGCCTGCTGCAGCTGCACGGCGTGACGGTCCGGCCGGGCGAGGAACCCGGGGAGCTGGTGCTCGACCCGACGCACGTCGAGAGCGCCAACGTGGCTGACATCGATGCCCACGCGGGCTCCAGCCGTATCCCGATCCTCTTCTGCGGCCCGCTGCTGCACCGCCTCGGCCACGCGTTCATCCCCGGCCTCGGCGGCTGTGACATCGGCGGCCGGCCCATCGACTTCCACTTCGACGTGCTGCGGCAGTTCGGCGCGGTCATCGAAAAGCGCGCGGACGGGCAGTACCTGGAGGCCCCGAAGGGCCTGCGGGGCACGAAGATCCGGCTGCCGTACCCGTCCGTCGGCGCGACCGAGCAGGTGCTGCTGTCGGCCGTACTCGCCGAGGGCGTAACGGAGTTGTCCAACGCGGCCGTCGAGCCGGAGATCGAGGACCTCATCTGCGTGCTGCAGAAGATGGGCGCGATCATCGCGATGGACACCGACCGCACCATCCGCATCACCGGTGTGGACAAGCTCGGCGGCTACGCCCACCGCGCCCTCCCGGACCGCCTGGAGGCCGCGTCCTGGGCGTCCGCCGCGCTCGCGACCAACGGCAACATCTACGTCCGCGGCGCCCAGCAGCGCTCGATGATGACGTTCCTGAACACCTACCGGAAGGTGGGCGGCGCCTTCGAGATCGACGACGAGGGCATCCGTTTCTGGCACCCCGGTGGCCAGTTGAAGTCCATCGCACTGGAGACGGACGTCCACCCCGGTTTCCAGACCGACTGGCAGCAGCCGCTGGTGGTCGCGCTGACCCAGGCCACGGGCCTGTCCATCATCCACGAGACGGTGTACGAGTCCCGGCTGGGCTTCACGTCCGCGCTGAACCAGATGGGCGCGCACATCCAGCTCTACCGCGAGTGCCTGGGCGGCTCCGACTGCCGCTTCGGCCAGCGCAACTTCCTGCACTCCGCGGTCGTCTCGGGCCCCACCCGGCTCCAGGGCGCCGACCTGGTCATCCCCGACCTGCGCGGCGGGTTCTCGTACCTGATCGCGGCCCTGGCGGCCGAAGGCACGTCCCGCGTCCACGGCATCGACCTGATCAACCGCGGCTACGAGAACTTCATGGAGAAGCTCGTGGAACTGGGCGCGAAGGTCGAGCTGCCGGGCAAGGCGCTCGGCTGACGGGTTCCCGCGCCGTACGACGAAGGGGCGGCCCTCCGGTGAAGGAGGGCCGCCCCTTTGGCGTCGTCGTGCGTCGTGACGTCATCGCGCGTCAGAACGCACCGCACGTCGTCCCGTGACGTACGAACGACAAGGTCAATTGCCCTTGGCGGCTTCCTTCAGCTTGCTGCCCGCGGTGACCTTCACGCTGTAGCCGGCGGGGATGTTGATCGGCTCGCCGGTCTGCGGGTTGCGCGCGGTGCGAGCGGCACGGTGGGTGCGCTCGAAGGTCAGGAAGCCGGGGATGGTGACCTTCTCGTCGCCCTTGGCGACGATCTCGCCGACGGTCTCGGCGAACGCGGCCAGCACGGCGTCGGCGTCCTTGCGGGTCACCTCGGCGCGGTCGGCCAGCGCGGCCACCAGCTCACTGCGGTTCATGTTGTTACTCCCGTGTTTTTCTTGCCGTTGGGGTGTGCCACGCGGCGGACCCGCCCGAGGCACTGCGATGCCGATGCGCTCGCGCCCAGGGACGCATCCTGCCCCTACCTGCGGCGGTAAAGCCAATCCGGCACCCGTAGGAGTCGTGAGAACACCCTGGGGAGTCACACGAAAAGCGCCCGCTCGGCGTCACCCTAGAGGGCGCCCGGCATCGGCTGGTTCCACGACGCGCCGATGCGGGGGCCGCCGTGGTGATCCTCACAGCCCCTGCACAGTACGGCACGGCGTCACCGGGACGTCGCCCGGCCGCCGCACCGCCGTCACCCGGCGGAGCGGCGAGGAGGGGGCTAGGCCGTCGCGCCCGCCGCCTTCGCGGCCTCGCGGACGGCGCCGGCGACGGCGCCCGCGACCTTGTCGTTGAAGACGCTCGGGATGATGTAGTTCGGGTTCAGCTCGTCCTGACTGACCACGTCGGCGAGGGCCTTCGCGGCGGCCAGCATCATCTCGGTGTTGACGGTGCGGGACTGGGCGTCCAGCAGGCCGCGGAAGACGCCCGGGAAGACCAGCACGTTGTTGATCTGGTTCGGGAAGTCGGAGCGGCCGGTGGCCACAACGGCCGCCGTCTGGCGGGCGATTGCGGGGTCCACCTCGGGGTCGGGATTCGCGAGCGCGAACACGATCGCGCCGTCGGCCATGGCGGCCACGTCGTCGCCGTCGAGCACGTTCGGGGCGGAGACGCCGATGAACACGTCGGCGCCGCGCACGGCCTCCTTGAGGGTGCCGGTGAGGCCCTCGGGGTTGGTGTTGTCGGCGATCCAGCGCAGCGGGGAGTCGGCCGGGGCGTTCACCAGGTCCTCGCGGCCGGAGTGGACGACACCGTGGATGTCGGCGACGACGGCGTTCTTCACGCCCGCGGCGAGCAGCAGTTTGAGGATGGCCGTACCGGCCGCGCCGGCGCCGGACATCACGACCCGGATGTTCTCGATCGCCTTGTCCGTGACGCGAAGTGCGTTGGTCAGGGCGGCGAGGACGACGATCGCGGTGCCGTGCTGGTCGTCGTGGAAGACGGGGATGTCGAGGGCCTCGCGCAGCCGGGCCTCGATCTCGAAGCAGCGCGGCGCGGAGATGTCCTCCAGGTTGATGCCGGCGAACCCGGGCGCGATCGCCTTGACGATCTCCACGATCGCGTCGCTGTCCTGGGTGTCCAGGCAGATCGGCCAGGCGTCGATGCCGGCGAAGCGCTTGAAGAGGGCCGCCTTGCCCTCCATGACGGGCAGCGCGGCCTTGGGGCCGATGTTGCCGAGGCCCAGTACGGCGGAGCCGTCCGTCACGACCGCAACGGAGTTGCGCTTGATGGTGAGGCGGCGGGCGTCCTCGGGGTTCTCGGCGATCGCCATGCAGACGCGGGCCACACCCGGCGTGTAGACCATGGAGAGGTCGTCACGGTTGCGGATGGGGTGCTTCGACGCCATCTCGATCTTGCCGCCGAGGTGCATCAGGAACGTACGGTCCGAGACCTTGCCGAGGGTGACGCCCTCGATGCCGCGCAGCTTCTCGACGATCTCCTCGGCGTGCGCGGTGGAGGTGGCCGCGATGGTGACGTCGATGCGGAGCTTCTCGTGGCCGGACGCGGTGACGTCGAGGCCGGTGACCGAGCCTCCGGAGGACTCCACGGCGGTGGTGAGCTGCGAGACGGCGGTTCCGCTCGCGGGCACCTCCAGCCGGATGGTCATCGAGTAGGAGACGCTGGGCGCCGTTGCCATGGCCGACTTCCTCTGCTTTCACCGTGTCGCGAGTTGTGCCGTCCGATCGTCGCACCTACCGCGGAGTACGCGGTAGTCGCCCTGGATTGCGGACGTTGTGTTCATGAGCGGTGCCTGGTTGATGCACTGTTTCGGAAAACCATTTCCACCATACGAGAAACGATCAGGCGGGAAAAGGGGTGCACCGCACAAAGAAAGAGACCCACATCACGTCCGTGATGTGGGTCTCCCTCACGCTCATGACACCGACCCGCCATGCTCGCCTCGCGGCAAGTGGTCCCTCGCAGGGACAAAGGTTGGGCCCGGGGGCTTGGATCGGGCCGGTGCCACATCAAGGCTAACAAACCGACGCCCCGGGGCCATTCCCGTACGGGAGGTTCACAGGAAACTCAGTCCCGCAGCAGATCCGGCACCCCGGCCGCGTCCGGCTCGTCCCGCTCCCCCGACACCACCGTCAGCTGCTGGGTGGCCCGGGTCAGCGCCACGTAGAGCACGCGCAGCCCGGCCGGCGACTCGTCGGCGATCTCCGCCGGCGAGACGACCACCGTCGCGTCGTACTCCAGGCCCTTGGCCTCCAGGCTGCCGAGCGCGACGACCCGGTCGCCGAGCCCGGCCAGCCAGCGCCGGGCCTCCTCGCGCCGGTTCATGGCGACGACCACGCCGACCGTGCCGTCCACCCGGTCCAGCAGCCGCTGGGCCTCGGACCGCACGGTGTCCGCCAACGACTTCCCGACGACCGTGAAGCGCGGCTCGACGCCGGTGGACCGGACCGCGCTGGGCGCCTCGGAGCCGGGCATGGCGAGCGCGAGCACCTTGGCGGCCAGCTCGGCGATCTCCGCCGGGTTGCGGTAGTTCACGGTGAGCTGGAAGCGGCGCCGGGGCCGGGTGCCGAGGGCCTCGTCGCGGGCCTCGGCCGCCTCGTCCGGGTCGGACCAGGAGGACTGGGCCGGATCGCCGACCACGGTCCAGGTGGCGTGCCGGCCGCGGCGGCCGACCATGCGCCACTGCATCGGAGTGAGGTCCTGCGCCTCGTCGACGATGACGTGCGCGTACTCGGTGCGCTCCTGCGCGAGGCGCTCGGCCCGCTCCCGCTGCGACTCCTCGCGCACCGGCATCAGCTCCTCCAGCCCGGTGAGCTGGTCCAGCGGGTCGAGCTCGCGCTTCTTGCGCGGCCGGGCCGGGGCCCCGAGGATCGCCTGGAGTTCGTCCAGCATGGCGATGTCGTGCACGGAGTGCCCGTCCCGCTTCAGCGAGCGGGCGACCCTGCGGACCTCGCCGGGGTTGAGGATCCGGCGCGCCCAGCGGCCGAGCCGCCTCTCGTCGGCCATGGCGGCGAGCACGGCCTTCGGGGTCAGCTCGGGCCACCAGGCGTCGAGGAAGGCGAGGAAGGAGTCCTCGGACGTGACGTCCTCGTCGAAGGAGGAGCGCAGCTCGGCGGCCAGCTCCGGGTCGGTGTGCCGGGTGGCCGCCCCGGACTTGGCCCACAGGGCGTCCAGCAGCAGCTTGCGGGCGCGCGGGCGCAGCAGGTTGACCGGCGCGGTGCCGCCGAGGGCGGTGCGGCGCACGCGGTCCAGCTCCGCCTCCTCCAGCTCGATGCGGCGCCCGAAGGCGACCACGCGGAGCCGGGTGGGCGGACCGTCGAAGGACCGCCGCTCGCTGTCGTCGGTGTCGCGGGTGTCGTCGTCCAGGGCGGGCTGCCCCATGGCGCCGGTGCCCGCCGGTCCCAGTTCCAGGGCGCCCCGGGCTGCCTTCCGCAGCACCTTCAGCATCCGGTACGAGCCCTTGGCGCGGGCCACGGACGGGGAGTCGTACAGCGTGGCCTCGGCGCCGTCGACGAGCGAGCCGATCGCGCGGATCGCGACCTGGCCCTCCTCGCCGAGCGAGGGCAGCACACCCTCGGTGTAGGCCACGAGCAGCGGGGTCGGGGAGACGATCAGGATGCCGCCCGCGTACCGGCGTCTGTCCTGGTAGAGCAGGTAGGCGGCGCGGTGCAGGGCGACGGCGGTCTTGCCGGTGCCCGGGCCGCCCTCGACATACGTGATCGAGGCGGCGGGGGCGCGGATGACCAGGTCCTGCTCGGCCTGGATGGAGGAGACGATATCCCGCATGGTGTGGCTGCGGGCCTGGCCGAGGGCGGCCATGAGGGCGCCGTCGCCGATCACGGGCAGCTCGCGGCCGTCGAGGCGGGCGGTCAGCTCGGGCCGCATCAGATCGTCCTCGACGCCGAGCACGCGGCGCCCCTTGGACCGGATCACCCGGCGCCGTACGACCCTTCCGGGATCCACCGGAGTGGCCCGGTAGAAGGGGGCGGCGGCCGGCGCCCGCCAGTCGATGACCAGCGGCGCGTAGTCCTCGTCGAGCACGCCGATGCGCCCGATGTGCAGGGTCTCGGCGATGTCGGCGGTGTTGTCGTCGCGTACGGCGCCCTCGGCGGGCTCGACCGCCGTGTAGGCCCCGTCGGGCCCCTTCTTCCCGTCCTTGCCGAGCAGCAGGTCGATCCGCCCGAACAGGAAGTCCTCGAACTCGTTGTTGAGCCGGTTCAGGTGGATGCCGGCCCGGAAGACCTGGGCGTCCCGCTCGGCCAGCGCGCCCGGGGTGCCGACCTGGCCGCGCTTGGCCGCGTCGTGCATCAGGAACTCGGCCTCGTGGATCTTCTCCTCGAGCCGCCGGTACACCCGGTCCAGGTGTTCCTGTTCGACGCTGATCTCTCGGTCGCGGACGGAGTCGTGTGCGTCGTGTACCGAGCCGACCGCGGACTGCTGAACCTGAGCGGCCACCGGGCCCCCTTCTGACGTGCTGGGCAGCCGTCAACCGTACGCGAAGGGGGGCCGTCAAAGCTACGGGACGGCAGCTCAGGGGCGCGGGGAACTGCGCGACAGGCCCATGGGCGGGCGGCCGGCACTCGTCCGGAACACGCCGGGACCCGGCGGGGGGGTCTGGGGGCGCAGCCCCAGAAGGCGGCACCCCTCGCGCACCGCACCACCCCCGGCCGGGTCCGCCGCAGCCGCTACGCGTCGACTTGCACCAGCTTCTTCCCCTGGAAGGTCACGACCTCGAAGTGGTCGATCTCGTTGGGCTTGAAGGCCGCCGCGCCGCCGATGTAGAGCGGTTTCTTGGACTCCGGCGTCGTCCCGTTCGGGATGCCGTAGCCCCAGTCCGGCACGGACCAGGAGGACATGGTCACCCGCTGCCCGTTCTTCGCGACGAGCACCAGGGAGCACTTCAGCGGGCCCTTGACGTTCTTCAGCTCCAGGACCGCCTGGGTGCCCCAGTCCTTCTGCGCCATCCCGACGGTCGCGCTGACCTGGGACGACGGGTCCGTGGCCGACTTCTTCTCGGGCAGGGAGGCGAAGGTGGTCTGGGCGCTGGACGCCTGGACCTGTCCGCCGCCGTCCGAGCCGCCGTTGACCGCCACCGCCGCGAGGGGCCCGGCGATGATCAGCGCGGCCGCCGCCGCGATCATGTAGAAGCTGCGCCGGCGCTTCTGGGCGCGCTTCTCCGCGACCTCGTCGACCAGCTTCTCCACGATCCGCGGGCTGGGCCTGGCGGACAGCGACTCGCCGATCGCGGGGGTGCTGCCGGAGCCCGGCAGGTCCGCGAGCGCGGCCAGCATCGGCTCCATCCCGGCCAGCTCGTCCAGCTGCTGGGCACACCACTCGCAGCCGGCGAGGTGCGCTTCGAAAGCGGTTGCCTCGGCGTCGTCGAGAATCCCGAGGGCGTAGGCGCCGACGGTCTCGTGCTCGCTCGGCACCGAAGATCCCGATTGGGGGCTCATGGGCCCAGACATACCCGGACCACCCGCACCGAATCCCTGCATTCCCCCGTAACCACTGCTCATCACGCCGTCACCCCCCGCTCCTCCAGTGCCAGCTTCATCGATCGCAGGGCATAGAACACCCGAGAGCGCACCGTGCCGCTGGGTATCCCCAGCGTCTCGGCCGCCTCATTGACCGTACGCCCCTTGAAGTACGTCTCGACGAGCACCTCCCGGTGGGCCGGGGTCAGGTCGTCGAGCGCGTCCGACAGCGTCATCAGCCACAGCGCCTTGTCGATCTCGTCCTCCGCGGGGATGACCTCCAGCGGCGACGGATCGACCTCCTGCGGCCGGGCCTGCCGGCTGCGGTGGCCGTCGATGACGATGCGGCGCGCGACCGTCACCAGCCAGGGGCGTACCGAACCGGTCGCCCGATTGAGCTGACCGGCGTTCTTCCAGGCACGGATGAGCGTTTCCTGTACGACGTCCTCGGCGCGCTGCCGATCGCCGGCGACCAGCCGCAGGACATACGCGAGCAGGGGTCCGGCGTGCTCTCGATACAGCGCACGCATCAGCTCCTCATCCGGTTCCGAGGGCTGTGAGGACATGCGATGTCGGGCCCTCGATCCACGTTCATTGGCCACGGCCGCATCCTTGCGCACGCCCACCTCCGGTGTCCGGGGGTTCCCCCAGTCGGTCGCTCGCCCACCCGTACGGAAGGAGGCGGCACGGTGTTCAAACGGAAGTGACAGTTTTCTCCGGGGTGACGTGACGAGCGGGACATGCGACCACAATCCCACCACGTGATCTTCACATTTCAGACACGGCGCTGGGAGGAACGCGGGATCCCCGTGTACGGCCCAACCAAACCTGGTGTTACGGAAATCACGCCCGTGCGACCGCGGCCCGCCGCCGGTGCCGGGCCACCCGCTCCCGGTTCCCGCAGACCTCACTGGAACACCACCGCCGGCGCCGCCCCCGGGAGGTGTCCAGGTACACGAGCGGGCAGTTGTCACCCTCGCACTCCCGGACGGCCGCCCGCGCGACGGGGTCGGTGAGCAGTTCCACGGCGTCCCGCGCGACGAGCGCGAGCAGTCCGGCGCAGGCAGGCGGGTCGGCCAACTCCCGTGTGAGCACGCCGTCCTCACCGTGTACGGCACGCGGGACGGGGGTCGCGGCACGGGCCAACTCGTTGACCCGCCGGAGCGCGCTCTCGTACGGCGGCGCGCCCGGCGGGTGCGGGGCGCGCACCAACGTCCCTATGTGCGGACGCAGTTCCCGGAACCCCACGAGCCAGGAGGCGTCGGCATGACCGAGCGCCGTCCCCTCCGGCACGAGCCCCACCCCGCCGATCCACGCGCACAACGCCCCCACGCCGTCCAGCCGTTCGGCCGGATGCGTGGTCGCGAGGAGATCGAGACAGATCCGTCCGGCGTCGAACCGCGGCTCGTACGGGGGTGTGACCGTACCCAGTGCCATGTGCCTGTCACCGCCTAGGCAGGAAGCGTGGGGGCTCTTCTCTGTGGGCCTCTCCTCCTCACAGTGCCCGCCCGGACGCCCGGCCGGAACCCCTCGTACCCCTGGTTCAGGCGGAGCCGGGGGTCCGGCGCAGGACCAGGGACAGGAAGCCGAAGGAGTCCCGGTAGACGCGCAGCCACTCGGTGCGGCGGGCCGTGGCGGTCTCGAGCACCTGAGCGCTGTCCGGATCGTCCGGGTGGTCCAGGGCCCATGCGGCCAGCGCACCCCAGCAGGCCCATTCGTAGTCGTCCAGCTCCTGGCGCGTGCTGATGTGACCCTCGACGGGAGTCCAGCCGGCGGCGACGACACGGTCCACGGTGGTCGCCAGGTCGGCGAAGTCACCGAGCATCTCGACGGCCTCCCGCGAGGGGGGCCGTTCCCAGAACCCGTCGCCGATCAGGACCCGGCCGCCGGGAGCGAGGTGGCTGCGGGCCGCGGCGAGCGTGGGGAGCAGACCGCCGAAGGCGTGCGCGGCCCCGAAGCTGAGGATCACGTCGAACGGCTCCGCCGACACGAACTCCTCGGCCTTTCGGTGGTGGAGGACGAGCCGGTCCCGGACGCCGAGGTCACCCGCCGCGGCGGAGGCCCGGGACAGGGCGTCCTCGGATACGTCCACACCCTCGGCACGCGCGCCCGGCCGCAGCGCCAGGGCGCGCAGAAGCCATTCCCCCGGGCCGCAACCGAGGTCGAGCACCCGCTCGTCGCCCCTAGCAAGGCCGCGCTCCAGCAGCCGCCGCACCGAGTCGTCGCCGAGCGGGGACTTGATCGGGTGGCCGCGATGGGCGATCCGGGACATCTGTTCACGGTTCACCGGTGCAGCGTGCCAACGGCCGGGGCGACGCGCATCCCATTTACGGCGCCGGCGCCTGTGCTCAAGTCGCCTACGCGTCCGCGTACTTCGCGTCCGTCGCCGGGTCCAGGGCCAGGCGGTAGCCGCGCTTGACCACCGTCTGGATCAGCTTGGGGGAGCCGAGGGCCGTGCGGAGTCTCGCCATCGCCGTCTCCACGGCGTGCTCGTCGCGGCCCGCGCCCGGCAGGGCGCGCAGGAGGTCGGCGCGGGGCACCACCCAGCCGGGGCGGCGGGACAGGGCCCGGAGCAGGGACATGCCCGCCGGGGGGACCGGCTTGAGGGCGCCGTCGACGAGGACCGCGTGGCCGCGGATCTCCACCCGGTGGCCGGCGATCGGCAACGCGCGGGCGCGCGCCGGCAGTTCCTGGCACAGGAGTTGGACCAGGGGGCCGAGGCGGAAGCGTTCCGGCTGGATCGTGTCCACGCCGTGGGCCTGGAGGGGGAGCGCCGTGACCGGGCCCACGCAGGCCGGGAGGACGTCGTGGGCGAGGGCTGACAGCAGGTCGGTGAGCAGGCCCCGCTCCTCCGCCCGGGAGAGCAGCGAGGCGGCCGCGGGGGCGCTGGTGAAGGTGAGGGAGTCCAGGGAGCGGCAGACCGTCGCGTCCAGCAGGCGGTCCAGCGGGGTGACGTCCTCCGGGGGCATCCAGCGGTACACCGGGACCGGGACCACCTCCGCTCCGCCGGCCCGCAGGGACTCCACGAAGCCCGGGAGCGGTTCGCCGTGCAGCTGTACGGCGATACGGCGGCCGTCGACCCCCTCCTCCAGCAGGCGGTCCAGGACTTCGGCCAGGGATTCCGAGGACGGGGACCACTCCTCCGTCAGGCCCGCCGCGCGGATCGCGCCCTTGACCTTCGGGCCCCGGGCCAGGAGTTCGGCGCCGCGCAGCCGGCCGAGCAGCTGCTCGCCGAGGCCCCAGCCGTCGGCGGCCTCCACCCAGCCCCTGAAGCCGATCGCCGTGGTGGCCACGACCACGTCGGGCACCTGGTCGATGATCTCCTTCGTCGCGGCGAGGAGTTCGCCGTCGTCGGCGAGCGGCACGATGCGCAGGGCCGGTGCGTGCAGGACGGCGGCACCGCGCCGCTGGAGCAGGGCGCCCAGCTCGTCGGCCCGGCGCGCGGCGGTGACGCCCACGGTGAATCCCGCGAGCGGACCGTGCTCGACGGCTCCGGGTTGCTGCTCTTCGTACATGGGCTCTCCTAGCTGGCCGGCGCGCGAATCGAGCCTGTCAACGGCGCGTGACAGGCTCGGTTCGGCTTGATTGCGCCGGTGTTACGTCACACTTCGGCGTAGCTGAGCTGCGCCTTTGTCTCCGAAGCCGCCACCGTCACGGCCTGTCGCGCCGGGCGGCGAAGGTATACGACCCACGTCACCGCGAAGCAGAGCCCGTAGAAGGCGAGGAAGGCGACGAACGCTCCGGTGCCGCTGCCGTAGGACAGGAAGGACTGGCGGAAGGCGAGGTTGATACCGACTCCGCCGAGCGCGCCGACCGCGCCGATCAGGCCCATGGAGGCGCCGGACAGCCGACGGCCGTAAGCCGCCGCGGCCTCCCCCTCCAGGCCCTTCGCCAGGGCCTTCGCCTGGAAGATGCCGGGGATCATCTTGTACGTCGAGCCGTTGCCGAGCCCGCTGAGCACGAACAGGACGACGAAGACGGACACGAACAGCGGCAGCGACTTCTGCAGGCTCGCGGCGATCAGCACGGCCGTGGCGGCGGCCATGGCGACGTAGTTCCACAGGGTGATCCGGGCGCCGCCGAACCGGTCGGCGAGCCGGCCGCCGACGGGGCGGATCAGGGAGCCGAGCAGCGGGCCGATGAAGGTCAGGTACGCCGCCTGGAGCGGGGTGCGGCCGAACTGGATCGTCAGGACCTGGCCGAAGGCGAAGCTGTAGCCGATGAAGGAGCCGAAGGTGCCGACGTAGAGGAAGGACATGATCCAGGTGTGGGCGTCCTTCGCGGCGTCCTTGGCCGCGCCGGTGTCGTTCTTCACGGAGGCCAGGTTGTCCATGAAGAGGGCGGCCAGCACCGCGGCCACGACGATCAGCGGGATGTAGATGCCCAGCAGCATCCGCGGGCCGCCGCTCGCGCCGATGACCGCGAGGGCGACGAGCTGGATGACGGGCACGCCGATGTTGCCGCCGCCCGCGTTCAGACCGAGCGCCCAGCCCTTCTTCTTCAGCGGGAAGAAGGCGTTGATGTTGGTCATGGAGGAGGCGAAGTTGCCGCCGCCGATGCCGGCCAGCAGGCCGACGACGAGGAACGTCGTGAAGGACGTGCCCGGTTCCATGACGGCGAAGGCCGCGATCGTCGGGATGAGCAGCAGGCTCGCCGAGATGATCGTCCAGTTGCGGCCGCCGAAGACGGCCACGGCGAAGGTGTAGGGGACGCGCACGACCGCGCCGACGAGGGTGACCATCGAGGTCAGCAGGAACTTGTCGGCGGGCGTGAGGCCGTACTCGGGGCCCATGAACAGGACGAGGACGGACCACAGGGTCCAGATCGAGAAGCCGATGTGCTCCGAGAGGACCGAGAACCACAGGTTCCGGTTGGCGATCCGCTCGCCGGTCGCCTTCCAGAATCCCTCGTCCTCCGGGTCCCAGCGTTCGATCCAGCGGCCACTGCGACGGGTTGGGGCTGTTGGGGCTGGGGCTGTCATCACGCCTCCACGGAGCTCCGGCTGCTCGGTCCGCCGTCGACCTGCCATCGACCGGCTCAGCCCGAAGGTAGGGAGGGCGCGTTTCCTGCCTGTGGCTGTGGGTGACCGGAAGGGAACGTTGCTCTCACTCGGCGCGGGGGCGGCCGGTGAGGGGCCGCTCAGGGCTGCATGACGGCGGCGTCGACGGCCGGAACCCATCCCCCGGCCGGCCGTCGCAGCCAGCCTTGCGCCGCCGCGAGCTCCTCCGCCGCCCGGCGCAGCGCGTCCAGTCCGGGGTGGACCAGCCCCTTGCGCCAGACCAGGGAGACCGGCGACAGCGGGACGGGATCGACGAGCGGGCGGCGGACGGTGCGGGGCA
Organism: Streptomyces sp. NPDC050743; assembly: GCF_044456925.1. NCBI lineage: Bacteria > Bacillati > Actinomycetota > Actinomycetes > Kitasatosporales > Streptomycetaceae > Streptomyces > Streptomyces sp. NPDC050743. The sequence continues at coordinate 308,320 of NZ_JBITGJ010000003.1, forward strand.
TGGCCGGAAAGTCGACCACGGCCAGGACCGGATGCCGGTTCTTGGCCATGATCCGCTCGAACTCCTCGTCCCCGACGGCCAGCGGCAGGGGTGCGGCGAGCCGGATGCCGCGCCCCTCGAAGAGCCGGCTCGCCAGGTCGGTCCACTCCAGGGTGCGCGGGTTGCCGGCGCCGGCGTACACGGTCTCGCCGGCCAGCGCGGCCAGCGGCACCTCGGCGCGGGCGGCCAGCGGATGGTCCTCGGGCAGGACGACGGCCATCGGCTCAAGACGCACCGGCTGCTGCTCCAGACCGGACCGCAGCGCCGGGTCCAGGCCGGCGAAACGGCCGAAGGAGGCGTCCAGCCGGCCGACCAGCAGCTCGGCGGCGGCCCCGGTCAGCCCGCTCTCGTAGCGGGCCATCAGCTCGCAGTCCGGGGCGAGTTCACGGGCCCGGTGCAGCACACGGCGGCCGGTGACCAGGCCCGGGGAGTTGAGGTCCACCAGCAGCGGCCGGGACCGGCCGGGGGCGAAGGCGGCGAGCAGATCGTCCTGGGCGGCGAGGACCCGCCGGGCGTGCGGCAGCAGCCGCTCGCCGTCCGCGGTCATCGTCACCTGCCGGGTCGTCCGCACGAACAGCTCGGCGCCCAGCTCCCGCTCCAGCCGCCGTACGTCCCGGCTGAGCGCCTGCTGGGCGACGTACAGACGGGCCGCGGCCCGGGTGAAGTGCAGTTCCTCGGCCACGGCGACGAAGGCGCGCAGGAGACGGGGGTCTATGTCGGCGGGGGCGGGCATGACCGTGAACTTACAACGCAGGTGCGTGAATGGGCACCGAGAAGGTGTTGGACCCCGTGATCCACTCGGGGCGAGGGTGAATCCATGCCTTCCGTCATGTCCAGGACCACCGGCACCTACCGCCGCCTCTTCTCGCTCCCCGGCACCCGCGCCTTCACCACCGGCAACCTCCTCGCCCGGCTGCCCATGGGCATGTTCAGCGTGAGCGCGGTCGTGATGATCGCCGGCTCGCGGGGCTCGTACGCCCTGGCCGGTGCCGTCACCGCGACCGGTCTCGCGGCGACCGCGCTGGCGGGGCCCTGGATCGCCCGGCTCGTGGACCGGCACGGGCAGGCCCGGATCGCCGTACCGGCCACGCTCGTCTCCGCGCTCGGCAGCCTGGCCCTGCTGCTCTGCGTGCGCTACGGCGCCCCGGACTGGACCCTGTTCGCCGCCTACGCGCTCACCGCGGCCACCCCGAACATCGGCGGCCTGTCCCGCGCCCGCTGGGCGCATCTGCTGGGCGACGAGCCGGCCGCGCTGCACACCGCGAACTCCTTCGAACAGGCCGCGGACGAACTGTGCTTCATGCTCGGCCCGGTGCTGGCGTCCTTCCTCACCGGCACGTTCTTCCCGGAGGCGGGCACGCTCACCGGCGCGGTGCTGCTGCTCGCCGGCATGCTGCTGTTCACCGCCCAGCGGGCCACCGAGCCGCCGCCGCGGGCCCGCTCCCAGGCGCCCTCGCCGCTGCGCAGCCCGGGCATCCCGCCGCTGCTGGCCTGTTTCACCGCGGCCGGGGCGGTGTTCGGCTCGATGGAGGTCGTCACGATCGCCTACGCCGACGCGCAGGGCCACCGTGCGGCGGCGGGTGCGATCCTCGCCCTTCAGGCGGCGGGCTCGTGCGTGGCCGGTCTGCTGTACGGCGCCCGCAAGCCGACGGGGGTACGGCTGGGGCACTGCCTGGCCGCGATGGCCGCGCTGATGACCCTGCCGTGGGTGGCCGCCGGGGTCGCCGGTTCACTGTGGGTGCTGGCGGGGGCGCTGCTGGTGGCGGGCATGGCGACCGCGCCGACCATGGTGACGGGGATGAGCCTGGTGCAGCGGCGCACCCCCGCCGACCGCCTCAACGAGGGCATGAGCCTGGTGGTGACCGGGCTGCTCACCGGCATCGCCTGCGGCTCGGCGACGGGCGGCTGGGCGACCGAGCACCTCTCCGCCGTCGCGGCCTTCGCCGTTCCGGCCGTCGCGGCCGCCCTCGCTCTGGTCGTCAACTCGTGTGCTCCGACGGCCGGTTCAGCCCGGCGCGCGACGGCGCACGGATCAGTTCTGTCGTAGCGCGGGCATCGGCAGCGGGATGCCGTACGCGGTCGCGCCCGCGCCCACGCCGCCCTCACAGGTGTTCGGAGGGGTGGTGCCGCTGCCCCGGGTGGAGGGACGCTCGGCGGCCCAGAACATCTGGCCGAGCATGCCGGAGGTGCTGCCGGCGCCGTTCGGGGCGACCGACCGGACGAACGAACCGGTCGAGTTCTCCAGGGAGTTCGCGAAGTCCGTGCACTCGGGCAGGGTCTTGTTCTGGTCGCTGATGTAGACGGCACCGGTGAACTTGGCGGGTGCGAGCGGCGGGATCGGGGGCGCGTAGGTCGGTTTGCCGTCCACATGTTCCTGCCAGTTGGCGATGGCCGAGCCGGTGGAGGGCTGGCGGGCGGGCACCATCGCGTTGGCGTAGTCGAGGACCGGCGCGTCGGTGCGCAGCCAGTCGCCGGTCGCCTTGCGGTCGAGGTCGATCAGCCAGCGGTCGCCGGCGGCGACGTCGATGGTGAGGCGGGCGGCGGGGTCGGCACCGGAGGCGTCGTACGGGTGGGCGGCCCGGTAGGCGTCGATGAAGGACTGCAGGCCGGTCAGGTCGGGGCCGGTGTTCTGCTCGTAGTCGATCTCGATGCCGACGCCGAGGTCGCTCGCCACAGCGGCGGCCCGCCGGCCGAGGAGGGCCGGATTCTCGGCGAGCGCGCTGTCCCAGGAGTCGGTGTAGGTGATTCCGCCGATGGAGAGCATCACCCGGATCCCGTGGGAGGTGAAGTACTGGACGATGTCCTTGGTCATACCGCGGGGCACGCCGTTCAGGGTGGTGGCGTCGGTGGTGCCGTGCAGCAGTTTGAGGGGTTCGACGAAGCTGAGGACGACGAGATTGACCGAGGGCCGGCCGTCGCCGCGGTCGATCAGCCAGTGGTTCTGGCTGTCGAACTCGCTCACCGTGCGAACGGTGCCCCAGACGCAGGCGTCGTTCGAGCAGTGCCAGGCGCCGTAGATCTGCATCGGGGTGGTGGCCGCGGCCGAGGCGGCGGGGGCCTGCGGGACGACCAGGGCGCCGAGCAGCCCGATGGCGAGGAGCAGTCTGCGGCGGAACCGGGTGCGCATACGAACCTCCGGGAGGGGAGCGGCCTGCGGGACGCGGGAGGTGGCGCGGGCAGCGTGGCAGGTCCAGACCAATCCGGCAAGGGGGTGTGCGCGCTCGGCCCCGGGCATGACGAAGGCCCCGCCGCTTCGAGCGACGGGGCCTTTGCCCACATGGGGTAACCCCCGGAGGGGTTTGGTGGAGATGGCGGGAATCGAACCCGCGTCCAACGGTGCGGAATCAGGGCTTCTCCGTGTGCAGTTCGCTTCGCTTTTCTCGGCCCCGGCGATCACGCGAACAAGTCGCCGACGGGCTCAGTCACTGTTTGGTTTCCCTCTTCACCCCGTGACCGGGATCAAGGTTTAGTTCCCTAGCTGATGCCAGGATCCGGGTCGGGAACAGCCCCGGGCTGACACTTCGCAAGTCGCTACTTAGGCAGCGAGGGCGAAGGAATCGCGCTTGGTGTTGGCGATTATTTTTTTCGGCCTGTGGTTTACGAGATCATGGCCGCTTCCTCGACACGCTTCCCCTGCTTCGACAGCCGCTGTCGAAACCGATCATCCCCATGTTGATTTTTCAAACCCTCCGAGGAGGGTCACACGCACCCGCTGTGAGGTGCAGGTGCCATCGTACGGGAACAACGCCCGCCCGTGCCACCGTATTCCCGCCGGTCACCCGGCCGTCGTACCTGATTCAACGCGACCGGCGGCCGGTGCATTCCCGGCTAGCCGCGCTGCTTGCGCCGCGCCGCCGCCATCGCCCGGTCCGCCTCGCGCCGGTCCTGCTTCTCGCGCAGGGTCTGGCGCTTGTCGTACTCCTTCTTGCCCCTCGCCAGCGCGATCTCGATCTTGGCGCGGCCGTCCTTGAAGTACAGGGCGAGGGGCACGATCGTGTGCCCCGTCTCCTGGGACTTGGACTCCAGCTTGTCGATCTCCGCGCGGTGCAGCAGCAGCTTGCGCTTGCGGCGCGCGCTGTGGTTGGTCCAGGTGCCCTGGCTGTACTCGGGGACGTGCACGTTGTGCAGCCACGCTTCGTGGTCGGTCAGCTGCACGAAGCCGTCGACCAGCGAGGCCCTGCCCTGGCGCAGCGACTTCACCTCGGTGCCCATGAGGACCAGACCGGCCTCGTAGGTGTCGAGGATGTGGTAGTCGTGCCGCGCCTTCTTGTTCTGCGCGATCAGCTTGCGCCCTTTTTCCTTAGCCATAGTGCCGACCATTTTGGCACCACACAGGGGGTGGGAGTACAGCCGATTACGCGTGACTACGAGGGGTCACCCAGGCCGGTGAGGACCGTCTCGGCCCGGCTCAGGGCCTCCGGGCCCGCCTCCAGGTCCGGGGTGATGCCCCGGCCGTCGACCGCGTGGCCGGAGGGGGTGCGGTAGTGGCCGACGGTCAGCTCGGCCACCGAGCCGTCGGGCAGCCGGGTCGGCATCTGGATGGAACCCTTGCCGAAGGTGCGCGAGCCGATCACCACCGCGCGGCCCCGGTCCTGCAGGGCTCCGGTGAGCATCTCGGCCGCACTCATGGTGCCGCCGTCGACCAGGGTGACCAGGGGCCGCCCGGTGTCGCCGCCGGGGGCCGCGTGCAGGGAGCGCTGGGCGCCCTTGACGTCGTAGGTGGCCACCAGGCCGCCGTCGAGGAATGCGGAGGCGGTGCCCACCGCCTCGGTGACCAGGCCGCCGGAGTTGCCGCGCAGGTCGAGGACGATCCCGTCGTCGGCCGGGGCCTGCCGCAGAGCGGCGCGCACGGCGCCCGAGGAGCCCTTGGTGAACGCGACGATCCCGATGACGGTGACCCCGCCGGGCAGCCGGCGCACGGTCACGGAGTCGGTGGACAGGCTGGCCCGGTGCAAGGTCTCGGTCCACGCGCGCGTGCCGCGCTGCAGGCCCAGGGTGACGGGCGTGCCCGCGGCCGCGTCGTCGGCGTCGCCGCGCAGCAAGGAGACCACCTCGGTGACCGGCCGCCCGTCGACCTTGCTGCCGTCGACGCTGAGCAGCCGGTCGCCCTTGCGGATTCCGGCGTCGGCGGCCGGCGAGCCCGGCTGCACCCGGGTCACCTCGATCCGGCCGTCCCGCTCGCGCCGCGCCCACAGGCCGACGCCGGTGTAGCGGCCGTCGAGGGCCTCCTGGAACTCCTGGTACTCGTCCTGCGAGTACACCGCGCCCCAGCGGTCCCCGCTGCGGCTGACGGCCCGCTCGGCGGCCTCCATAGGGGACTTGCCGTCGGCCATCGCCTCGGCGGCGGCCCGCTGCACGTCCTCGTGCCCGCCGGCCGTGGGCGACGGGCCGGCGACGGCCTTGCGTGCGGACACGGTCGCGTCGGGTTCCGGGAACGAGCCGGTGGCGGCGCCGGTGACCAGGACGCCGGCGAAGACCAATGTCAGGGCGGCCCCGCGGCGGAAGCGGCGGGGCGGACAGAACAGGTCGCGGCCTGACATGGCGGTGAGTCTAGGACAACGCGAAGGGCCGTACGGGCGGATGCCCGTACGGCCCTCTTGGCATGCGTCACACCTTCAGGTACTTGCGCAGCGCGAAGAAAGCCGCAAGTGACGGCATCAGAACGCTCGTTGCGAGGATCAGCGGCAGCTTGGTCAACACCGCGTCCCAGCCGACGAAATTGATCAGCGTGAGCTTGTGGGCGAGGTCCATGCCGTGGTCGATCGTGAAGTACCGGCCGACCACCAGGGCCACACAGGCGAGCCCGCCGCCGATGAGCCCGGCGACCGCGGCCTCGGCGATGAACGGCGCCTGGATGTAGAAGCCCGACGCACCGACCAGGCGCATGATCCCGGTTTCGCGCCGGCGGCTGAACGCCGACACGCGCACGGTGTTGACGATCAGCAGCAGCGCGACGATCAGCATCATCGCCATCACGCCGAGCGCGCCCCGGTTCATCAGGTTCAGCAGCTGGAAGAGGTTGTCCAGGATGCCCTTCTGGTCCTGCACGGACTGCACACCGGCGCGCCCGTTGAAGGCGGAGGCGATCACCTGGTACTTCTGCGGGTTCTTGAGCTTGATCCGGTACGACTCCTGCATCTGGTCCGGCGTCAGCGAACTGGCCAGCGGGGAGTTGCCGAACTGCTCCTTGTAGTGCTTGTACGCCTCGTCCTGCGACTCGTAGGCGACCTTCTCGACGACCGACATCTTGTGCAGGTCCGAGAGGATCTGCTTCTTCTGGTCCTCGGTGACGGCGCCCTTGGCGCAGTTGACGTCCGATTCGGCGTCGTGCTTGTTGCACAGGAAGATCGAGACGTTGACCTTGTCGTACCAGTAGCCCTTCATGGTGCTCACCTGGTCGCTCATCAGCAGCGAGCCGCCGAAGAGCGCCAGGGACAGGGCGACGGAGACGATGACGGCGAAGGTCATCGTCAGATTGCGGCGGAGACCGACACCGATCTCCGACAGGACGAACTGGGCGCGCATGGCGTCTTGTCGAGCCTTTCCGTCGTGAACTTGCTTAGTGCTGGTAGCCGTAGACGCCGCGGGCCTGGTCGCGGACGAGGCGGCCCTTCTCCAGCTCGATGACGCGCTTGCGCATCTGGTCCACGATGTTCTGATCGTGCGTCGCCATGATGACCGTGGTGCCCGTCCGGTTGATGCGGTCGAGCAGCTTCATGATGCCGACGGAGGTCTGCGGGTCGAGGTTGCCGGTGGGCTCGTCGGCGATCAGCAGCTTGGGCCGGTTGACGAAGGCCCGCGCGATGGCCACGCGCTGCTGCTCACCACCGGAGAGCTCGCCGGGCATCCGGTCCTCCTTGCCGCCGAGCCCGACGAGATCGAGCACCTGCGGCACGGACTTGCGGATCTCGCCGCGGGACTTGCCGATGACCTCCTGGGCGAAGGCCACGTTCTCCGCGACGGTCTTGTTCGGCAGGAGCCGGAAGTCCTGGAACACCGTCCCCAGCTGGCGGCGCATCTGCGGCACCTTCCAGTTGGAGAGGCGAGCGAGGTCCTTGCCCAGTACGTGCACCTGGCCGTGGCTGCACCGCTCCTCGCGGAGGACCAGCCGCAGGAAGGTGGACTTTCCGGAGCCGGAGGACCCCACGAGGAACACGAACTCGCCCTTCTCCACTTCCAGGGAGACATCCCTGAGTGCGGGGCGGGTCTGCTTGGGGTAGACCTTGGAGACGTTGTCGAATCGGATCACGGATGCACCACGGGTCGCCGGGGGTAGATGAGCGTGACCATACGCGACCCGGGTGTGCAAGTGCAGTCGCAGGTCGAGGTTGGGTAAGGCTTGTACGTTTTTGTACCGGCCGCTGCCCTCTCCCCGCTCTCCAAGGACCCGCGCAAGCTCCGCAGGAACCTGGCAGAGTGGAGGGGGAACGTTCCCGTTCCCGTGAGCGTTGTACGAGTGATGGCCGGTGCAAGGAGGGCGAGCGCATGACGTACGACCGGTTGGTGTGCGCGAACTGCGCGGCGCCCGTGAGCGAGGGCCGGTGCCCGGTGTGCCGCGCCAACCGCGAGCGACTGCAGCAAGAGGGTTTCCTGGGCGGGGTGAACCCGATGGCGCTGATCGCCCTGCTGGCGGTGCTGATCGCCGCGGTGGCGCTGCTGGCGCACCAGACCGCTTGAGAACCGGCGCGTGTAAGAAAAGTCCCAAAAGCTGGTCCCGGAGACGCGTCAGGGCCCGGAGCGTGGAGCTCCGGGCCCTTCCGTGTGCGCGGTTGACGCGCTGCGTGACCGTACGACTACACAACGGCCGTACGGCTACGCCCTGACCGTATGGTCATGCGATGGCCGTATGGTTACGCGGCCGCGCCGCCCCGGCCGTTGACCAGACGCGGCAGGACGCGGAAGCCGATGCCGCCGGCGATCATCGTCGCGGCGCCGATGAGCAGGAACGCGGTCTGGCCGGCACCGGTCTCGGCGAGCTGCTTGTCGCCGCCCTGGGCCTGGGTGTCGGAGCCGGTGTCGGTGAGGGTCGCGGAGCCCTCCTCCTGCGAGGCGTTGTCGTTGCCGCCGCCCTGCGGGGTGTCGTTGTTGCCGCCGGTGGCGGAGCCACCGGTGTTGCCGCCGCCGCCCGTGCTGGACGAGCCGCCGGAGTTGCCGCCGCCCGTGGTGTCGGAACCGCCGGTGCCGTTGTCGCCACCGGTGGTGGTGCCACCCGTGCCGTTGCCGCCACCGTTGCCGTTGCCGCCACCGTTGCCGTTGCCGCCGTCGGTGCCGTTGTCACCGCCGTTGCCGTTGCCGCCACCGGTCGTGGTGTCGCCGCCACCGATGACGCCGCCGATGGTGACGTCTCCGCCGGTCGTGGTGTCGCCACCGGTCGTGGTGTCGCCACCAGTCGTGTCACCGCCGGTCGTGGTGTCGCCGCCCGTGGTGGTGTCGCCACCGGTCGTGTCACCGCCGGTCGTGGTGTCGCCGCCCGTGGTGGTGTCACCGCCGGTCGTGGTCCCGCCGGTGGTGCAGATGCCGAGATCGCAGCCGCCGTCACCGCCGTCGGTGCCGCCGTCGTCGCCCTCGCCGTTCACGTGCGCACCCAGGCTGATCGGGCCCGCCTGGACGCCGAGGTCCAGGGCGGAGGCCGCGCCGGCCGCGGTCAGTGACGCACCGGCCGCGATCACGGCGCTGGCGGCTATCCGCGCGACCCGGATCCGCGTCTTCTTCGTCATATGGTTGCTACCCCCAGTAGCTGTTACGTCAATGAGGCGCGCATGGGGCGTTGCCGTGATCGACGGGAGGCAGCCGGTGACGAAGTCGCGTCAACTCATTCCCCCGGTTCACATGCGCCCCTGAAGTACGCATGCCGCACTTCACCCTTCCGATTTTTCAAAGCAACGTCAAGGCCGTTGCGGGCGCAATGTCCTATCGGGAGGCGTTTGAGGTGAGTTGAAGCCTGTGAGTGTGATGTAAAACCCAGACAAAAGACAACTGCCGCCTCTCGGGCGGCAGTTGTCGTGTCGACAAAGTTACTTCTCCTGCTGCTTGCGCCAGCGAATGCCGGCCTCCAGGAAGCCGTCGATCTCGCCGTTGAAGACGGCCTCGGGGTTGCCGACCTCGTACTCGGTGCGCAGGTCCTTGACCATCTGGTACGGGTGCAGCACGTACGAACGCATCTGGTTGCCCCAGGAGTTGCCGCCGTCGCCCTTGAGGGCGTCCATCTTGGCCTGCTCCTCCTGCCGGCGCCGCTCCAGCAGCTTGGCCTGGAGGACGTTCATGGCGGTGGCCTTGTTCTGGATCTGCGACCGCTCGTTCTGGCAGGAGACCACGATGCCGGTGGGCAGGTGGGTGATGCGGACCGCGGAGTCGGTGGTGTTGACGCCCTGGCCACCGGGACCGGAGGACCGGTAGACGTCGATGCGCAGGTCGGACTCGTCGATCTCGACGTGGTCGGACTGCTCGACGACGGGCAGCACCTCAACACCGGCGAAGGACGTCTGGCGGCGGCCCTGGTTGTCGAAGGGCGAGATGCGCACGAGGCGGTGGGTGCCCTGCTCGACGGAGAGGGTGCCGTAGGCGTACGGCGCCTGGACGGCGAAGGTGGTCGACTTGATGCCGGCCTCTTCGGCGTACGACGTCTCGATGAGCTCCGTCTTGTAGCCGCGCTGCTCGGCCCAGCGCAGGTACATGCGCTGGAGCCGCTCGGCGAAGTCGGCGGCGTCGACGCCACCGGCCTCGGCGCGGATGTTGACGAGCGCCTCACGGGAGTCGTACTCGCCGGACAGCAGCGTCCGGACCTCCATCTCGTCCAGCGCCTTCCTCACCGCTGCCAGCTCGGACTCGGCCTCGGCACGGGTGTCCGGGTCGTCCTCCTCCTCGGCCATCTCGAAGAGGACGGCGAGATCGTCGATCCGGCCGCGCAGCGCCTCCGCCTTCCTGACCTCGGCCTGGAGGTGGGAGAGCTTGCTGGTGATCTTCTGCGCCTCGTCCGGGTTGTCCCAGAGGGACGGCGCGGCCGCCTGCTCCTCGAGCACGGCGATGTCTGCCCTCAGCTTGTCGAGGTCCAGGACGGCCTCGATCGACTCCATGGTCGAGGAGAGGGACTTCAGCTCTTCGGATACATCGACGACTGCCACGCATCCAGCGTAACGGCTCCGCCGAGCACCGAGACCCTGCCGGGGCCCCGGCCCCCGGCCTCGGCCTTTCCCCCGGCCCACCCGTCCCGGCCGTCTGGGCGGCACAGCCGCACCGAGACTCGGCCACCGCGCGCTGGGTACGCGGCGATCCGGGGCACTCCCGGCCGACCGGGACAATCCCTGGCTGCCACGCCGCGGCGATCTGGGGCGCCTCGGGGCCAAGCGAGACTGCCCTCCCCTTCCCAGGATCCTGTCGACGATCTCGGGCCGCTCTCGGCCCGACCGCGGCCCCGCCCCTCCCACCGAAGCCAGCCGATCACCCGAACCGCGAGGGACCAGGCCACGCCTCAGCCGACCAAGCCGCCCCTCCCCAGCAGCCGAGGGAAGCCCTCCGGCCGACCGAACCATCACAGACGGGCCCCCAGACGACCACTCCCCCACTTCCCTCCCCAAAGCCAGGAAACGCCCGTCCGTCGGCCGAGCCGCGGTGGGCTAAGCGCCCGCCAGACAGAGGGAAACCGGGGGTACAGAGGCGGAGCCCCTGGGTGGGTCAGGGGGTCGACGTGGGGTGGGTGGTCGGCGTCGGGTCGTCGTCGCCGCCGGAGGAGGCGAACCACGCGCCGACGCCCAGGACGGCGGCCAGGACGACCCCGGCCACCCCCAGAGTGACCCGGCGCCGCCGCACCGCGGCCTTGTGCCGGGCCGAGCCCGGCCGGGGCGCACCGGCGGCGCGAGGAGCGCGGGCCGTGCCGTGGGCGCCGCCCGCCAGCTCGTCCGGCCCCGGCACCCGCATCGAGGTGTGCGTGTCCCGGTTGGAGTCCGGCTTGGTGCCCGGCACCAGCGACACCGCGCCCCGCCGTCGTACCGGCTCACCCGGCAAAGCCGCCGGCCCCGGTTCCTCCTCCGCCGCGCCCTCGAAGGGCTCCGGTTCGTCCACGTCCAGCGGCGGCATCCCGGCCAGCGTCGGCAGCTGCTCGCGCAGCCGCGCCGCCAGCTCGGAGGCGCGCAGCCGGGACGCAGGCGCCTTGGCCAGGCACTGCACGATCAGCTGCCACAGCTCCTCCGGGATGCCGGGCAGGGGTACCACGGTCTCGGTGACGTGCCGGCGCAGGACCGCGCCGGGGTGCCCCCCGCCGAACGGGGTGAAGCCCGCCAGCAGCTCGTACAGGACCGTCGCCAGGGCGTAGATGTCCACGGACGCGCGCGGCGGCAGGCCCTCGACGATCTCGGGGGCGAGGTAGTCCGGCGTACCGATGATCTTCGTCGCCCGCGTGCGCTTCGGCGTGTCGATCAGCTTGGCCACGCCGAAGTCGGTGAGCAGGGCGGGGTGGGCGCCCCCGGGGCCCAGCGGGCCCTGCATGTCGAGGAGCACGTTCTCGGGTTTGACGTCCCGGTGGACGACCCCGGCCGCGTGGGCCGCGGCCAGCGCGTCGGCGATGTCGGCGACGATCGCCACGGCCGCCTCGGGGGCGAGCCGCCGCTCGCGCTCCAGCCGGGTGCGCAGGTCGGTGCCGCGTACGAGGTCCATGACCAGGGCCAGGTCGTTGCCGTCGACCACCAGGTCGCGCACGGTGACGATGTGCGGGTGCTCCAGGCCGAGCAGCGCGGTGCGCTCCTGCACGAAGCGCCCGACGAGCTCCTGGTCGGAGGCGAGGTCCTCGCGCAGCAGCTTGACGGCGACGGGACCTTCTGGTCCCTCGCCCAGCCACACCGTGCCGGCGCTGCCCCGCCCCAGGATCTGGTTCGCGGTGTACCGGCTGCCGATCTTCCGTGCCAAGACTGCTCCTACCAGACGCGTGTTGCCGATAAAACTACGCGTCCGGCGAGCCAACCTTCACCGCGGAGACGGAAATCACCCGCCAGATGTCGACAAATCCTCAAACTCGCGGGCGGTTACCGCGAGTTCGCGCCCCGGGTCGCCCCGGTCCGGGCGCTCAGTTGCCGCTGCCGGAGGAACCGCCCAGCTGCTTCATCCATTTGCCCACCTGGCCGGCCCAGTGGCTCACCTCGTGCCAGTAGCTCCGGCCCTGCCCGATCCAGGTGTGCACCGGGGTCAGCTCGTAGATCAGCCAGCTCGCCACGACCAGGATGACGATCGTGAACAGGCAGCCCTTCAGGCAGCCGAGCCCCGGGATCTTCATCGGGTTGGCGCTGCGCTGCCGGGGTGCCCGGGGCTCGCGGGCGGGCCGCTGCGGCTCCGGCGCGGGCGGCGCGTACCGCTGCGGCTGCTGCTGCGGCGGGGCGTACTGCTGGGGCTGCTGCGCCCCGTAGCCGTACCCCTGCTGGTACCCCTGCTGCCGGCCGCGCGGCTGCGGCTGCTGCGGGCGGGCCTGCGGGGCCTGCCGCGGCTGCTGCTGAGGACGGGCCACCTGCCGCTGGGGCCGGTGGTGCAGCGGGTCGTCCTCCGGGGACAGGTACTGGATCTGCGTCTGCTCGTTGCGGTCGCGGGCGGCGCGCAGCTGGGTCTGCCAGGGGTGCGGCTGCTCGGGCTGCTGCCCCTGCGGACCCGTGTTCGGCAGCACCGCCGTCGGGTCGGCCGCGCCCGTGTTCGGCAGTACGGCGGTGGGGTCGGCGGCGCCGGCGGGGCCGCCGGTGTGCGGCAGGAAGCTGGTCGCGGCGTTGGGGTCGTACGACCCCGCCGAGCCCTGCGGCAGCACCTGGGTGGGGTCGGCGGCGCCGGACACGCCCGGGACGGCGGTCGGGGCCGGGTCGGGGGCCAGCAGCGCGCCCACGCCCTCGGCGGCGGCGATCTGCGCGGCGTTCGCGTGCACCCCGATGCCGTCGGCGACGACCCGGAGGCCGCGCGCCAGGTTCTCGGCGCTGGGCCGTTCGTCGGGGTTCTTGCGCAGGCAGCGTTCTATGACCGTCCACAGCGGGTCCGGGACGGTGGAGGGGCGGCGCGGCTCGGCGCTCAGGTGCTGGTGCAGCACCTCCAGGGCCGTGCTGCCGGCGAACGGCGGGCGGCCGGTGACCAGCTCGTACAGCAGGATGCCGGCGCCGTAGATGTCCACGGCGGAGGTCTGCGGGCGGCCCTCGGCGGACTCCGGCGCCACGTACGCGGGCGTGCCGACGAACTCCTGGGTGCGGGTCAGGCCCGGGGAGTCGGCGAGACGGGCGATGCCGAAGTCGGTCAGCATCGGGTGCATCTGGCCGTCGGCCTGCATGAGCAGCACGTTGGCGGGCTTCAGGTCGCGGTGGACGACGCCGTCGGCGTGGCTCGCGGCGAGCGCGTCGGCGATCTGCGCGGTCATCAGCGCGGCGGCGACCGGCGTGAGGGGGCCGCTCTCGCGGAGGTAGCGGTGCAGGTCGGGGCCGTCGACCAGGTCCATCACCAGCGCCAGCAGATCACCCTCGACGACCAGGTCGCGGACCCGGACGATGTTCGGGTGGGTGAGGCGGAGCAGGACGGAGCGCTCGCGCAGGAAGCGCATCACGATGTCCGGGTCGCTCGCCAGTTCCTCCTTGAGGACCTTGATCGCGACCGTCTCGCCGGGCTGCCCGGGCACGGCCGCCTCGGCGCCCGCGGTCTCGCGCTGGCGGGCACGCCAGACGGTGCCTGTGGCGCCGCGTCCGAGCGGCTCCTCAAGCAGGTACTTGCTGCCGACTGGCCGCACGTCACGCGCTCCCTGCTGCTTGCTGATGCTTGCTTGTCTGCATTCCGGTTGTCGTTCCGGTTGTTCCGATCCACTGTAGTGCCGCCCCCGAGGGCACTACGTAAGCGTTCCCGAGCATGTTCGATGTGTTCGACGGAAAGACGCTCCCGTCGGTCCACTGGTTGCCGCAGACCGGACGTGACCGATCTCAAGTGATCGTCTGTGCGGCACTGGTCAGGCACTTTTGGGGGCAGAGCCGACCAATCAAGATCACTTGATGCCGGGTCCCGGGCGCGTTGTCGGTGGCAGGTGCGAGGATGCCCTGCAGTACTTGCCGACGTGCTCGTGTGGGGTGGGGATGCAGATCCGGCTGACCGTCGTAGACCCGCTGGGCCCGGCCCCGCAGCGGGGCCGCGCCGCGAGCCGCGACGTGCTGGTCACGGCGCCCACCGGCACGGACCTGGCCGCGGTCGCGACGGCGCTGGCCGGGGCGGTCACCGGGGAGGGCCGCGACGCCCCCAACTCCCCCGTCGTGCTCTACGCCGGCACCGAGCGGCTGGACGCACGCCGCTGCGCCCTCGGCGAGCCCCCGCTGGTCGACGGCGCGGTGCTGTCCCTGGGCGCCCCGGCGGCCCCCGAGCCGCATCCCGAGCTGGACGACGCGCCGACCCAGCTGCACGTCGTCGCGGGCCCGGACGCGGGCGGCGTCCATCTGCTGCACGGCGGCCGGATCACCGTGGGCCGCTCGGCCGACGCCGACGTGCCGCTGGACGACCCCGACGTGTCCCGGCTGCACTGCGTGGTCACCGTCGGGGCGGACGGGCGGGTGTCCGTCGCCGACCTCGGCTCCACGAACGGCACGACGCTGGACGGGGTCCGGGTGGGCGAGCGCCCGGTGCGGGTCTCCGCCGGGGGCTTGCTGCGGATCGGGGAATCGGCGCTGCGGGTTGCTCCGTCCGGGGGACCGGGAGCGCGGACCGTCTCCGACGGGGAGGGGTGCCTTCGGGTCTCCCTCACGGGCGACTCCGCGGACCGGCCTTCGGCCTCGTCCGGTTCGCCGTCCGCAGCCGCCGGGGCCGCCTCCGAGATCGGGCAGCACAGCTACGGCTCCGACGGCTGGGGGACCTCCGGTAGCGGGGGGCAGGAGCATCGACGGGGGCCCGCCGTCGTGCCCGGGCAGGGCGGGGCACCCCGGATCGAGAGCGCGTCCGGTGCCGCCTTCGGCGGGGACACGCACGCGGGGCGGTTCGGCGTCGACGGGGCGGACGAGGCGCCGCCGGGCAGTGGCCGCAAGGACACTCCCGTCCGGGGCATCGACGCCCCGCAGGGGGCACGGCGGCGCGGGCTCGGTGCCTGGGCGCGCCGGCTGGCCGGCGGGCGTGGCGAACAGTCCGCCGGTCCCGGGGCGTACGACGGCACCGGCGCCCGTGTCGGCACCGGCCCGGCGGCCACCGCGCCGCAGCAGCCCGAGACCTGGCCCGATCCCGCCGCACTGCTGCTGACGGCGCTCGGCCCCGGGTCCCGGCTGTGGGAGCGCGGAGCCCGTCATCCGGAGACGCTGACCGTGCGGCTCGGTACGGCGGACCGGAGCGCGCCGGACGGCTCCGGCCTGGTGCCCGCGGTGCCCGTGACGGCGGCACTGCGCGAGGTGGGCGCGCTGGGCCTGGCCGGCCCGCGCCCCCGGCTGTCCGGGCTGACCCGCGCGGTGCTGGCCCAGCTGGCCGCGCTGCACTCCCCCGACCTGCTGGAGATCGTGCTGATCAGCGCCGACCGCTCCCGCCCCGTGGAGGAGCGCACGGCCGAGTGGTCCTGGCTGGGCTGGCTGCCGCACGTCAGGCCGGGCCACGGCCAGGACTGCCGGCTGCTGCTCGCCTTCGACCGCGAGCAGGCGGCGGCCCGCACGGAGGAACTGCTGCGCCGGGTCGACGACCCCATGGCGACCGGCACACCCGCGGCCCGCCCCGCCCCGGCACCCGGATCCGGCACCCCCGCCGGCGCCACCGCTCACACCACCGGCTTCCCGGCCCAGGGACTCACCGCCGGCCGAACCGGCGATGGCGATCCCGCGCCCGGCCACGTCCCCGCCGGCCCCGCCCAGAGCGGCACCCACCCCTCGGCCGCCCCCTCGTCCCCCACCCGCCGCCCCTCCTGGGCCAGGGACGACGTCGAGGCCGGCGGGGGCAGTGGTTTCGCGGGTCCCTACACCGTCGTCGTCGTGGACGGAGACCCCGGTGGCGGCGCGCTGCGGGAGGCGGTCGCGCGGCTGGCCGTGGCCGGGCCGCGGGCCGGGATCCATGTGGTCTGTCTCGCCGAGACCGACCCCGCCTCGCCCGCCTCCCCCGTGGCGCGGACGTACGAGGCCGCGTGCGCGGTGACGCCGACCTTCCGGCACTGCGGTGCCGTGGCGCTGCTCACCGGGGATGTCACGACGGCGGTGCACCTGCTGCGGGTGGCGCCGGGCGGACCCGTCGAACCGGGGACGCTCGCCGCCGTGGACGCCGTGTCCGTCGCCTGGGCGGAGCGGTTCGCCCGGGCGCTGGCGCCGCTGCGGCCGGACGGCCCGGCCGGCGAGCGGGACACGCGCGTGGCGGCGCCGTTGCCGCAGTCGGCGCGGCTGCTGGACGAGCTGGGGCTGGCCCGGGCCACCCCGGCGTCGCTGATGGCGCGCTGGGCCGACGCGGCCGACGACACCCAGGCCCCGGGCGGCCGCGCGCGGGCGGTGCTCGGTGCCGGGCCGCGCGGGCCGCTCACCGCCGACCTGGTGGCCGACGGACCGCATCTGCTGATCGAGGGGCCGGCCGGCAGCGGTCGTACGGAGTTGCTGCGGGCCGTGGTGGCCTCGCTGGCCGCCGCCGAGCGGCCGGACCGGCTGGGCGTCGTGCTGATCGACGGCCGGGACGGGGTCGGGACCAGCGCCGCGCACGGCGAGGGACTGCGCGTGTGCACCGACATACCGCATGTCACCACCCACCTCGTCGCCAACGACCCCGTGCGCATGCGCGAGTTCGCCCAGTCGCTGGCCGCCGAGCTCAAGCGGCGGGCGGAGCTGCTGGGGCGGACCGATTTCGCGCAGTGGCACGCGGGGCACGAGGTGTCCGGCCGGATCGTCGCCCAGCGCGCACCGGCCCCCGCCACCGGCGACCTGGAGGCGCCGCCCAGCTCCACCCTGCAGCTGCGGCCGGGGGCGGCTTCGCGGCAGCGGGCCGAGGCGGCGCCGCCGTTGCCCCGGCTCGTGGTCGTCGTGGACGACCTGGACGCGCTGGTCTCACCCCCGCTCGGCTCGCCGGGCCGGCCCGCCGCCGGTTCGGTGCTGCGTGCGCTGGAGGCGGTGGCCCGGGAGGGCGAGCGGCTCGGGGTGCATCTGGTGGCGGCGGCCGGGACCGGGGGGCGTACGGCGGAGACCGAGCCCGCGCGGAGGGCGGCCCTGCGGGTCGTGCTGGACGCTCCGCAGCAGGGGCCGGACGAACCGGCGCCGGGGCGCGGCCGGCTGGCGTACGCGGACGGGCGGGCCGTCGGTTTCCAGGGCGGCCGGGTGACGGGCCGTATCCCGCGCACCGCGACCCAGCGGCCCACGGTGGTCCCGCTGGACTGGCAGCGCATGGGCGACCCCCCGGCCCGCCGGCCGGTGCGGGAGCTGGGCAACGGCCCCACCGACCTGGCCCTGCTGGCGAGCGCGGTGGAGCGGGCGGCCCGGGAGGTGTCGGCGGCGGAGGTGCCGTCTTTGCTGTAGCCGAGGAGGCACGCATACACCGCCGGTCACGAGCCGGTCACGATGACCCGTTTGACACAGCAGGCGCTCTTGCCCGTCCCGAGCGGCCCGGCGTACACCGGACCGCACGGGACAGTCTTCTTTACGTTCAATGGAGAACGACGAACGGGGAAGTGATGCACAGCAAGAGCAGCACCATCCGGACACGCAGGACCGTCACCGCATTCGCCGCGCTGCTCACGGGAGCCCTCGCCCTGAGCGCCTGCTCCAGCAGCGATGACAACGGTGGGAAGGGCAGCGGCGAGAAGACCGGCGCAGCCACCGGCTCCACCGTCACCCTGCCGAAGCTGAACGGCGCGAACCTGGAGATCGCCGCCGTCTGGACCGGTCAGGAGCAGAAGAACTTCAAGCAGGTCCTGGCCGAGTTCGAGAAGCGCACCGGCGCGAAGGTCACCTTCGTGCCCGCCCAGGACCCGATCATCAACTTCGTCGGTTCGAAGATCGCCGGTGGCCAGCCGCCGGACGTTGCCATGCTGCCGCAGCCCGGCGCCATCAAGCAGGCCGTGCAGCGGGGCTGGGCCAAGCCGCTCGGGGCGGAGGCCCAGAAGGAGCTGCAGAAGAACTACTCCCAGGGCTGGCAGGACATCGGCAAGGTCGACGGCAAGCAGTACGGCGTCTACTACAAGGCCGCGAACAAGTCGCTGATCTGGTACAACACCAAGGTCTTCGACAACGCGGGCGCCAAGGAACCGAAGACCTGGCCGGAGTTGCTGACCACCGCCCGGGCGGTGTACGACTCCGGGGTCACGCCGTTCTCGGTGGGCGGTGCGGACGGCTGGACGCTGACGGACTGGTTCGAGAACGTCTATCTGTCCCAGGCCGGCCCCGAGAAGTACGACCAGCTCGCCCAGCACAAGATCAAGTGGACGGATCCCTCGGTCAAGCAGGCGCTGACGACGCTGGCGCAGATCTGGGGCAAGAAGGACTACCTCGCGGGCGGCCAGGACGGCGCGCTGCAGACGGAGTTCCCGTCCTCGGTCACCCAGACCTTCACCGGCGGCGACCAGCCGAAGGCCGCGATGGTCTACGAGGGTGACTTCGTGCAGGTCAACATCGGTGAGACCAAGGCGAAGGTGGGCACGGACGCGAAGGTGTTCCCGTTCCCGGCGGTCGGCTCGGCCGCGCCGGTGGTCTCCGGCGGTGACGCGGCGGTGATCCTGAAGGACTCCAAGGCGGCCCAGGCTCTGGTCACCTTCCTCGCCTCACCGGACGCGGCGACGATCCAGGCGAAGCTCGGCGGCTATCTCTCGCCGA
Organism: Streptomyces sp. NPDC050743; assembly: GCF_044456925.1. NCBI lineage: Bacteria > Bacillati > Actinomycetota > Actinomycetes > Kitasatosporales > Streptomycetaceae > Streptomyces > Streptomyces sp. NPDC050743. The sequence continues at coordinate 327,096 of NZ_JBITGJ010000003.1, forward strand.
ACAAGAACGTGCCGGTCTCGGCGTACCCGAACGCGGTGCAGCAGAAGATCGCCAAGGCGCTGATCGCGTCCGGCGACGACTTCCGCTTCGACATGTCCGACCAGGCCCCGCAGGCCTTCGGCGGCACCCCCGGCAAGGGCGAGTGGAAGGATCTGCAGGACTTTCTGAAGAACCCGACGGACGTGGCGGGCACCCAGGCCAAGCTGGAGAAGGACGCGGCGGCCGCGTACGGAAGCGGGAGCTGATCAGGCGATGGCGTCGGCGGCAACGGCGGCGGGGGCCTCACCGGGTCCCGCCGCGCCCCGCAGTCGTAGGAGCGTGACCGGCACCCGCAGGACCGTGGCAGCCCTGTTCCTGCTGCCCGCCCTGGTGCTGCTCGGCGCGCTCGTGGTCTACCCGATCGGGTACTCGATCATCCGCAGCTTCTACAACGCCTCCGGCGACGGGTTCACCGGCGCCGACAACTACAAGACCCTCTTCACCGACGACGGCATCCGCACCGCCCTGAAGAACAACGTCATCTGGGTGGTGTTCGCGCCCACGGTCTCCACCGCGCTCGGTCTGATCTTCGCGGTGCTGGCCGAACGGGTGCGCTGGGGAACGGCGTTCAAGCTGGTCGTCTTCATGCCGATGGCGATCTCGATGCTGGCGGCCGGGATCATCTTCCGGCTGGTGTACGACCAGGATCCGCACAAGGGGGTCGCGAACGCGGTGTGGGTGGGTGTCCACGACACCTTCGCGCAATCGTCGGCGTTCCCGCAGGCCCACCCGGGCCGTGAGTCGCCGCTCGTCGCGCAGAACGGCGGTTTCGTCACCAAGGCCACCGTCCACGCCGGCCAGGCGGTCACCCTCCCCCTCGTCGGCGTCGCCCCGGACCAGATGCCGGACGGCGCGAAGAAGGCCGTGGCCGCCAAGCCCGAGCCGGGCAGGATCACCGGCACCACCTGGCAGGACTTCACCCGCGGCAAGGGCGTGGGACGGCTCGGCGCGCCCGACCCGTCCGAGCTGGGCTACGCCGGGATGCGGATCGAGGCGGTGAAGGACGGCAAGGTGGTCGCCTCCACCGAGGCGGCCGGCGACGGCACGTTCACGCTGCCCGCCTCCGCCGACGGGGCGCAGCTGCGTCTTCCGGCGAGCAACTTCAAGGAGCCGTACAACGGGGTGGAGTGGCTCGGCCCGACGCTGGTCACCCCGGCGGTCATCGGGGCGTACGTCTGGATGTGGGCGGGCTTCGCGATGGTGCTGATCGCGGCCGGGCTCGCGGGCGTGCCCCGGGAGCTGCTGGAGGCGGCGCGGGTGGACGGCGCCAACGAGTGGCAGGTGTTCCGCAAGGTCACCGTGCCCTTGCTCGCGCCGGTCCTCGCGGTCGTCACCGTCACGCTGATGATCAACGTGCTGAAGGTGTTCGACCTCGTCTACATCATCGCCCCGGGCTCCTCCCAGGACGACGCCAACGTGCTCGCCCTGGAGCTGTACCGCAAGGGCTTCGCGGAGAACCAGCCGGGCGTCGCGAGCGCGATCGCGGTGCTGCTGCTGGTGCTGGTGATTCCCGTGATGCTGTTCAACATTCGTCGGCTGCGGCGGGAGGTGCGGCGATGACGGCGACCGCCGGGAGCATCGGGAAGGTCGGGCCCGTCCAGACGGTGAAGGCACGCCAGTCCCTCGGCTCGAAGATCGCCGAGAGGCTGAGCGGCGGCCTGGTCCGCGTGTTCCTGATCGTGGTCGGTCTGTTCTGGCTGGTGCCGACGATCGGGTTGCTCGTCTCCTCGCTGCGCGCGCCGGAGGACATGAGCGCGAGCGGCTGGTGGAAGGTGTTCACCGAGCCGTCCCAGCTGACCTTCGACAGCTATCGGAAACTGCTGGAGAACGGGGACATCACCCACTCCCTCTGGAACACCGTGCTGATCACGGTCCCGGCGACGCTGCTGGTCGTCGTGGTCGGCGCCCTCGCGGGCTACGCGTTCGCGTGGATGGAGTTCCCGGGCCGGGACTGGTGGTTCCTGGGTGTGGTGAGCCTGCTGGTCGTGCCCGTGCAGGTGGCGCTGATCCCGATCGCCGAACTGTTCGGCAAGATCGGCCTGTTCGGGACCATCCTCGGCGTGATCCTGTTCCACACCGGCTTCGGACTGCCGTTCGCGGTGTTCCTGCTGCGGAACTTCTTCGCGGAGATCCCGCGCGAGCTGCTGGAGGCGGCCCGCCTGGACGGCGCCGGTGAGCTCCGGCTGTTCGCGCGGGTCGTGCTGCCGCTCGGCGGGCCGGCGATCGCGAGCCTCGGCATCTTCCAGTTCCTGTGGGTGTGGAACGACATGCTGGTCGCGCTGGTGTTCACCAAGTCGGGCACCCAGCCGATCACGGTCGCGCTGCAGACGCAGGTACGGCAGTTCGGCAACAACATCGACGTGCTGGCACCCGGCGCGTTCATCTCCATGGTGATCCCGCTGGCCGTGTTCTTCGCGTTCCAGCGGCAGTTCGTGTCCGGGGTGATGGCGGGCGCGGTCAAGTAACGGCGTTCGTCAGCACTCTTGCGAGGGGCGGGCCACCAGGGGTCCGCCCCTCGCCGTTCATCCGTCGTCCCCCCGCCGTCCCCCATATGCCGCACGAACCGTAACCAATTCATTCCATCGGCCGTTCCGGTCAGAAAACCCCGCGCCGACCGACGACCCTTGGATGTCCCTTGCCCAGGTTCAGTGTCATTGTCCCCGCGTACAAGGTCCAGGCGTATCTCTCCGAGTGCCTGGACTCGGTGCTCTCGCAGTCGTACCCCGATCTGGAACTGATCGCCGTGGACGACTGCTCACCGGATGCCTGCGGGGCGATCATCGACGAGTACGCGGCCCGGGACGCGCGGGTGCGGCCCGTGCACCTGGCCGAGAACCGGGGCCTCGGGCGGGCCCGGAACGCGGGGCTGGCCGAGGCGACCGGCGACTACCTGCTCTTCCTGGACAGCGACGACACCCTCACCCCGGACGCGCTCAGGGCGATCGCCGACCGGATCAAGGATTCCGGCGAGCCGGACGTCCTGGTGTACGACTACGCGCGCACCTACTGGGACGGCCGGGCGGTGCGCAACCAGCTCGCCGGAACGCTCACCGAGCAGGGCCCGGCGCCGTTCCGCCTTCAGGACCGGCCGGGGCTGCTCAGAGTGCTGATGGTGGCCTGGAACAAGGCGTACCGGCGGGAGTTCGTCGAGGCCCACGGCTTCGCGTTCCCGCAGGGCTACTACGAGGACACCCCCTGGACCTTCCCGGTGCTGATGACGGCGGAGTCGATCGCCACCCTGGACCGGGTGTGCGTGCACTACCGGCAGCGCCGGCAGGGCAACATCCTCGGCACCACGAGCCGCAGGCACTTCGATCTCTTCGAGCAGTACGACCGGGTGTTCGCGTACGTCGAGGAGCACCCCGAACTGGCGCGGTGGCGGCCGGAGTTGTTCCGCCGCATGATCGACCACTACGCCACGGTGTTCACCAAGCGCAACCGGCTGCCGCGCGGCAGCCACGGCGAGTTCCTGCGCCGGGCCCGCGCCCACTACCGCCGCTACCGCGTCCCCGGCACCCGGATGCGGCGCCGGAACATCCTGGTCCGCTTCGGTCTGCACCGCACCTTCCGCGCGTTCCGGCTGGTCTCGGCCGTGCGCCGGCGCACGATCAAGGCGGCCGTGAAGCCGGCCCGCGCCGTACGGACCGGCGTGCTGCGGCTGCACTACCGGATCCAGCTGCGGCTGCCCGTCCGCGCCGACCGGGCGGTGTTCACCTCCGGTGCGGGCCCCGGCGGCGACCCGGGCGCGCTGGAGGAGGCGTTCCGCACCCACGCCCCGCACATCCACACCGCCTGGATCGCCCGCCCCGGGCACGAGCACACGGTCCCGCCCGGCCCGCGCCGGCTGCGGCCCGGCAGCGCCGGCTACTGGACGGCGCTGGCCCGCGCCAAGTACCTGGTCACCGACGACGACCTGGACCCGGGCCTGCGCAAGCGGCCCGGGCAGATCCTGCTCCAGACCCGGCAGGGCACGCCCCTCAAGCACATGGGGCTGGACCTGCAAGAGCGCCCGGCGGCGGCCCGCGACACCGACTTCGCCCGGCTGCTGCGCGGCGTCGACCAGTGGGACCTCGTGCTGTCCGGCAACCGGCACTCGACCCTGACCTGGGAGCGGGTCCTCCCGGGCCGCTACACCACGCTGGAGTACGGCGCCCCGCGCAACGACGTCTTCCAGCGGGCGACCTCGGCGGACGTGGCCCGGCTGCGCGCCTCGCTGGGCATCCCGGAGGGCGCGGTCGCGATCCTGTACGCGCCGACCCACCGGGACTATCTGCGCACCCAGCACCCGCTGCTGGACCTGGAGCGGATCGTGCGCCGCCTCGGCCCGCGGTTCGTGATCCTGGCCCGCACCCACGGCGACCGGTGTCCCGAGGGCCCCCGGGTCATCGACGTCCGCGACCACCCGAGCGTGCAGTCCCTGTGCCTGGCCTCGGACGCCCTGCTCACCGACTACTCGTCGATCATGTTCGACTACGCGGCCCTGGACCGGCCGATCGTGGTGCACACCGGCGACTGGGAGGCGTACCGGGCGGCCCGGGGGACCTACTTCGACCTGCGTACCTTCCCGCCGGGCGCGGTCGCGCGCAGCGAGGACGAGCTGATCGACATCTTCGCGACCGGGCACTGGCGCGGCTCGCGCTCGACCCAGCTGCGGGCGGCGTTCCGGCAGCGGTTCTGCCCGTACGACGACGGACGCGCCGCCGAGCGGGTCGTCCGGCATGTGGTGCTGGGCGAGACGGGTCTGCCGCCGGTGGTGCCGCTCGCGGAGCGCAAGCCGGTGCCGGCGGCCTGTGGACGGTCGCCGCTGGCCACCGTGCCGCAACCTTCCGATTCCCTCCCCGTCACCGAGAGGCGCTGACGGCGTTGGTCCTTTCGGGAGTTCCCGTGCCCCTCGGCTCGACGCGGCCCACCCCGAGCCGGCCGTCCACCTGGCGTCCGGCGGGGCGGCCCGGTCGCGTGACAGGCCTCGCCCGCGGGACACGGTCCGCAAGACAACAGAAAGAGCAGAATGCCCCGCTTCAGCATCATCGTCCCTTCCCACGGGGTCGCCGCCCGGCTGTCCCAGGCGCTGGACTCGGTACTCGGCCAGTCGTTCGGCGATCTGCAGCTGATCCCGGTCTGCGACGGCCCCGACTCCCCGGCCGCCGCCGTGGCCGCCGGATACGCGGAGCGGGACCCCCGGGTGACCCCGGTCGACTCGCCGCCGTCCGCCGGTCTGAGCGGGGCGCGCAACGCGGGTATCCAGGCGGCGACCGGCGCGTATGTGCTGTTCCTCGACGGCGACGACCTGCTGCTGCCGGGCGCGCTCGCGGCGCTGGACGCCCGGCTGACCGAGACCGCCGGCGTGGACGTGCTCCATGTCGAGCACGAGCGCGCCCCCTGGTGGGAGGGCGAGCCCACCAACCCGGCCAGGCCGCTGTTCGCCGGAGCCCCGAAGGGCGCCTTCGCCCCCGCCGACCTGCCGGAGCTGACCGGCGTGCAGCTCCCGGCGTGGAGCGCGGTCTACCGCCGCAGCTTCCTCACCGAGCACGGGCTCGCCTTCCCCGACAGCCACTTCACCGACCTCGGCTGGGGCGGGCTGACCACGCTCGCGGCCGGGCGGATCGCGGTGCTGCGCCGGGTCGTCGTACGGCACCGGCTGCGCCGGCAGGGCAGCCGGCTCAATCTGCCGGGGCCGCACCAGCACGAGCTGCTCGACCAGGTGGAGCTCGTGCTGACCCGGGCCGCCGAGCTGGAGCTGCCCGCCGAGCGGACGCGCGCGCTCTTCGAGCAGCTGTTCACCCAGGTGCTGAAGACCGCGTCCCGGCCGGAGCGGCTGCCCGTGGGGCACCGGGCGTTCTTCCGCCGCGCCGGCCGCCTCTACCGGCGCCACCGGCCGGCCGGTTTCCGGGCGCCCGGCGGCAGCCTGGGCGTGCAGCACCGGCTGCTGGCGACCGGGGCGTACAGCGCGTTCCGGGCGCTGCGCGGCGCCAACCGGCTGGCCACGGACACCGCCGAGCGCCTGCCGCGCCCGCGCGCGGTGCGCACCCGGCTGCGCTACGCCCGCGACCTGCGCCGCCCGCTCGACGAGAACCTCGCCGTGTACTGCGCCTACTGGGGCCGGGGCTACGCCTGCAATCCGGCCGCGATCCACGCCAAGGCCCGCGAACTCGCCCCGCACATCCGCTCGGTGTTCCTGGTCGAGGCCGACCAGGCGCACGCGATGCCGGAGGACGTGGAGTACGCGGTGATCGGCTCCCGCCGCTCCTGGGAGGTCCTGGCCCGGGCCAAGTATCTGGTCAACAACGCCAACTTCGCCGAGGGCGTCGTCAAGCGGCCCGGCAGCGTGCACCTGCAGACCCAGCACGGCACCCCGCTGAAGACGATGGGCGTGGACCAGTCGACGTACCCGGTGGTGGCCGCCCAGTCGGGCAGCTTCACCAGGCTGCTCGGCCGGGTGGACCGCTGGGACTTCAACCTCTCCGCCAACCGCCACTCCACCCAGATGTGGGAGCGCGCCTTCCCCGGCTCGTGGGAGGCGCTGGAGTACGGCTATCCGCGCAACGACGTCTACTACACGGCGACCGCCGAGGACGTGGCCCGCATCCGGCGCCGGCTGGGCGTCCCGGAGGACAAGACGGCCGTGCTGTACGCGCCGACCCACCGCGACCACCACACCGGCTTCGAGCCCGGCCTGGATCTCGAGGCCTTCTGCGAGGCGGCCGGCGAGGACGTGGTCGTCCTGCTGCGCGCCCACTACTTCTACGACCGGGGTCCCGGCCGCAGCGACGGCCGGATCATCGACGTCACCGCGCACCGCTCCTCCGAGGACGTCTGCCTCGCCGCGGACGCGCTGGTCACCGACTACTCGTCGATCATGTTCGACTACGCCAACCTGGACCGGCCGGTCGTGGTGTACGCCGACGACTGGGACGTCTACCGGGAGACGCGGGGCGTCTACTTCGATCTCATGGCCGAGCCGCCGGGACCGGTCGCGCGCACCCCCAAGGAGCTGGCCGCCGTCTTCCGCGACGGCTCGTACGCGGGCGCCGAGGCGGCCGCGCTGCGGGCCGCGTTCCGGGAGCGGTTCTGCGAGTTCGACGACGGACGGGCCGCCGAGCGCGTGGTACGGCGGGTGCTGCTCGGCGAGCCGCCCGAGGCGGTCCCGCCCGTGATCCCGCTCGCGCAGCGCGTCCCCGCCCCCGCCGCCGCGACCCTCGTGAGGAGCTGACCGCCGTGAGCCGTTTCAGTGTGATCGTGCCCTGCTTCAAGGTGCAGGGCTTTCTGCGCGAGTGCCTGGACTCGGTGCTGCTGCAGTCCTTCGACGACTTCGAGCTGATCGCCGTGGACGACCGCTCCCCGGACGGCTGCGGCGCGATCCTCGACGAGTACGCCGGGCGCGACCCGCGCGTGCAGGTGCTGCATCTGCCGGAGAACGTGGGCCTCGGCCGCGCCCGCAACGCCGGGCTGCGGCACGCCACCGGCGACTACCTGTTCTTCCTGGACAGCGACGACACCCTCACCCCGGGCGCGCTCAGGGCGATCGCCGACCGGCTGGCGGAGGCCGCGGACCCGGACGTGCTGGTCTTCGACTACGCGCGTACCTACTGGTGGGGCGGCACCCGGCGCAACGTCCTGGCCGAGGTGCTCGCCGAGGCCGGCCCGGACACCTTCACCGCCGACGCCTACCCGCGGATCCTCGACCTGCTGATGGTGGTGTGGAACAAGGTCTACCGACGGGAGTTCGTGGAGGCGGAGGGCTTCGAGTTCCCGCCGGGCTACTACGAGGACACCCCCTGGACCTTCCCGGTCATGCTCAGCGCCCGCAGCATCGCCACCCTGGACCGGATCTGCCTCGGCTACCGGCAGCGCCGGCAGGGCAACATCCTGTCCACGACCAGCCGCAAGCACTTCGACATCCACGACCAGTACGAGCGGGTCTTCGCGTTCGTCGAGCAGCGGCCCCGGCTCGCGCACTGGCGGCCGTACCTGCACCGCAAGATGGGCGAGCACTGCCTGGACATCCTGGCCAAGCCGGACCGGCTGCCGCCCGCCGACAGGGCCGAGTTCTTCCGGCGTACGCAGGAGATGTTCCGGCGCCACAAGCCGGCGGACGGCGCGCTGACCGACGGCGAGGCCGGCCTGCTGGAGGGTTCCTGGACGGCGTACCGGATCAGGCGACAGGCGGCGCGGGCCGGACGGGAGACGGCGCGCCGGGCCGGTCTGCTCCGCGGTGCGGCCGCCGCGCGGGCCCGCTCCGGCTGGGCGGCCCTGCACGCGCACCGGCCGCTGGACCCGCACCTGGTCGTCTACTCGGCGTCCTCGCACCGGGGCATGCTCGGCGATCCGGCCGCCGTGTACGCCAAGGCCCGGGAGATCGCCCCGCAGCTGCGCGGGGTGTGGGCGGTCAAGGACGAGGAGACGGCCGCCGGGCTGCCGCCGGACGTGGAGCACGTGATCGTGGGCTCCCGGCGCTATCTGGAGGTCACGGCGCGGGCGAAGTTCTTCGTGAACGACGTCAACTGGCCGGGCACGCTGGCCAAGCGGCCCGGCAGCGTCCACATCCAGACCCATCAGGGCACCCCACTGAAGTCCATGGGTGCCGACCTGCTGGACAAGCCGGGCGCCCGGCTCGGCTTCGACGTGCCGCAGATGCTGCGCCGGGCCGACCGCTGGGACTACAGCCTGGTCGCCAACCGCCACTCCGAGCTGGTCTGGGAGCGGGCCTACCCCTGCCACTTCACCTCGCTGCGCACCGGCAGTCCGCGCAACGACGTGCTGGTGAACGGCGGCGACAGCGACTTCCGGCAGCGTCACGGCATCCCGGAGACGGACACGGTCGTGCTGTACGCCCCGACCCGCCGGGACTACCGCCGCAGCGGGCACGTGGACCGGATCGACCTCGTGCGGTTCGCGGCGGACCTCGGCGAGAGCCGGAGCGAGGGCCTGGGCGAGGGCCTGGGCAAGGGGTACACCCTGGTGGTCCGGCTGCACCCGTCGCTGGCGGCCGGCCCGGCGCGCGGCATGGGGCTGGCGGAGCTGGCCCGGCGCGGGATCGTGGTCGACGCGACCGACGAACCGCGCCTGGAGGACGTCCTGCTCGCGGCGGACGTGCTGGTCACGGACTACTCGTCGGTGATGTTCGACTACGCCTGCCTGGACCGGCCGGTCGTCGTGCACGCCGACGACTGGCCCGCGTACGCGGCCGCCCGGGGCGCGTACTTCGACATCACCGCCGAGCCGCCGGGCCATGTCACGCGCTCCTACCGGGAGCTGGCCGGGCTGTTCGCCTCCGGGGCCTGGCGGGACGAGGAGTCGGCCCGGCTGCGCGCGCGGTTCCGGGCCCGGTTCTGCGAGTTCGACGACGGCCGGGCCGCCGAGCGCGTCGTACGGACGCTGCTGCTGGGCGAGCCGATGACCGGACCGGGTGCGGGTGCGGTACGGATCCCGGGCCAGACGGTCGGCCGGGGCGCGCTGACCTCGGCGTAGGGCGCCGGGGTGCCGGTGCCGAGGCGGCCGCCGGCACCCCGGGCCGCCGGGTCACTCGATGACGAGGTCGACGTCGATGTTGCCCCGCGTGGCGTTGGAGTAGGGGCAGACCTGGTGGGCGGCCTCGACCAGCTTGCGGCCGGCCTCCTGGTCCACGGTGTCGGGCAGCTCGACGCGCAGCGTCACCTTCAGCCCGAAGCCCTCGCCCTGCTTGCCGATGCCGACCTCGGCGGTCACCGCGGCGTCGCTGACGTCGACCTTGGCCTGCCGGCCGACCAGGCCGAGGGCGCTGCCGAAGCAGGCGGCGTAACCGGCGGCGAAGAGCTGCTCGGGGTTGGTGCCCTGGCCGTTGCCGCCCAGCTCCACCGGCGGGGCGAGCTGGAGGTCGATCCTGCCGTCGGAGGAGACGGCACGACCGTCACGGCCGTGGGTGGCGGTGGCGACTGCGGTGTAGAGCGCGTCCATGGGACCCGTCCTCTCGGTTCGATGCGGTGTCCGCTGCGGGGTTGCCGCGTGCTTGCGAGCACAAGTAGAGCACACAATTAAGTTGTGCACAACTAAATGGCTCGCAAGAGCTATCCTGGACCCATGACCACCTCACCCACCGCCGCCGAAGCCGACTGGCTCCGCCTGGACCGCCAGATCTGCTTCTCCCTGCACGCCGCGTCCCGCGCCTTCAACGGCGTCTACCGCGTGATCCTCAAGGACCTCGGGCTCACCTACCCGCAGTACCTGCTGATGCTGGTGCTCTGGGAGCAGGGCGACCTGCCCGTCAAGAAGCTCGGCGAGCAGCTGCGGCTCGACTCCGGCACGCTGTCCCCGCTGGTCAAGCGGCTGGAAGCGGCCGGCCTGGTGCGCCGGGAGCGCAGCGCCCAGGACGAGCGCTCGGTACAGGTCCGGCTGACCGAGGAGGGCGCGGCGCTGCGCGAGCGGGCCCTGGAGGTGCCGCGCCGCATCGCCCGGGCGACCGGCTTCGACCTGGCGGAGATCACCGAACTGCACGAACGCCTCGACCGGCTCACGGCCGCACTGGACGCGGCGGCCCTGGTAGCGGGACGCGAGGAGGACTAGCCGACCACGGGCTTCAGTCACGCGGCCTCGTGGGCTTACGGACGTACAGCCGTACGACCATCCCGCCCCGCCACACCCGCTCCCGCCCGGTGAACTCCGCCCGCAGCACGGCGAGTTTGGCCCGCTCGACGGGCCTGCGCGGGCTCCAGCGCCCGGCGAGCAGACCCGGGTCCGCCACGACCCACACCCGGTCCAGCCGCTCCATCCGCCGCCGCACCTCCCGCGGCCCGGCCTCCCGCCCGTACAGCGTCCCCGACCCGGCGGCCGGCTCCACCAGCAGCACATCCCGCGCCCCCCGGAACGCGCCCCGATAGGTCAGGGCCACGTTCCGCGCATGCGCCGGCAGGAACAGCACGGCGTCCCCGGGCCCCAACTCCCGTGCCACCACCCGGGAGACGGCACCGAGATCGTCGGGCCGAGTGGCCGGATCGCGGTCCGCGCGGAGGACGGGGAGCTGGTGCACGAAGGACAGCGCGATCGCCAGGACACCGGTGAGGGTGACGAGGGGAGACTGCGACAGGGGGCGCCATCCCGACCTGCCGTCGACGGCCGCCCGGCCCACCACCCCGGCCAGCCGCTCGGCACCCGCCGCCACCAGCAACGGCGCCCCGCTCAACGCGTACAGCACATACCGGTCCACGAACAGCGGCGAGGCCTGGGAAGCCAGCATCAACAGCGCAGGCGGCACCACGGTCAACGGCAGCGCCACCCCCACGAGAGTGATCTCCCCCCGCCGTCCGAAGAGCCCCGCCAACCCGACCGACGCAAGCCCCAGACACCCCGCGTACACCCCGCCCGAAGGCCCGAGGAACCACCGCAGCAGTTCCTCCGCCGTCACCGCCGTGGGCCTGCGCAGCCACGCCACCTGCGCCGCCTGCCCCCGCGACACCAGAACCATCGGCACCAGTGACACCAGGACCGCGCCGGCCGCACACCCCCACCCCCGCCACACGCGCCGCCCGGCCCGGGCCAGCGCCAGCGACCCCGCGTGGGCGCACAGCAGCAGCACCGCGAACTCGTGCAGCCAGCAGGTGAGCCCGAGGACGGCGCCGTACGCCGCCCAGGAACACGAGGAACCGCGCTGCACGGCCCGTACGAGCAGCAGCGTCGCCCCGGTCGCCCCGGCGGCCACGAGGGCGTAACTGCGGCCCTCCTGCGCATAGTGACCGGCCATCGGCGCCACGGCGTACAGCAGCCCGGCCCACAGTCCGACGCGCGGCCGGGCCAGCCGGGTGCCGAGTGCCGCCACCAGCGCGGCCGTCACCGCCGCCGCGCACACCGACGGCAGCCGCAGGACGACCTCGCCGGGATGGACGGCGAGGACGGCGTGCACCAGGAGGTAGTACAGCCCGTGCACGGCGTCCACGTCGTGCAGCAGCAGCCAGATCTGCGGCACCGTACGCCGCCCGACCTGGAGGCTGACGGCCTCGTCGCGCCACATCCCGCCCCGGTCCAGCCCCCAGAGCCCGACCGCGAGCATCACCAGCGCGGGCACCCCCACGGCGATCCGGCGGCGTATCCCGGCCCGGTGGCCGCGGGGCGCGCGCGTCGCCCCGCCGGCCGGCGCGACGACTGCCCTCGCAGCCGCCCTGCGCGACTGCGGTTCCACAGGAAGCCCGACGTTCACCACGGTCCGCCCGATCTATTGCGATTAGCCAACCCTTTTCAGACCATGACGGCGTATCGGCGTGGATACACCATCCGCGGCGCTTAGGCTCCCATGCGATGAACCGTCTCCGTGTCAACTCCGATCCGGTGCTCGGCGTCACCGCCCTCTGGCTGGCCACCCGCGCCGTGATGCTGTGGCTGCTCACCCACGACAACGCCCCGCTGCTGGGCGGGGGCACGGTGAGCCGTGAGGTGTCGGGGCTGTACGGCTACTGGTACGGCGTCCTCGCGCACGGCTCGTTCCCGGCGCACGACACGCTGTGGCAGTACCCGCCGGGCGCCGGCGTGGTGCTGCTCGCACCGCGCCTGCTGCCGTGGCTGCCGTACTTCCAGGCGTTCGTGCTCCTCACCCTGGCCATGGACGCGCTGGTCACGACGGCGCTGACGCGCGTGGGCGGACGTCCCGGGCGCAGCCTGCTCGGCGCGGCCCTGTGGACCGGCGGACTGCCACTGCTGCTGCACCTCCCGCTCGCCCGGTACGACGTCCAGGTCACCGCCCTCGCGGTGCTCTCCCTGCTGGCGCTGAAACGCTCCACGCGCGCGTGCGGGGTGTTCGGGGCGCTGGGCGCGCTGGTGAAGGTGTGGCCGGCGCTGGTGCTGCTGGGCACGCCCCCGGGGCCGTCGACGCGCCGGGCGTGGGGGTGGGCGACGGCCGCCGGAGCCGCCCTGCTCGCAGCGCTCGCCGTGTCGTTCGACCACCCCCTGTCCTTTCTGCGGGGGCAGGGCGGGCGGGGCGTGCAGATCGAGTCGCTCGGCGGTACGGTGCTGAACCTGGCCCGGCACGCCGGCTGGCCCGGCCGGGCGCGCTACCAGTACGGCGCCACCGAGCTGGTCGGCCCGCACGTGTCCGCCGTCGTCACCGCCTCCCTGACACTGACGGCGGTCGCCCTCACGCTGCTGGTGCTGTGGCGGATGCAGGCGCAACGCTGGAGCGAGGCCACGCCGTACGACGCGGCGCTGAGCGCGGTCCTGCTCTTCACGGTCACCAGCCGGGTGATCAGCCCGCAGTACATGATCTGGCTGCTCGGTCTCGCCGGGGTGTGCCTGACCTCGCGGCACACCAGCCAGCGGCCGGTGGCGGCGCTGGTCCTGGCGGCGGCCGCGCTGACCACCCTGGCGTTCCCGATGCACTACACCGAGGTGGTCGAGGGCACCTGGACCGGCTGTCTGCTCATGCTGGCCCGCAACGGAATCCTGGCGGCCGCGTCCGTGCTGTCGTTCATGCGGTTGTGGCGCTCGACGGGTCCGGATGGAAAGACCGTGCAAACAACGGAACCCCGACCCGATTCCGACCGTCTTCCGGACCGAGCGTTAAGCGTCTCTTAACGGCGTATTACCGAACATTTCTATGCTCCCGGCCTGTGGACCCGATGCGATCAGACCCGACCGACACACCCGATACAACAGGTACCGCCGAGTCGCCGCGTCCGGCGCAGGTCGGTGTCGTCGTCATCGGCTACAACGACAGTGCCCACGTGGGTGACGCCGTGCGGTCGGCGCTCGCCCAGGGGCCGGCGGTCACCGAGGTCGTCGCCGTGGACGACTGCTCCACGGACGGCAGCGCCGAACTGCTCGACCGACTGGCCGCCGACGAGCCCCGGCTGCGGGTGGTGCGCCGGAGCGTGAACAGCGGCGGCTGCGGCAGCCCGCGCAACGCCGGGATCGACGCGGTGACCACGCCGTACGTGATGTTCCTGGACAGCGACGACGTGCTGCCGCCCGGCGCGGTGGACGCGCTGCTGGCGGCGGCCACGGGGGCGCACGCCGAGGTGGCGAGCGGGCTGTGCGTGCGCCGGGAGCTGCCCTCGGGGCGCGAACAACCCTGGCAGGCGCCCCTCTACACGGCGAACACCGTGCTCGCGCGCCCCGCACATCGGCCGCGCCTGGTCCACGACACGCTGTGCGTCAACAAGCTGTACCGCACCGACTTCCTGCGCGAGCACGCCATCCGCTTCCCCGAGGGCCGCTTCCTCTACGAGGACATCGTCTTCACCGCGCGCGTGCTGGCCGCCAGTCCGCGCATCGCGCTCGTACGGGACCGCGTGTACGTGTGGCATGTGCGCCGCGCCGCCGAGCAGTTGTCGCTCTCGCTGGACCGGGAGCACATCGACAACTGGAAGGCGCGCGTGGAGGCGTGCGCGCTGGCGTACGACATTCTGCTGGGCGCCGGGCAGAAGGAGCTGGCGCGGGCGGCGCGGGCCAAGTTCCTCGACCACGAGGTGCGGATGTACGCGCGCGAGCTGGGGTTGCGCGACGCGCACTACCGGCGCGCGTGGTGGGCGCACACCCGTGAGTACCTGGCGCGCTACGACGCCGCCGACTGGGAGCTGAACCCGAGCGCTCCGGGCCGGCTGCTCGCGCGGGTCGTCCTGGAGTCGCCCGAGCCCCGCGACCTGCCCCGGCTGCGCGAGCTGGCCGCACGCCCGGCGCGCCTGCTGCCGCCCTACGCCCGCACCCCCGACGGCGTCCCGGTCTGGTCCCCCGACCTCCCCCAGGTCACGCTCACACCGTTCCTGACCCGCCCCACCGGTGTCCTGCCGCTCGTGGTCGACGCGGAACTGCGGCCACGCGCGCGTGCCTCGACGCTCCGTCTGCGGCTGCACGAGCTGTACGGCAGGGTGGCCGAGGCGGGCCCGCGCGAGGTGGACCTGGAGTGGCACTCCCGGGACGACGACCGGACGCGGGGGCGCACCACGGTCCCGCTCACGCCCTGCGGCCCGGAGAGCTGGTCGGCCGAGCTGCCCGTCGACCTGGCCGGGCTCGGCGCCGGCACCTGGGACCTGCGGCTGACCGTGCGCTTCGCCGACGACGCACAGCGCGATGTGACGGCGCACGCCTTGGCGGGCGCCGGCCGGCTGCGCCGGAGCGCCGTCCCGAGCGCCCGGCACGGCGTGCTCCTGGTCCAGCCGTACGCCACGCACTCCGGCGCACTGGCCGTGCGCGTGGCGACCGGGGTGCGCGGGGTGCTGCAGGTGGCGCGCGGCCGACTCCGCCGCCTGCTTCACTGAGGACCGCCTGCTGCTTCACTGGAAGACGCCCGCTGCTCCACCGAGCGACAGAACGGG
The DNA here is from genome assembly GCF_044456925.1 of Streptomyces sp. NPDC050743. NCBI lineage: Bacteria > Bacillati > Actinomycetota > Actinomycetes > Kitasatosporales > Streptomycetaceae > Streptomyces > Streptomyces sp. NPDC050743. The sequence continues at coordinate 342,407 of NZ_JBITGJ010000003.1, forward strand.
CCAACTGACGAGGGGACGGCCGCAATGACCTGGCTGATCACCGGCGGTGCCGGATACATCGGGGCACACGTCGTACGGGCGATGACCGAGGCGGGCGAGCGCACGGTCGTCTACGACGACCTGTCCACCGGCGTCGCCGGGCGCGTACCGGCGGAGGTCCCCCTGGTGCGGGGCTCGGTCCTGGACGGGGAGCTTGTGGCCCGTACGCTCGCCGAGCACGAGATCAGCGGGGTCGTGCATCTGGCGGCGAAGAAGCAGGTGGGCGAGTCGGTGGAGCGCCCGCTGCACTACTACCGGGAGAACATCGAGGGCCTGCGCACCCTCCTGGACGCGGTGACACGGGCGGAGATCCCGTCCTTCGTCTTCTCCTCCTCGGCCGCCGTCTACGGCATGCCGGACGTCGACCTGGTCACGGAGGAGACCCCCTGTCGGCCGATGTCCCCGTACGGCGAGACGAAGCTGGCCGGCGAGTGGCTGGTGCGCGCGACGGGCAGGGCGACCGGCATGTCCACGGCGTCCCTGCGCTACTTCAACGTGGCGGGCGCGGGCGGCCCCGAACTCGCCGACACCGGTGTCTTCAACCTCATCCCCATGGTCTTCGAGAAGCTCACCGAGGGCGCGCCGCCGCGCATCTTCGGCGACGACTACGCGACGCCGGACGGCACCTGCGTACGCGACTACATCCACGTGGTCGACCTGGCCGAGGCCCACGTCACCGTCGCCCGCGCCCTGGCCTCCTCCCCCGGCACCGACACGACCCTGAACATCGGCCGCGGCGAGGGCGTGTCGGTCCGCGAGATGATCGACCGGATCAACGCGGTCACCGGCTACAACCGCCCGCCGACCGTCACCCCGCGCCGCCCCGGCGACCCGGCACGCGTCGTCGCCTCGGCCGCCCGTATCGCCACGGAACTGGGCTGGCACGCCAAGTACGACGTCCAGGACATGATCACCTCGGCCTGGGAGGGCTGGGTACACCACCACCCGGAGGCCGCCCGGTCGTAGGCTGCGCCGGCCGCGCGGTTCCCCGCGCCCCTGGGGAGCCGCAGCGCGGTCGGCCGCGGCGGTGCCGTGGCTGTGGGCACAGCCACGGCACCGGTGCTGTCACAACGCCTTGAGCGCCCCCGCCGTGGCCCGGGCCAGTTGTTCCAGGTAGCCCTTCGGCAGCTTCGGCGATCTGATGACCACCGCGCGCCAGTACAGCGGGCCGGAGATCAGGTCGAGCGCGAGGTCGGGATCGACGCCCGCCCGCACCTCGCCGCGCTCCTCCGCCGCCGCCACGATCTTGCTGGCCACGCCCTCCTGGCCGTCCCGCAGCGCCTTCTGGAAGGCGTCGGCGATGTCGGGATTGCGGGCCGCCTCCGCCTGCAGGTCGGGGATGATCTGGGAGGCGACCGGGTGGCGCAGGGCGCGGGAGGTCACCTCGTAGAGGAGGCGGAGGTCGCCCTCCAGGGAGCCCGTGTCGGGGACCGGGAAGCCCAGGACCGCCATCGCCGAGACGACGTCCAGCACCAGGTGCAGCTTGGAGCGCCACCGCCGGTACACCGCGGTCTTGCCGACGCCCGCCCGCCGCGCGATGCCCTCGATGGACATCCGCGCGTAGCCGACGGCCGCGAGTTCCTCGAAGACCGCCGCCCGGATGGCCTCGGTCACGTCCTCCCGGAGTACGGCGGCCCCGGCGGGGGTGCGGCGGCGCGGACGCGTCGGCGGCTCGTCGGCGTTCGTGGTCATGACCCACAGCATAGGGCGTTACGACGAAACGGTTGCGTTCCGACGTCGATTGGTTCTACGCTCGCGATGCGACGATACGGTCCCGTTCCGACGTAAGAGAACGTGAAGAGAAGCGTAAGGAAACGAACGCACGTCGGACGACGGGCCCCGACGCGCCCCGGCCCCCCAGCCGGACGCGCCACCCCCTCCCCCCGAGCGAAAGCAGCGGATGTGAGCCAGGTCCTCGACACACCGCCCCCCACCCAGGCCCCGGCCGACGACGACCTCGCGGCGCTGGCCGCCCGGCACGGCCTGTCGGTCAGCGGCGCCCGTCCCTCCCTGCCGGAGTACGTCCGCCAGCTGTGGGAACGGCGCCACTTCATCACCGCCTTCGCCACCGCCAAGCTCACCGCGCAGTACAGCCAGGCGAAGCTCGGCCAGGTCTGGCAGGTCATGAACCCGCTGCTGAACGCGGCGGTCTACTACTTCATCTTCGGCGTGCTGCTGGGCACCAGCCACGGGGTGCCGGACTACATCCCGTTCCTGGTCACGGGCGTGTTCATCTGGACGTTCACGCAGAGCTCGATCATGGCCGGCACCCGCGCGATCTCCGGCAACCTGGGCCTGGTCCGCGCCCTGCACTTCCCGCGCGCCGCCCTGCCGATCTCCTTCTGCCTCCAGCAGCTCCAGCAGCTGCTGTTCTCCATGGCCGCGCTGATCGTCATCCTGCTGTGCTTCGGCATCCCGGTGAGCGCCTCCTGGCTGCTGGCGATCCCGGCCCTGGTCCTGCAGTTCGTGTTCAACGCGGGCGTGTCGATGATCATGGCGCGCTGGGGCGCCAAGACCCCGGACATCGCCCAGCTGATGCCGTTCATCCTGCGCACCTGGATGTACGTGTCCGGCGTGATGTGGAGCATCAGCAAGCTCACCAAGAAGGACCACCTGCCGCACATCGTCACGGTCCTGCTGGAGACCAACCCGGCCGCCGTCTACATCGACCTCATGCGGTACGCGCTGATCGACAGCTTCCACGCCAGGCAGCTGCCCCCGCACGTGTGGCCGGCCGCGTTCGGCTGGGCCCTGCTCGCCGGCATCGGCGGCTTCATCTACTTCTGGAAGGCTGAGGAGACGTACGGCCGTGGCTGAGCAGACCCCCACCGAGATGATCCCCACCGTCATCGCCGAGAACGTCGACATCGTCTACCGGGTCAACGGCACCGGCGCCGGCCGCGGCACCGCCACCGCCGCCCTCAACCGCATGCTGCGCCGCAAGCAGGCCGAGCAGGCGGCCGGCGTACGCCGGGTGCACGCGGTCAAGAAGGTGTCGTTCGTCGCCTACAAGGGTGAGGCCATCGGGCTCATCGGCACCAACGGCTCCGGCAAGTCGACGCTGCTGAAGGCCGTCGCCGGACTGCTTCCGGTGGAGAACGGGCACATCTACACCAACGGCCAGCCCTCCCTGCTCGGCGTCAACGCGGCCCTGATGAACGACCTGACCGGTGAACGCAACGTCCACCTCGGCGGTCTGGCCATGGGCATGTCCCGGGAGCAGGTCAGGGAGCGCTACCAGGACATCGTCGACTTCTCCGGGATCAACGAGAAGGGCGACTTCATCACCCTGCCGATGCGCACGTACTCCTCCGGTATGGCCGCCCGGCTGCGGTTCTCCATCGCCGCCGCCAAGGACCACGACGTCCTGCTGATCGACGAGGCACTGGCCACCGGCGACCGCAAGTTCCAGATGCGCTCCGAGGAACGCATCCGTGAACTGCGCGAGCGCGCGGGCACGGTCTTCCTGGTCAGCCACAACAACAAGTCGATCCGCGACACCTGCGAGCGGGTCCTGTGGCTGGAGCGCGGCGAGTTGCGCATGGACGGGCCGACCGAAGAGGTCATGAAGGAGTACGAGGCCTTCACCGGCGACAAGAGCGACAAGCCGGCGAAGAAGCCGGCGCCCAAGAAGGCGGCCTGACCGGTCGGAGTAAGAAGGTGGCGCGAAAGTTACCGGGAGCGAAACCGCAGGCCACGGAACTCCCTCTTCCTTTCTGGGCCCTCTCTTACTCCGCGTGTGGTTATCCCTTTCATCTGCTTAGTGACAGTATGTTATGAAGGGTGCCCCAAGCCGACGAGCCGAAGGAGTCCACTGCGATGCCCCAACTCAGCGTCATCGTCTACGGACCGAACGCACAGGGGCATCTGACAGAGTTGCTGGACTCCCTGGAAGCCCGCCCGCTCCCCGCCGCCGAGGTCATCGTCGCCGCGGTCGGCGACTGGGCGCGGGAGACGGCCGAGGGCCACGCCCCCGAGACGGTGGTCGTACCGCTTCCGGAGGGCACCGGTGACGCGGCGGCCCGGGCGGCCGGCGCCGCCCGCGCGACCGGCCGCTGGCTGCACTTCGTCCACGCCAAGGACAGCCTGCCGGCCGGCGCCGCCCGGCTGATCGCCGAGCGGACCGCCGAGCTGGACGCCGCCGACGGCGCCGGGGTGGACGTACTCGTCTTCGACCATGTCACCACCACCTGGCAGACCGCCGGCACCCCCTCCCGCGACGGCCGGCTGCTCGCCGCCGTCGGCCGCGACAGCCTGCCCCTGGACGAGGCCGCCGACCTGCTGCGCCTGACCCCGCTGCTCGGCAACCGCGCCCTGCGCGCCGAGTTCTGGCGGGCGCACGAGCAGCAGCTCAGCAGCGACGACGAACCGCAGGCCGCCCACGCCGCCCTGCTGCACGCCGGCCGGGTCGCCTGCCTCAACCAGGTGGCGTACGAGAACCGCCGGCTGCGTCCCGAGAGCCTGCCGCCGCTCGCCCCCGAGGACCGGTTCGCGCTGATCGACCGCTACGACTCGCTGCTCTCCCTCGCCAGGGACCGCCGCGCCGCCCGCACGGTGCTGTACGACCTGATGATGCGCGACCTCGTGCGCACCTTCGCCGGCGAGAACCTGCCCGACGCCGTCGCCCGCGAGTTCTTCCGCCGCGCCTCCCTCGCCGCGGTCCGCTGGCGCCCCGACAAGCACGAGCGCCCGGCCGGTGTGGAAGGCGTACGGCACGCCCTGCTGGAGGAGGGCGCGTACACCAAGTACCGCGCGTTCCAGGCCGCCAACCGCGCCCGCCGCGCCGCCAAGAAGGCCGTACGCACCCGGAAGAATCAGGTCGGCGCCAAGCTCCGCGACCAGCAGTACCACCGCGCCCTGAACCGTCCCGTCGACCCGGACCTGGCCGTGTTCGCCGCCTACTGGGACCGCGGGGTGTCCTGCAACCCGGCCGCGATCGCCGCCAAGCTCGCCGAACTCGCCCCGCACATCCACCAGGTGTGGACGGTGGCGAAGGAGAACACGGCGCTGCTGCCGCCCGGCACCGACCACGTCGTCCCCGGCACCCGCCGCTACTGGGAGACGCTGGCCACCGCCAAGTACCTGACGAACAACGTCAACTTCCCCAACGCGGTGGTCAAACGCCCCGACGCGATCCACCTCCAGACCCACCACGGCACCCCGCTCAAGCGCATGGGCCTGGACCAGAAGGAACACCCGGCCGCCGCCAAGGGCCTGGACTTCGCCGCGCTGCTGGCCCGCATCGACAAGTGGGACTACAGCGTCAGCGCCAACAGCCACTCGACCCGCATGTGGGAGCGCGCCTACCCGGCCCGCTACACCTCGCTCGACTACGGCTATCCGCGCAACGACGTCTTCTACACGAGCGGCGCCCGGGAAGTGCGCACCGCCCGGGAACGCCTGGGCATCCCGCCCGGCAGGACGGCCGTCCTGTACGCCCCGACCCACCGCGACTACGAGGCCGGCTTCACCCCGCGCCTGGACCTCGCGGCCCTCGCCGACCGCCTCGGCGAGGACACCGTGCTCCTGGTCCGCGCCCACTACTTCTACGGCGGCGCCGCCTCCCCGCTGACCGGTCTGCGCCGCTCCGGCCGGATCATCGACGTCTCCTCCTACGACCCCGTGGAGGAGCTCTGCCTGGCCGCCGACGCGCTGGTCACGGACTACTCGTCGATCATGTTCGACTACGCCAACCTCGACCGCCCGATCGTCGTCTACGCCGACGACTGGGAGACCTACCGCACCACCCGCGGCGTCTACTTCGACCTCATGACCGACCACCCCGGCCAGGTCGCGCGCACCCAGGAGGAGCTGACGGAGATCTTCGTCTCCGGCGCCTGGCGCGACGAGAGCGCGGCCAAGGCACGGGCCGCCTTCCGGCGCCGGTTCTGCGAGTACGACGACGGCCGCGCCGCCGAACGGGTCGTACGACGGGTGTTCCTCGGCGAACCGGAGGAGTCACTGCCACCGGTGATCCCGCTGGAGGAACGCACCCCCGCCCCGACCCCCGAGGAGGCCTCGGCATGACGACCCCCGACGTGACGGTGACGGTCATCGTCTACAACGACGCCGCCCGCCTGCCCCGGGCGGTCGCCTCGCTGCGCGCGCAGACCCACGCGAACATCGAGATCATCATCAGCGACGACCACTCCACCGACGACACGCCGGCAGTGGCGCGCCGGCTGGAGTCGGAGGACTCCCGCGTCCGCTACCTCCGCCTGCCGGAGAACAGCGGCGGCTGCAGCGCCCCGCGCAACCGGGCCATCGACATCGCCCGGGCGCCGTATCTGATGTTCCTCGACAGCGACGACGAACTCCCGCCCCGGGCGGTGGAGTTGCTGCTCGGCGCACACCGCGAGCGCGAGGTGGACTTCACCATGGGCGCGGTGCGCCGGTGGCGGGTCGACAGCGGCCGCCGTACGACGTGGATGCGGCACCTGGTCGCCGAGCGCCGCACGGTGGAGGGCATCGAGGCCGACCCGCGGCTGCTGTTCGAGCACCTGTCGACGAGCAAGATGTACGCGCGTTCCTTCCTGGACCGGCACGAGTTGCGCTTCCCGGAGGGCATCCACTACGAGGACCAGCTGTTCTCGGCGCAGGCGTACTGCCTGGCTAAGGCGTTCACGATCATTCCGGACCCGGTGTACGTCTGGTACATCGACCCGTTCGCGGCGGCGGCGACGGCCTCGATCTCGAACCAGCGGCACAAGGTCACGAACGTCCGCGACCGGGTCCACGTCCAGCGTCTGATCGACGACTTTCTGGTGGAGAGCGGGCACGCGGGGCTGCGCGAGGACAAGGACTACAAGTTCCTCAAGCACGACTTCCGGATGTACGCGGGCGACCTGCCCTACCGGGACGAGGAGTGGCTGAGCGCCTTCGCGGACATCGTGAACCCGTACCTGGAGACCCTGTCTCCCGGCGCGTACGCCCGTCTGCCCCGCCCCGAGCGGGTGGTGCTGGAGCTGCTGCGCCAAGGCCGCCTGGAGGAGGTCCGGCTCGCGGCCCGCGGGCTCGGGCACGGGGTGGCGCCGCGGCAGGTCACGGCCGACGCGTCCGGTGTGCCGTACTGGGGTGACCGCGTGCCCACGTCCGACCGCGCCCGCCGCGAACTGGACGTGTCCGACCTGGAGTTGGACACGCGCCCGTTCCCGAGCGCGCAGTTCCGCCACGAGATCACGGAGCTGACCCCGGGTCCCGGAGCCTCCCTCACCCTGGCCGTCCGCACCTACGACCCCGGTCTGCGCCTCCCCGTCGGCCCGCAGCGAGCCGGCCTGGTCCTCTCCCCCGGCAACCGCCGGATGGCGGTCCCCTTCCGCCTCGACCCGGTCCGCCCCGGCGTCTTCGAGGGCACGGTCCATCTGGACCTGGCCGAGGCCCCGCTCCCCTTGCAGGGCTTCGCCGGCGTACGGCACCCGGTGGTCCGCCTCCAGCAGCAGGGCCTGGCCAACTCCGGTGTGCTGCTGGCTCCCCTGGCCTTCCCGGCCCTCACGGCCCAGATCGAATACCGCTCCGGTGCGACGCCGCACGAGGTCACCGTGGAACCGGAGAACCGCAACCCCGGCCGTCTGCAGATCCGCTGGCGCCCGGTGGGGGTGACGGCCCGTGTCATCCGCCCGGTCGTGCGGAAGGTGGCCCGCCCGAAGGTCCGCAAGGCGGCGAAGCTGCTGTCCAGCGTGCTGAGGTAAGAGGGCCGCTTCGAAGCGCCGTCGAGGTGCGGGTCCGTGGGCGACCGCGGACCCGTCGTGGCCGCTCGCGCAATTCCCCGCGCCCCTTGGGGCGTTGCCGTCGCCGTCGGCTGCACAGCGCCGCCGCCCGGCGACGGCTCAGGGCACCACTCGGTACAGGACCTGGGAAGCCGGGCCGACCGTCACCTTGCGAAGCCCCGGCCCCGCCAGGCTCTTCGGACCCACGACCCACTTCACGCCGTACTCCCGAAGAATCCCGGCCCGGTCGGCGGAAGACGTCCCCGCGGCGAAGTACCGGGCCACCGCATCCTCCCGCCGCGCGGCGTCCGGAAGGAACACATCCGGATACCCCGGCGCCACGGTGTACGGCCCGTACGCGGGGATCTGCCGCGCCGGGGTCGTCCGGGCCATCACCACGTCCCCGTACGTCACCCACGGCGTGATCCAGTGGTACCCCACCCAGGGCGTCCGGTACTTGGAGGCGACCGCGGACGGCAGAGCAGCACGCCCCGTCACATAACCGAGCGTCCCCACCTGCGTCCACGCGCCGACGAGCAGGGCGGCGCCCCACAGGCACGCCCAGCCCGCCCTCCCCCAGGCTCGGCTTCGCTCGGGCGGGGGTGCCCCAATCGCCCGCCGCCCCGCCGAGACGGCCTCCAGCGCGGCCGCGAGCTGCGCCGGGATCAGTGCGGCGGGCAGGGCGCGGCCCCAGGAGTAGTGGCCGGACAGCCCGCCCGCGGCGAACACCAGCACGCCCAGCACGAAGAACAGCACCAGCGGGTCCCAGCGGTCGCGGCGGAAGCGGAGCACCAGCGCGGCCACCCCGAGCAGCACCAGACCGAACCGCGCGGCCAAGTGCTCGTACAGCGGCTTGTGGATGGCCTCCAGGTCCGCGCCGGCCGAGAACAGGGAGAAGAAGTCGTAGTACGGCCACAGCCACAGCAGGAGCAGGCCCAGGGCGAGCGCCGCGGACAGCCGCAGCAGCACCGCGCGGGGCGGTCGCGCCGCGATCACCATCGCCAGGGCGCCCAACGAGGCCACCACGCCGGTGAACTGGTGGCACAGCAGAATCAGCGCCCAGAGCACACCGAGCCACAGCCACCTTCCCCACGTGGCCTCCTCGCGCGTCGCCCGCGTGACCCAGGCCCAGAAGTGGAAGGTGAGGCCGAGTGAGAAGACGCTGGGGTACGACACCGTCAGCGCAAGGGAGTTCAGGCCCAGGAAGCCGGACCAGTTGAACAGCAGCGGGCCCCAGAGGAACAGCAGGCTGAGCAGCGCCAGCGCGGGTGCCATGCCGTGGGAGCTGAGCGTGCGGACGTAGCGCCGGACGCCGGTGACGAGCAGGGTCAGCCCGACGAGCGCGGCCAGCCGCAGGACCACGAACACCGACAGGCCGGTCAGCTTGGCGACCAGGCCCAGGACCAGCATCCACGGCGAGTAGTAGGGGCTCGGCGTGTCCGCGTCGACCAGCGGGTTGCCGGGATGGAACAGGTTGTGGCTCAGGCGCTGGACGGTGGCCGCGTGCATGCCGAGGTCGCCCGCCCAGGGCAGGCGGACGATCACCAGGAGCAGCAGCACCACGACCAGCGCGGCGGCGGCCTGCGGCAGCGCCCGGCCGGCCCGCGCGGCGCCCGACGGGGGCTGCGTGCGGCTCACCGGCCCGGTGTCAGACGGTGCGGTGTGCATCCTGCTGGAACACCCAGGTGCGGTAGACGAGGAACCGGAAGGCGGAGGCGAGCACGATCGACAGTGCCTTCGCCGCATTCGAGGCCAGCACACCGCGCAGGCCGAGACCGTGGTAGCCGACCCAGAACAGGCCGATTTCCATCACGACACCGAGGCCGCTGAACACGAAGAACAGGATGATCTGGCTGCGGGTACGCGAGGACCGGTCGCGATAGGCGAAATAGCGAAAGCCCAGGTAATTGGTCGCCATCGCGATACAGCTGGCCAGGACGGTCGCGGTCATCGCCCGCCAACCCAGGCCGTGCAGCAGCAGGTTGAAGACCAGGAAATTGACGAGGACACCGCTGCCGCCGACGATCCCGAATTTCACGACCTCCAGCACGACACGCGTGACGGGCCGGGCCGGAGCCGGCGCGGGGGGTGCCGCCGCGCGGGTCTCGGTGATCTCGGTGAGTTGAACAGTCACAGCGCAGACCCTATCCGAAAGGCACCGATTAGCAGGAAACGGTAAATTCGCTGATCGTTTTTGCCTAAGGGTCGGCAAGAAAGGGAACGCCCCGGGCCGATTCGACGTCGGCCCGGGGCGCTGTCACTGCCGTAGTCCTACGAATGCGTGCGCAGCAGCGTCCGCATCGTCCGCATCGCCACCGACAGGTTGGCGAGGTCGAAGGTCTCCGAACCGCGGATCTCCTCCAGGGTGGTGCGCGCCCGGCTCAGGATGGGCGCGTTCTTCTGCTCCCAGGCCTTGAAGCGCTGCTCGGGAGTGGAGGTGCCGTTGCCGACCGCGAGGACGTCCGCGGTGAGCGCCGCGTGCGCCGCGTACAGGTCCTCGCGGATGGAGGCGCGGGCCATGGACTGCCAGCGGTCGGCGCGGGGCAGCTCGATGATGCGGTCCATGAGCTGGGTGATGTCGAGCCGGTCGGCGAGGTCGTAGTAGATCTCGGCGACGTCGAGCGGCTCCTTGCCCATGCGGTCGGCCACCGACACGATGTCGAGCGTCGGGAAGGCGGAGGAGAACCCGGCCACGCGCGTGGCGAGTTCGTCCGGGACGCCGGCCGCGGACAGCTCGTCGTACACGTGCTGGTACCACTCCAGGTCCGCGCCGCGCAGCAGCTTCGGCAGCTCCTGCCAGACCCGCTCCACCCGCTCGGCGAAGAACTCGACCGTCTCGGCCAGCTGCAGCGGCTGCGGCCGGTTGTTGAGCAGCCAGCGCGTGCCGCGCTCGACCAGCCGGCGCGAGTGCAGCCGGATCCGGGTCTGGACGGCCGCGTCGACCTTGTTGTCCAGGGCCTCCACCGCGTCCCACACCGGAGCCGAGCAGAAGATCGCGCGGGCCGCGGTCTGGGCCCGGACGATCTCCTCCAGGGAGGCGCCGGTCTCCTCGCGCAGACGGTGCAGATACGTCGTACCGCCCGTGTTGACCGTGTCGTTGACCAGCACGGTCGTGGTGATCTCACGGCGCAGCGGGTGGTTGTCGACGGCGTCCGCGAACCGCTCGCGCAGCGCCGTCGGGAAGTAGGCGTGCAGCAGGCTGCGCAGGTACGGGTCGTCGGGCAGGGAGGTGGCCAGCAGCTCCTCGGCGACCGTGATCTTCGTGTACGCCAGGACGACGGCGGTCTCCGGGCTGGTCAGGCCCTGGCCCTGGCCGAGGCGCTCGCGGATCTGACGGTCGGTCGGCAGGAACTCCAGCGCGCGGTCCAGGTGGCCCTCGCGCACCAGGTGGCGCAGGAACCGCTGCTGGGCGTGGAGCATGTCCTTGGCCTGGAACAGGGCGTTGGCCAGGGCGGTGTTCTGCGCGTAGTTGTTGCGCAGGACCAGCGCGCCGACCTCGTCGGTCATCTCGGCGAGCAGCTTGTTGCGCTGCTTGACGGTCATGTCGCCGTCCGCGACCAGACCGTTCAGCAGGATCTTGATGTTCACCTCGTGGTCGGAGGTGTCCACGCCGGCGCTGTTGTCGATCGCGTCGGTGTTGATCCGGCCGCCGTGCAGCGCGAACTCGATCCGGCCGAGCTGGGTCAGGCCCAGGTTGCCGCCCTCGCCGACGACCTTGACGCGCAGGTCGGCGCCGTCGACGCGGATGGCGTCGTTGGCCTTGTCGCCGACGTCGGCGTTCGACTCCGCCGACGCCTTCACGTACGTGCCGATGCCGCCGTTCCACAGCAGGTCCACCGGGGACTGCAGGATCGCCTTCATCAGGTCGGCCGGGGTCATCTTGGTGACCTTGCCCTCGATGCCGAGAGCCTCGCGGATGTGGGCGTTGACCGGGATCGACTTGGCGCTGCGCGGGAAGATCCCGCCGCCCGCCGACAGCAGCTCGGTGTTGTAGTCGGCCCAGCTGGAGCGGGGCAGCTCGAACAGGCGGCGGCGCTCGGCGTAGGAGGTGGCCGCGTCCGGGGTGGGGTCGATGAAGATGTGCCGGTGGTCGAAGGCGGCGACCAGGCGGATGTGCTCCGACAGCAGCATGCCGTTGCCGAACACGTCACCGGACATGTCACCGATGCCGACGACCGTGAAGTCCTCGGTCTGCGTGTCCACGCCCAGCTCACGGAAGTGCCGCTTCACGGACTCCCAGGCGCCGCGCGCGGTGATGCCCATGCCCTTGTGGTCGTAGCCGGCCGAACCGCCGGAGGCGAAGGCGTCGCCGAGCCAGAAGTTGTACTTCTCGGCGACCCCGTTGGCGATGTCCGAGAAGGTCGCGGTGCCCTTGTCGGCCGCGACGACCAGGTAGGTGTCGTCGCCGTCGTGCCGGACCACATCCTGCGGCGGCACGACCTCGCCGGCGACCATGTTGTCGGTGATGTCGAGCAGCGCCGAGATGAACGTCTTGTAGCTGGCGACGCCCTCGGCCAGCCACGCGTCGCGGTCCTTGGCCGGGTCCGGCAGCTGCTTGGCGACGAAGCCGCCCTTGGCGCCGACCGGCACGATGACGGTGTTCTTCACCATCTGCGCCTTGACCAGGCCCAGGATCTCGGTACGGAAGTCCTCACGCCGGTCGGACCAGCGCAGACCACCGCGCGCGACCTTGCCGAAGCGCAGGTGCACGCCCTCGACCCGCGGCGAGTACACCCAGATCTCGTACGCCGGGCGGGGCGCCGGCAGGTCCGGGATGGCCTGCGGGTCGAACTTCATGGAGACGTAGTCGTGCGGCTTGCCGCCGAGCGCCTCCTGGAAGAAGTTCGTGCGCAGGGTCGCCTTGATGACGGTGAGGAAGGACCTGAGGATCCGGTCCTCGTCCAGGCTCGCCACCTGGTCCAGGGCCGCGTCCAGCTCCTCCAGCAGGGCGTCGGTGATCTCGAGACCGGCCTTCTGCCGGTCCGGCGACATCCGCGCCTCGAACAGCGAGACCAGCAGCCGGGTGGTGTGGACGTTGTTGCGGAGGGTGTCCTCCATGTAGTCCTGCGAGAAGGTCGAACCGGCCTGCCGCAGGTACTTGGCGTAGGCGCGCAGCACCATCGCCTGACGCCAGGTCAGCCCGGCGCTCAGCACGAGGGCGTTGAAGCCGTCGTTCTCCGCCTTGCCGGTCCAGGTGGCGGCGAAGGCCTCCTGGAAGCGCTCACGGGCGTCGTCGGCGAGGTGGTCGCCGCTGCCCGCCTTGGGCATGCGCAGACCGAAGTCGTAGATCCAGGCGGTGGTGCGGTCCGCGCAGCGCAGCTCGTACGGCCGCTCGTCGGTGACCTCGACGCCGAGGCGGCTGAGCACCGGCAGCACCTTGGAAAGGGAGACGGTGCCGCCCTTCTGGTAGATCTTGAACCGGCGCTCCTCCGGCCCGGCGCCCACCGGCTCGTACAGGCTCAGGCTGAAGGTCTTGTCCTCGCTGAGCTGCTCCAGGTGGACCAGGTCGGCGACCGCGGCGCGCGGGGTGTGGTCGGCCTTGTAGCCCTCGGGGAAGGCGTGGTTGTAGCGGCGCAGCACCTCGGCCGCGTGCTCCTCACCGCACTCGGCGGTCAGCGCCTCGGCGAACGCGTCGGCCCAGGACCGGGCGGCCTCGACCAGGCGGGCCTCGATGCGGTCCCTGTCGGCGTCCGACAGCTCGGGCAGCACGGTGCCCGGCGGGACGCGGACGACGAAGTGCAGCCGGGAGAGGATCGACTCGGTGTTCCAGGCGGTGAAGTCGACGCTGACGCCGCCGAGCTCCTCCTTGAGGATGTCGATGATCCGCAGCCGGACGCCGGTGGTGTAGCGGTCGCGCGGGAGGTAGACGAGGGCCGAGTAGTAGCGGCCGTACTCGTCCTGCCGCAGGTAGAGCCTGAGGCGCCGCCGCTCCTGTAGGTAGAGGACGCTCGTGACGATGGACTGCAGTTCGGCGACGGGCGTCTGGAACAGCTCGTCGCGCGGGTAGGTCTCCAGGATCTGCAGCAGGTCGCGGCCGTCGTGGCTGTTGGGCGAGAACCCGGCACGCTCCAGCACCTCGTCGACCTTGCGGCGGATGACCGGGACGCGGCGCACGGACTCGGTGTACGCGGCCGAGGAGAACAGACCGAGGAAGCGCCGCTCACCGACGACGTTCCCGTCCGCGTCGAACTTCTTGACGCCGATGTAGTCCAGGTACGACGGCCGGTGCACGGTAGCCCGGCTGTTGGCCTTGGTCAGCACGAGCAGCTTGTGCTCGCGGGCCTTGGCGCGGGCGTCGGCCGGCAGCCGCTCGAAGGAAGGGCTGACCGGGTGCTGCTCGTCCTCGGCGTGGTGCGGGTCCGAGCGCAGTATGCCGAGACCGGTGCCGGGCACGGCGGCGAGCGTGTCGTCCTCGCGCAGCTGGTACTCGCGGTAGCCGAGGAAGGTGAAGTGGTCGTCGGCGAGCCAGCGCAGCAGCTCGCGGGCCTCCTCGACCTCGGGCCGGGGCAGATCGCCCGGGACGGGCTCGCTCTCCAGGCCGCCGGCGATCCGGGTCGCCGCGTCCCGCATCTTCTCCCAGTCCTCGACGGCCTCGCGCACGTCGGACAGCACCCGCAGCAGATCGGCGGTGATCTGCTTCAGGTCGGCGCGGTCGGTCTCCCGGTCGATCTCGACGTGGATCCAGGACTCGAAGTGCGCGTCGTGCGGCAGGTCGCCGCCCGGCGGGGTCGGCAGGACCTCGATCAGCTTGCCGGTCAGGTCGCGCCGGACCATGAACTGCGGATGGACGACGACGTGGATCCCACGGCCCCGCCGGGTCAGCTCATTGGTGACCGAGTCGACGAGGAAGGGCATGTCGTCGGTGACGACCTCCACGACCGAGTGACTGCAGGTCCACCCGTTCTCCTCCACGGTCGGGGTGTGGACCCGCACGTTCGCCGTGCCCTGGGGGCGCATCTCGGCGAGACGGTAGTGCGAGACCGCGGCGCCGAAGACGTCGACCGGGTCCCGGCCGGTGAGGTCTTCCGGTGCGGTGTGCAGGTAGTAGCGCTGGAGGAAAGCGAGCATGGACTCGCTGTCCGGGGTGCCCGGGGAGCCCTCGCCCGCGGTCCCGGTCGGTAGGTGCCCCCCGACCGGGCTGTTCTCAGCTACCCGGGCGGCCCTCTCGAGCAGCTCGGCCTTGGCTTCGTCCAGCTTGGTCTGCATTGTCCTCTGACTCCTGTCGCGCGCCGTTGCGTGACGTAGAAGGAAGTACGGTCTCTTTCCCTCCGGCTCGACGCCACGGCCCGGGGTGTCCGGTCCGCATCGACGCTATGCCGGGAGGTGAGATGAGCGGGAGGTTTTCGGCCATTCTCGACACGCCCGAGCGGTGTGACGCTGCTCTCGGCGCCGCCGTGTCCAGGGTTGTCCTCGGCGTCCCGGGGGCCCCTGTGGCCCCGCCCCGCCCGCGAAGACCAGCGACCGCCGCCCGGTCACGGAGGTGCTCCGTGCAACCCGGGCGCAGGGCAGGAGCAGGATTGCCCCCGCGAGATATCGCGCTGATCACGCCACAAGGCTATCGCTCCTTACCGGGGGCCCGTCATGAGCCGTATGTGTACAAAACCGAGGGGTGAAGTTTGACGTTCTGCACAGGGGTGGGGTGCGGGGTGGTGACGTATCCGGTCGGGTGGGGTTGGTGGGGTTCCAGGTGGTGGGGGGACGGGCTTGGTGGGGTGGGGGTGGTGCTCGGGTGCGGTGGGGTTAGTGGGGTCGGTGGGTCCGATGGTGCGGTGGGGTGGGTGTGCGGCTTGGGGCTGGCGGTTTCGTGGGAGTGGGGTCGGAGCTGGCGGGGCGGAGCGTGGCGTCGGGTGAGCGGGGTGGGCGTCTGGTCGGAAGCGGTGAGGTGCACTGGCATTTCTGGGGTGGTGGGGTCCGGTCGCGGGGCGGTGGGCGCGGGGTGAGGGGGCGGTGGGCGCCCAGTGAGCGGGGGTGGGCGTCTGGTCACGGGGCAGTGGGTGAGGGGGCGGTGGGCATCTGTCACGGGGCGCTGAGCGCCTGGTCGCCGGGCGGTGGGCGCCCAGTGAGCGGGGGTGGGCGTCTGGTCACGGGGCTGTGGGCTCCGGGGTGCGGGGCGGTGCTGCGGCACGGGGCGGTGGACGCCGCGGTACGGGTCGTGGGCGTCGGGTCTCGTGGCGTCGGGCGTCGGGCGCCGGGTGAGGGGGTGGTGAGCTTCCGGTCCTGTGACCGTGAGCTTTCGGTCTCGCGGCGGGGGCGTGCGGTCGCGCCGGTGGGGCGCTGACCGCACTCTGAGAACAGGGCACCCTGCCGCCAGTGGGGCCCCGGCGCTTGGCCGAGGGCCGGAACGGCGACGGCCCCCTTGGCAAGCGCGCCCGGTGTTGGCACGTTGCCCAGGGACAGTGCGTCCCACCCAGGAGTACAGGAGCACCGAGCACCGGAGCACCCGGAGGAGCCGACATGCCCGCGAAGATCCTGATCGTCACCGGCGACGCGGCGGAGTCCCTGGAAGTCCTCTACCCGTACCAGCGTCTGCGCGAGGAAGGCTACGAGGTCCATATCGCGGCGCCCACCCGCAAGACCCTCCGCTTCGTCGTCCACGACTTCGAACCCGGCTACGACACCTACACCGAGAAGCCCGGCTACACCTGGCCCGCCGACCTGGCCTTCGCCGACGTGGACCCCGGCGAGTACGCGGCCCTCGTCATCCCCGGCGGCCGGGCCCCCGAGTACCTGCGCAACGACCCCGAGCTCCGCAAGATCCTCAAGGCGTTCTTCGACTCCGACCGGCCGGTCGCCCAGATCTGCCACGGCCCGCTGCTCACCGCGGCGATCGACAGCCTGCGTGGCCGCCGGGTCACGGCGTATCCCGCGCTGGAGCCGGACATGCAGGCAGCCGGGGCGAGCTTCCAGGACACCGAGGCCGTGGTCGACGGCACCCTGGTCTCCTCCCGAGCCTGGCCCGACCACCCGACCTGGATGCGCGAGTTCCTCAAGGTCCTGCGCTCCAAGGCACCGGTGAACTGAGGCGGCGGCGAGCCGAGGGGCGGCCGGGGCGGAGTCCCACCGGGGTGGTTGCGGCACATCACCGAGCGACGGACCCGCCCTGATCGCCCGCACGCAGCTGCGGGCGGTCGTGCCGCTAGGGGCGGCACGGGTGGGCGCAGCGGCACCCCGCCCCCGCCGGCGCGGGCAAGGAAACCCACCCCACCACGGCACAGGGCCACAGGGCACCACCGGCCGCACCGGTCCCCAAGAACCCGGCCCCCGCGGCTACGCCGCTATTCGCAGCGCTTCCTCCACCGCCTCGGCCAATGTGTCCACCACCGGCACCCCCACTTCCTCGAGACTGGTCCGGCTGTGCGACCCCCCGGTGTACAGCACGGCCCGCGCCCCCACACCCCGCGCCGCAACCGCGTCGTCCGCCGCGTCCCCGATCACCACGGTCCGCGCAGGCTCCACAAACCCGCTGAGCGCCTCCAGATGCCGCACCATGTGCTCGGCCTTGCTTCCCCCGGACGGCCCCGTACGCCCGTCGACCCGCAGAAAGTGCGCCTCGATCCCGAACCCCCGCACGAGCGGCACCAGTTCCTCGTGCACATACATGCTCAGCAGCGACTGGCTGTGCCCCGCCGACCGCCACCCCGCGAGCAGCTCCTCCGCCCCCTCGGTCAGACCACACCGCGCCCGGTGCTCGGCGTAGTACCGGTGGAAGACCTCGTCCATCAGCTCCCACTCGGCATCGGTCGGCAGCCGGCCGATCAGCCGCTCGTAGAACTTCGGCACCGGCACGCAGTACAGCGACCGGTACTGCTCCAGCGTGATCGGCTCGAGCCCCAGCTCCGCGAAGGCCGCGTTCGTCGCCCCGATGATCGCGTCATTGTCGTGGAACAACGTGCCGTTCCAGTCCCAGACGATGTGCGAACTCCCCTTCATCCCCATGCCAGAAACCGTACCCGCCCCCACCGACAACGGGCCCACCCGGTGAATCTGCCCAGGTCGGAGCGGGTCAGACGAGTCCGACGAGGTTGGGGATCTCCTGCGTGGCGTACCACAGCAGCTCATGATCGTCCGCGCCGTCCACGACGAACTGCGCGTCGTCGTCCCCACCGTCGGCCGCCTCCAGCGCATCCGCCGCCGCGGCCAGGTCCTGCTCCGCGTCCTCAGCGTCGACATGCACCGCGGCCGCCTTGGCGAGCGGCACGGTCGTCGTCACGGTCACCTCGCCGAGGGCGGAGGGGTCCAGCGCACGGTCCGGGTCGACGCTCGCGGCGCCGTCGGCCACGTCCACGGCGACCACCACCCGGCGCCGTACCGCGCCCGGATCCGCCGCCAGCAGCCGCAGGGAGGCCAGCGCGGCCCGGCTGAGCGCCGCGTACTCCAGCTCCTCGATGTCCTCGGAGAGGTACCACTCGCGCAGCGCGGGCGTGACGGCATACGCCAGGAACGGGCCGCTCCCCAGCTCGCCCGTCTTGTGCGCCTCGGCGAGACCGGGGAGGGTCAGGGGGACGTAGACGCGCATGCCGGCCGCTCTTTCCTGCTCAAAGGCTCCGCTGAGGCCCCGGGAAGGGCGGCTGCCGCGTCTCCCGGAGGGCCTTCAGGATACGTGCGCCGGTCCCCTTTCGGGTCTGTGCCCACTCCCCCGAAACCGTCGACTCCGCACCACGCATTCACCCGGCGACTCGCCACACCGCAAGGATCCGAGACATCCGCATCCCCCTGATAGGTGAACCTCTCCGCCCCGCCCGGTCCGGCCACGCCAACCTTGCCACCCCACTCCCCGCCCCGTACAAGATCCCCACCAGCGAGTTACCGCCCGGTATCACCCGGGCCCGCCGAACGGGGACCCCATGAACAAGGTCATGAGCCGCACCGCGCCCAAGGCGACGAACCGCACTCCCCACCCGCGCCACCGCCCGCCGACCCGCCACGACACCCGCCGCCCGGGCGGCGCCCCACCCCGCAAGCCGTCCGTCAGGGGCAGGCACGCCGTGCCCCCGGCCACGCCGCGAAACCCCGGCACGGCCCTCCCGACGCCGGAGACCGCCTCGTCCCCAGTACGCCCCACCGACCTCTTCGCATACCGTCTGCTGGCCGTCCTGAGCGGTCAGCGGCCCGTCCACTGGATGCTCCGCCACACCGCCGGCCGCGCCTACGACGAGCTGACCCGCCTCGCCGAACGCAGCCCCCTGCGCACACGCGGAGCCCGCCCCGTCGTCCACGACATCGGCTACTACGTCCCCGCCGAGGGCGCCCTCGAGGTCTTCGCCCGCATCGCCGCCGGCAACCAGCTCCGGGCCCTGGCCTTCCGCCTGGAACGCGGCCAGGA
Organism: Streptomyces sp. NPDC050743; assembly: GCF_044456925.1. NCBI lineage: Bacteria > Bacillati > Actinomycetota > Actinomycetes > Kitasatosporales > Streptomycetaceae > Streptomyces > Streptomyces sp. NPDC050743. The sequence continues at coordinate 361,475 of NZ_JBITGJ010000003.1, forward strand.
CCTCCGCTGGCGCTGCACAGCAGTGGAAACGGGCCCCCGCCCCTAGCGACCACCACACGCCGTACCTGCAACCAGCCACACCACCGACGCACGGCTGCCCCATCCCGCGGCGCTGCGGGCAAGCCAAACCCCCGTCGCCCAGCGGCAGCAACGCAGAAGGGCCGGGCCCCGAAAGGAGGCCCGGCCCTTCTGCACGGTCAGCGCGCCGCAGGCGACCCGCTACTTCTTGCGGCGCCGCCCGCCCTTGGCCTGCCGCCGCCGCTCCGCCCGCGTCAGCCCGTCCGCCTCGGAGCGCACCGGCTCGTCGTCCTCGAGGTCGCGCTCCACGATGCCGCCCTCGCCGTCCACGGTCGGCGCCGAGAAGTGCAGATCCCTCCGCTGCGGAACGTCCAGCCCCTTCGCGCGGATCTCCGGACGCGCCCCGGCCTGCGCCGGCACCGTCTCCGGAACACCCTCGCCGACCGGCTCCGCGGCCTCGACCGGGACCTCCTCGACCTGCTGCTCGACCTGGACCTCCAGGTTGAACAGGTAGCCGACGGACTCCTCCTTGATGCCGTCCATCATCGCGGTGAACATGTCGAAGCCCTCGCGCTGGTACTCGACCAGCGGGTCCTTCTGCGCCATCGCGCGCAGGCCGATGCCCTCCTGGAGGTAGTCCATCTCGTAGAGGTGCTCACGCCACTTGCGGTCGAGGACCGACAGCACGACCCGGCGCTCCAGCTCACGCATGATCTCGGAGCCGAGCTGCGCCTCGCGGGCCTCGTACTGCTCGTGGATGTCGTCCTTGATGGACTCGGAGATGAACTCGGCGGTCAGACCGGCCCGGTCACCGGCGGCGTCCTCCAGCTCCTCGATGGTGACCTTCACCGGGTAGAGCTGCTTGAACGCGCCCCACAGCCGGTCCAGGTCCCAGTCCTCGGGGAAGCCCTCGGAGGTCTCCGCGTGGACGTACGCGTCGATCGTGTCGTCCATGAAGTGCTGGACCTGCTCGTGCAGATCCTCGCCCTCCAGCACGCGCCGGCGCTCGCCGTAGATGACTTCGCGCTGCCGGTTGAGGACCTCGTCGTACTTCAGAACGTTCTTACGGGTCTCGAAGTTCTGCTGCTCGACCTGCGACTGCGCGGACGCGATCGCGCGCGTGACCATCTTGTTCTCGATCGGCACGTCGTCCGGCACGTTGGCCATGGACATCACGCGCTCGACCATCTGGGCCTTGAACAGGCGCATGAGGTCGTCACCGAGGGAGAGGTAGAAGCGGGACTCGCCCGGGTCGCCCTGACGGCCGGAACGACCGCGCAGCTGGTTGTCGATGCGCCGCGATTCGTGCCGCTCGGTGCCGAGGACGTAGAGGCCGCCGAGGGCCTCGACCTCCTCCTTCTCGGCCTTGACGGCCTGCTCGGCCTTCTCCAGGGCGGCGGGCAGCGCCGCGGCCCACTCCTCGATGTGCTCCTCGGGGTCGAGGCCGCGCTGGCGCAGCTCCGCCTCGGCGAGGTCCTCGGGGTTGCCGCCGAGCTTGATGTCCGTACCACGACCGGCCATGTTGGTGGCCACGGTCACCGCGCCCTTGCGGCCGGCCTGCGCGACGATCGACGCCTCGCGCTCGTGGTGCTTGGCGTTCAGCACCTCGTGCTGGATGCCGCGCTTGCTGAGCTGCTGCGAGAGGTACTCCGACTTCTCGACGGACGTCGTGCCGACGAGGATCGGCTGTCCCTTCTCGTGCTTCTCGGCGATGTCGTCGACGACCGCCTCGAACTTGGCGACCTCGGTGCGGTAGATCAGGTCCGACTGGTCCTTGCGGACCATCGGCCGGTTGGTCGGGATCGGGACCACGCCGAGCTTGTAGATCTGGTGGAACTCGGCGGCCTCGGTCATCGCCGTACCGGTCATGCCGGACAGCTTCGAGTAGAGGCGGAAGAAGTTCTGCAGGGTGATCGTGGCGAGCGTCTGGTTCTCGTCCTTGATGTCCACCCCTTCCTTCGCCTCGATCGCCTGGTGCATGCCCTCGTTGTAGCGGCGGCCGGCGAGGATACGGCCGGTGTGCTCGTCGACGATCATGACCTCGCCGTCGAGGACGACGTAGTCCTTGTCGCGCTTGAAGAGCTCCTTGGCCTTGATGGCGTTGTTCAGGTAGCCCACCAGCGGGGTGTTCACCGACTCGTAGAGGTTGTCGATGCCCAGCCAGTCCTCGACCTTGGTGACGCCGGCCTCGTGGATGGCGACCGTGCGCTTCTTCTCGTCGACGTCGTAGTCGCCGGTCTCCTCCATGCCCTTCAGCGGGTTGCCCGCCTCGCCCCTCTTCAGGCGCGTGACGAGCTTGGCGAAGTCGCCGTACCACTTGGTGGCCTGGTCGGCCGGGCCCGAGATGATCAGCGGCGTACGGGCCTCGTCGACGAGGATGGAGTCGACCTCGTCGACGATGGCGAAGTTGTGTCCGCGCTGGACGAGCTCGTCCTTGGACCACGCCATGTTGTCGCGCAGGTAGTCGAAGCCGAACTCGTTGTTCGTGCCGTAGGTGATGTCGCAGTTGTACTGCTCGCGGCGCTGGGCCGGGGTCATGCTGGCGAGGATGCAGCCGACATTCAGGCCCAGGAACTTGTGGACCCGGCCCATCATCTCGGAGTCGCGCTCGGCCAGGTAGTCGTTGACCGTGACGATGTGGACGCCCTCGCCGGACAGGGCGTTCAGATACGCGGGCAGGGTGCCGACGAGGGTCTTGCCCTCACCGGTCTTCATCTCGGCCACATAGCCGAGGTGGAGGGCGGCGCCACCCATCAGCTGCACGTCGTAGTGCCGCTGGCCGAGGGCGCGCTTGGCGGCCTCGCGGACGGTCGCGAAGGCCTCGGGGAGCAGGTCGTCCAGGCTCTCACCATCGGCGTACCGCTGCTTGTACTCATCGGTGAGGGCCCGCAGCTCGGCGTCGGAGAGGTTCACGAAGTCCTCTTCGATGGAGTTGACCTGGTCCGCGATGCGGTGCAGCTTGCGCAGGATCTTGCCTTCGCCTGCACGCATGATCTTCGAGAGGACGGACACGGGGGTTTGTCTCCTTGCCGGTCGGGCCTGGGACGGTCGGTTTCCATTTGACGTACTGAGCAACGGCCATCGTATGCGAGACCCCGGCTGGGCCGGGAGGCCTGGCGGCCGACGGCTGTTTCGGCGCCGCTTCATCCCGGACAACGGACGGGGCACACGGATAGTGCCGCATCCGCGCGAGGATTTGCGCGAACTGTGATCACGCGCTCACATATAGCGAAAACCGATGGCCCGGCCGTGTACCGCCGAGCACAATCAGCCGATGGAACCCGTCACGCTCACCACCGACCGCCTGATCCTGCGCACGGTCGGCCCGCACGACACCCAGGCGGTGTACGAGGCCGCGCAGGACCCCGAGATCCAGCGCTGGACGACTGTGCCCTCGCCGTATCTGCCCGAGCACGCGAGCGGCTTCACCGAGGAGCTGGTCCCCGACGGCTGGGCGCAGGGTTCGATATTCACCTTCGGTGTGTTCCTCACCGGCGGGGAGCTCGCCGGCATGCTCGGTCTCACCATGCGTTCGCTCGGCGTGGCGGAGGTCGGCTTCTGGGCGGCCAAGGAGCACCGCGGCCGCGGTTACGTCACCGAGGCCACGCTCACCGCCTGCCGGTGGATCTTCACCGCGGTCGGCGTCGACCGGGTCGAGTGGCGTGCCGAGGTCGGCAACCGCGCCTCGCGCGCGGTGGCGGAGCGCGCGGGGTTCACCATCGAGGGCACCCTGCGCTCCGCGCTGAACAACAAGGGAGTGCGCCGGGACTGCTGGGTCGGCTCTCTGCTCCCCTCTGACCTGGGCCTGCCGTCCACGGCGCCGTACCTCCCCGCCCGCCCTTGACCACACCGGCCTCCCGCGCAGCCTTCTCCTCCAGGCCCACACCCCGCCCGCCCCGGGCGTCCGCCCACCGTTTCCGGGTATCTGCGCAGCTCACCGCGGACTGTCAGTGGCACCGTCTATCGTCCGGGGCATGACGACCCTTCCGCGACCGACCACCACCCTCACCGCGGACGACGCCCGCCGTATCGCCCTGCGGGCCCAGGGCTTCCTCGGCGCGCCCGACCGGCGGGCCGGAGTCCGCGGCGTGCTGCGCCACCTCGGGGCGGTCCAGCTCGACACGATCTCGGTCCTCGCCCGCTCCCACGAACTCGTGCCGTACGCCCGCCTCGGCGCGGTCGGCCGCAAGACGGTCGAGGCCGCCTACTGGACGGGCGCCCACGCCTTCGAGTACTGGTCGCACGCGGCGTGCATCCTGCCCATCGAGGAGTGGCCGCACTTCGCCTTCCGCCGCCGCGCCTACCGTGACCGCCCGCACTGGAACCACGAGCTGCCCGAGGGCGTGTACGAGCAGGTCATCAAGCAGCTGCGCGCGGAAGGCCCGCTGACCTCCACGGAACTGGGCGGCGCGAAGAAGACGAGCGACTGGTGGGACTGGTCCGGCACCAAGGTCGCGGTGGAGCGCGCGCTGATGTACGGCGAGGTGGTGTGCGTCGAGCGGCGCGGCTGGAAGCGGGTGTACGACCTGGCAGAGCGCGCGGTCCCGGAGGCGCTGCTGCACGACGAGCTGGACGACACCGAGTGCCTGCGCCGCCTGGTCCGGCTGGCCGGCGAATCCCTCGGCGTCGGCACGCGCGCGGACATCGCCGACTACCACCGCCTCAAGGGCGACCAGGTCGACGCGGTGATCGCCGACTCGGGTCTGGTGCCGGTCGAGGTCGAGGGCTGGGGGAAGCCGGCCTGGGCCGATCCGGCGGCCCTGGCGACACCGCCGCGCGGCAGGCACCGCACCACCCTGCTGTCGCCGTTCGACTCGCTGATCTGGGAGCGGGCGCGCACCGAGCGGATCTTCGGCTTCACCCACCGCCTGGAGGCGTACGTGCCCAAGCCGAAGCGGGTCCACGGCTACTTCGCGATGCCCGTGCTCGCGGGCGGCCGGCTGGTCGGGCGGGTGGACCCGGCGCGCGAGGGCCGCACGCTGGTGGCAAGGCAGGTCACCCTGGACGGCCCGAAGGCGGTCCCTGCGGTCGCCGAGGCCCTGATCGAGGCGGCGACCTGGGTGAACTGCACGGACGTCCGGGTGGAGCGGGTGGAAGCACCCGGCCTGCGCGAGCCCCTGACCAGGGAACTCGCCGGCCTGCTCGGGTAGGCGCTAGCGGATCTCGAGGATCTTCTCCCGCATCGCGTAGACCACGGCTTCCATCCGGGAGTGCAGCTGGAGCTTCTCCAGGATGTTGCGGACGTGGTTCTTCACGGTGTTCTCGGAGATGAACAGTTCCTTGGCGATGTCCCGGTTGTTCATCCCGGTGGCGACGAGCTTGAGGACCTCCAGCTCCCGGTCGGTCAGCCGCGGCGCGGGCACCAGCCGGCGCTCGTCGGTGCGCTGGATCATCGACTTGAACTCGGTGAGGAGCTTCGAGGCCATGGACGGGCTGATCTGCGACTGCCCGTCGGCCACCGCGCGGATGGCGGTCGCCACCTCGTCCGTGGAGATCTCCTTGAGGAGGTATCCGGTCGCGCCCGCCTTGATCGCTTCGTAGAGGTCGGCCTCCTCGTCGCTGATCGTCAGCATGATGATCTTTGCGCTGGGGGCGACCTCCTTGATGGAGGTGCAGGCCTCGATCCCGCCGCGCCTGGGCATGCGGACGTCCATCAGCACGATGTCGGGCAGCAGGTCCGCGGCCTTGTCCACGGCCTCCGCCCCGTCACCGGCCTCGCCGACGACCTGGATGTCCTCCTCGGCCGCGAGCACGATCTCCAGGCCGCGCCGGAAGAGGGCGTGGTCGTCCACGACCAGGACCCTGATCGGCTCCGCGCGTACGGAGCCCGTGTCCGGGCCCATGCCGATGACACCGTCGTCGCCATCCTCGTCCCGCATCGGTCCGAAGGTGTCCGCCATCGTTCCTCCCCCTGAAGGCTGTGGCCTGTGGTCCTGTGCCATCGCCAACCCAAGGCAGCGGCCCACCGGTTGGGCCGGTCCGGTCATGATTTCATGCCCGGGCGACACTGGGGTGACGGGCGAGGCGTGAACTGGTCGCACACAGGTGCCCCTGGGGGCGCACACGCGCTTCCAGGGGCACCGGCTCGATATGGGCCGGATGGGTCAGCCACCCAGCGTGCCACCCGCCGCGGGGGGCTGCGCCTCAGCGACCATCGGGTCCGTGCTGAGGTGGATCACGCCGTAGTCGTAGGCGTGTCGCCGGTAGACGACGCTGGGTTCCTTCGTCTCTGCGTCGACGAACAAGTAGAAGTCGTGGCCGACCAGTTCCATCTCGTAAAGGGCCTGGTCGAGGCTCATCGGGGCGGCGACGTGGGTCTTCTCGCGGACGACGAGGGGGCCTTCACCCTTGACCTCCAGCGAGCCGATCTTCTTCGTCGGCACTCCGTCCGTCTCTTCCTCCTGAGCGGGCAGGCCATTGCCGTTCAGCGTCGCCGCGCCCGGGACGTGGTCGGGCACCTCGGCCGCCGAGATCCGGCGTGCGCCTCGGCGGGAGAAGCGCTTGTCGTGCTGCTTGCGCAGCCGGGCGTCCAGCTTCTCCGCCGCCAGGTCGAGTGCCGCGTACGGGTCGCTGGCCGCTGCCTCCGCCCGGATCACCGGACCGCGGGAGCGGAGCGTGATCTCCACTCGGTCACAGCGGTCGGCCTGTCGGGGGTTGGGCTCCTTGGACACCTCGACGTCGAGGCTGATCACCTTGGCATCGAGCCTCTGGATCTTCTCCAGCTTCAGCTTCTCGGCCACGTGCTTGCGGAACCGCTCGGGCACCTCGGTCTTGCGGCCTTTGACGACGATGTCCACGCAGAACTCCGTTCCCGGATCGCTCCGCTCCATCGGCGGAGCATCTCCCTTTGCACCAGGCCCGGTGATCACCGGACCGCGGACTCGGTGACTTCCACCTCCTCCTCCCCCAAGGGCGAGATCTCCACCCCACCGCCACGGGTGATTGCCGAAAACCCGCGGCACGGCATTCCGATATGAGAGGTGTGGCCTGCGCCTTTCCTCACAACCGAACATATCTCGCCCGGACGGATGTCGTCACCCTCTACTCCTGCGTACCTCCCTTCAGGTGAATTACCCCTCCCGCAACCTGCAACGATGCAAGTCAGCGATCAGTTCCTGTTCATTTCGAAAGAATCCAGCGGAGCGGCGATCACGGCCGCATGGAGCGCATGCCGGGCGGTGTTCACGACCGTCTTTTCCGGTGCACCATGCACCCACTTCTCGCTCTCCCACCGTGCTCCGATCAGTCGTTCATCCCTTCCTTCCCGAGTTACGGCTCCGTACACGACTGTTCTCACCCCAGTTCCCTCCTCTGCCACCTCCCGGACAGCTCGCGCCGCCTCCGCGAGGCTGGCGCCGGTGGTGATCAGGTCGTCCACGAGCACCACGCGACCCTCGCCGAGCAGCCGGCCACCGCCCGCCGTCACCTCCAGCGCGCCCGCGAGGTTCGCCAGGCGCCGCCGCGCGTCCAGCCCGGCCTGGTCCGCCACCGGCCGCCGCTGGCGCAGCACGGCCGCCACCCTGGCCGGCGTCCCGGTGCGCCGCAGCTCCCCGGCCGCCGCGAGCGCCATCCGCCGCACCGGATCGTGCCCACGCGCCCGCACGGCCCACCGGGCGGAGGGCACGGGCACGAGCAGCACGGGCCCCAAGCCCGCGGCAGCGGCACCCGCGCCGGTCCCGCCGAGCCCCGCCCGCACGGCTCCCGCCAGGGCCGCGCCCAGGGCTCCCGCGAGGGCCAGCGCGCCCCGCTCCTTGTGCGCGAGAAGCAGCGTGCGCACCTCCTCCGCGTACGGAGCCACGGCATGCACCACCGGCAGCCCGGCCGGCTCCGGCACCGGCCGCACCCGCCGCGGCGCGCGGCCGTACAGCGCGGCCCGGCACCCCGGACAGAGCACCGTACGAGGTGCTCCGCAGCCCGCGCAGTCGGTCGGCAGCACCAGGTCGGTGAGGTCCTGCCACCACCCCCGCATGTCCACCACTGTGCCAACGCAAAAGCGGCCCGGCCACCCCTGTGGAAAACACCCTGTGGACAACCCGGGGAAACGCGCACCGCCCCTCACCCACACGGGGGAAGGGGCGGTGCGTGGTGCGACGCTCAGCCCGGATAGACCGGCGCCGTCCCGTCCTTGTCCACCTTCTGCCACTGCGACCCGGACGGCAGCCGTACGATCCCGTCCTCGGAGCAGGCCACCAGCGGCACCCCCTCGTCCTCGGACGCGGCGATCGACTTCACGCCGGTGAGCGCGCCCGGCGCCGGCCCGTCCAGCGTGGAGCCGTCGACCTGGACGTAGCGCAACTGCAGCACACCGCCCTGCTCCCGGCCGACGACGAGCAGCCTGCTGTCCCCGGCCCACGACAGGGCACTGACCTCCTCCAGGTCGGGCGCGGCCGATCGCAGTTCGACCACCGACGTGCCCTGCCCCGTACCGTCGTCGTGCTGGATCCGGCCGATGAGAAGGGACTGCTTGCCGGCCTTCTCCACCACGAGCGCGATCCGCACTCCGTCGGCGGCGACCCGCGCGTCGCTGATCCGGCCGGGCAGGTCCGGGACCGCGACCTCCTCCGGTTTCGCAGCACCCTGTTCCATGACGTACAGCCGCGGACGGCGCGGATCCCGGTCGGCCACCCACAGGTCGCCGCGGGCGTCCCAGCTCGGCGTCGTCAGCCGGTCGTTCAGGGTCGCGCCCTGGCTGGTCACCAGCGCCTGCCCCAGCGAACCGCCCGACGCCAGCGACGTCACATACAACGACCTGCCCTGGTCGCCGACGCCGGCCGCGCTGTGCTCGTCCCGCGACACCGCCACCGACGCGAGCGCCTTGCCGCCCTCGCCCAGCGGACCCGGCACCGGTACGGCGCTGGTGGTGGTGCTCCCGGTCGGCATCCGCACCAGCCGGTGCTTGCCGTCGAGGTAGTACAGGTTCTCGGGGCTCTTGGCCGACCCGTGCCAGGCGGTGGACTCGGCGCGCTCCTCGTTGAGGTCGCACAGCCGGTGGCCGCCGACGCCCTGCAGTTCGACGGACTCCAGCGTCGGCGCCAGGTTCCGCAGCGTGAACAGCACCTGCGTCGCCATCTCGGTGCACTTGGTCGCCGTGACCTGGGCCCCCTTGAGGTTCAGCGGCACGGTCAGCTTGTTCTGGTCGTCCGGCGCCAGCCCCGACACGTCCTTCTGCAGGGCCGTGCCGGTCGGGAAGCTGGACCTGACGACCGGCTCGAGCCAGAGGGTGGGGCCGCTCAGCAGCGAGCGGACCATCTGCGTCATGGGGTCCACCTTGCTGCGCACGAACACCGGGTCGGCGACCGCCACCGGCTCCCGCGTGGACCCGACCGTCGTGTCGGAGGCGAAGTAGTACTTGTCGACGGACGTGTAGTTGCGCTGGAAGTCCGACTTGCCCATGACGACACCGTCGGGCAGCGCGTCGATGCGCCACTGCCCGTTCTTGGTGTCCCGCGTGAGGTGCACCTTCTTGCGGTAGGAGCCGCCGGCCGGTTGGTACGCCTGCTGCGAGTCCACCGTCGCGACCCTGCTGCCCGCGAGCACGCAGGTGACGCTGCTCGTCGGCTCCGACCCCGGGCCCGGCCGGCAGTCGGGCTCGATGCTCGGCCCGTTGGCGAGGACCGTGGTCGACCGCTCCGGCCGCCACTTGTGCGCCGCGGCGGACGTCAGGTACTTGCGGGCCGTGTCGTACGCCGGATCGTCACTGGTCAGCGCCTCCAGGAAGCCCTGCATGATCTCGGCGGGCCCGGCGCCCTCGGCCGGCGGCATGGCGAACACCCGGACGCCGGTGTCCTGCCGCGGCGTGGACTCCACGTTCCGCAGATCCCCGCTGTCGGGCATCGAGGCGCACCCGGCCAGCAGTACGGTCCCCAGGGCGGCGTACGCCACCGCGCGTCCCGACCTGGGCCGGGCGCCTCCCTTGCGGTCAGCGCCCACGAAATGCCTCCCCTGGCTCGGTCGAGTCCTCCGTGTCGGCCGCATCCGGCCGTTCCGCGCCCGCGTCGGGTGCCGGACGCGTGGCGGGCCTGTCGTCCGCGCGCCGTGCACCACCGGTGGGCCGGGGCACCACGCGCGCGCCGTTGCCGTTGCCGGGCAGTGCGGCCGGGTCGGCGGCGCCGGCGGCCGGCCGCGGCGCGATCGGGGCGCGCGGTGGCAGGGCGGGCGACTGGGGGCCGCGCTGCTGCACGGGAAGGGTCGCCCGCTTCTCCTCGCCTCCGCCGGGCAGACCGGCCTCGTCGAGGCCACGGTTGCGACGCGAGTCCTTGGGCTCCAGCGGTATCGGCGAACCGCGCAGCGGCTCGTCCGCGGTCCTCGGCAGTGTCAGCCGGAACTGCGAGCCACCGCCCGGCTCGCCCCAGGCCTGCAGCCAGCCGCCGTGCAGCCGGGCGTCCTCTAGGGCGATCGACAGCCCGAGGCCCGTACCGCCGGTGGTACGCGCGCGTGCCGGGTCCGCCCGCCAGAAGCGGCTGAAGACCCGGGTCGCCTCGCCCGGCTTGAGTCCCACGCCGTAGTCGCGCACCGCGACGGCGACCGCGCCGCCCGCTGCGGCGAGCTTGACGACGACGTCCTTGCCCTCGCCGTGCTCGACGGCGTTGACGACGAGGTTGCGCAGCACGCGCTCCACACGGCGGGCGTCGGCCTCGGCGACGACGGGCTGCTGGTCGCCGACCACGCGTATGTGCGTGCCCTTGCGCTCGGCAAGCGGCTCCGCACCGCTGACCACGCGCCGGACGACCTCCCTGAGGTCTATCGGCTCGGCCTCCAGTGCCGCCGCGCCCGCGTCGAAGCGGCTGATCTCCAGCAGGTCCGCGAGCAGCGACTCGAACCGGTCCAGCTGGTCGGCGAGCAGCTCGGCCGAGCGCGCGGTCACCGGATCGAAGTCCTCGCGCGCCTCGTGGATGACGTCCGCGGCCATGCGGACGGTGGTCAGCGGGGTGCGCAGCTCGTGCGAGACGTCCGACACGAACCGGCGCTGCATCCGCGACAGGTCCTCCAGCTGCTGGATCTTCACCTGGAGGTTCTGCGCCATCTTGTTGAAGGCCTCGCCCAGGCGCGCGATGTCGTCCTCGCCGGTGACCTTCATCCGCTCCTGCAGCCGCCCGGCGGACAGCCGCTCCGCGATCCCGGCCGCCATCCGCACCGGCGTGACGACCTGGCGCACCACCAGCCAGGCGATGGCCCCGAGCAGCACGACGACGAACAGTCCCGCGGTCGCGAGGGTGCCCTTGACCAGGCTCAGGGACTTCTCCTCCTGCGTGAGCGGGAAGAGGTAGTACAGCTCGTACGGCCGCCCGTTGGGGTCGTTGACCTGCTTGCCGATGACCAGCGCCGGCTGCGACTCCTTGCCGGTGGCGTAGACGATCCGTGTGTAGCTCTGGGCGGCCGTCGTACCGCTGTTGACCCGCTCACGCAGGTCGTCGGGGATGCTGGAGGTCGGGTTGACGTTCCCGGAGCCGCGCGGGCTGCGGCCGCCGCCGCTGTCGTCGCCGACGGGCAGCGTGACGACGTCGAAGGCGCCCGCGCCGCCGCTGGACAGCGACTCCACGAGGTCGCTCATCCACTGGATGACGTTCTGCGACTGACGGCCGTCCGCGGTCGCGGTGCCGTCGGCGGTGCCGCTCCCGGCGGCCGCGCCCGCACCGGCGCCGCTGGCCGCCTCGTCGGCCTTCTGCTTGGCCACCGCGAAGCCGCCCGTGGCCTGGCTCTGCGAGGCCTTCACCTTCGCGTCCAGCAGGCCGTTGCGCACCTGCCCGATCACGACGAACCCCAGCAGCAGCACGACGCCCAGGGACATCACCAGCGTCGTGGCGACGACCCGCAGCTGGATGTTGCGCCGCCACAGCCGCATCACCGGCAGCAGCGGACGGCGCACCCAGCGCAGGAGCAGCCTGATGACCGGGCTGCCCTGGACCCCGCCCTGGAGCAGCCCGCCCTCGAAGAGACTTCTGAACCGGGCCCCCGCCGTCCGGCCGACAGGCCGCCCCGGACGGGACCCGGACCGGCCGGGAGCCGAAGCGGCGCTGTCCCCCGACATGTCAGCTCGGCCCGGCCTTGTAACCGACACCGCGGACGGTCACCACGATCTCGGGCCGCTCCGGATCCTTCTCGACCTTGGAACGCAGCCGCTGGACGTGGACGTTGACAAGCCGCGTGTCGGCGGCGTGCCGGTAGCCCCACACCTGCTCGAGCAGCACCTCACGGGTGAACACCTGCCACGGCTTGCGGGCGAGCGCCACCAGCAGGTCGAACTCCAGCGGCGTCAGCGCGATCGACTGCCCGTCCCGCTTCACCGAGTGCCCGGCCACATCGATGACCAGGTCACCGATGGTCAGCTGCTCCGGCGCCGGCTCCTCCGACCTCCGCAGCCGCGCCCGGATGCGGGCGACCAGCTCCTTCGGCTTGAACGGCTTGACGATGTAGTCGTCCGCGCCCGACTCCAGGCCCACGACCACGTCGACGGTGTCGCTCTTCGCCGTGAGCATCACGATCGGCACCCCGGACTCGGCCCGGATCAGCCGGCACACCTCGATGCCGTCCCGACCGGGCAGCATCAGGTCGAGCAGGACCAGATCGGGCTTGATCTCCCGGAAAGCGGCCAGCGCCTTGTCGCCGTCGGCTACGAAAGACGGCTCAAAACCTTCACCACGCAGCACGATGCCGAGCATCTCGGCCAGTGCGGTGTCGTCGTCGACGACAAGGACTCGTCCCTTCATAAACGACATCATCCCATTCTCATAACAGCGACAGGCGCCCTGGTGAGGGAGGTCACTGGCCGGTGACGATAGTCGTACGGAGCCGTCACTGTCTGCCCCTGTCCTCCGACGTCGATCTCCGTGACGGCTGTCGGCCCCGCCGCCCCGGGCACACGCGCGGGGGCCACACGGGTGGCATGCCGTGCCCTTCGATCGCGCTATTGGCTGGTCGTCGCCCCGCGCGACCTGGCGCACAGCTCCGCAAGGCCCTCGGCCGTCACGGGGGAAACGGCTCCCTCCTCGGTGACGATGGCCGTCACCAGCTCGGGCGGCGTCACATCGAACGCGGGGTTGTACGCCTGGGTCCCCAGGGGCGCCACCGGAACCCCGCCTCCCGCTCCCGTCAGCGGCACCTGAGGCGCCGCTATCTCGGTGACCTCGAAGCCCGGTCGCTGCTCGACCTCGATGGACGCCCCGTCGGGAGTGTCCGGATCGACCGTCGTCACCGGGGCCACCACGATGAACGGCACATGGTGGTACCGCGCCAGCACAGCGAGCGGATAGCTCCCCACCTTGTTCGCCACCGAGCCGTCGGCCGCGATCCGGTCCGCCCCGATCAGCACCGCGTCCACCTCACCGGCCGCGAGCAGCGAACCCGCCGCGTTGTCGGTGAGCAAGGTGTACGCCATGCCGGTGCGGGCCGCTTCGTACGCCGTGAGGCGGGCGCCCTGCAGCAACGGCCGCGTCTCGTCCACCCACAGCCGCCGCAGCCGCCCCTCACGGTGTGCCTTGAGGGCCACCGCGAAGGCCGTGCCCTCACCTCCCGACACCAGCGAACCGCTGTTGCAGTGGGTGAGGATCCGGTGCCCGCCGCCGGGCATCAGCTCGTCCAGCAGCGCCAGCCCGTGAGCCGCCATCCGGGCGCTGGCCTCGGCGTCCTCCCGGTGCAGCGCCCGTGCCGCAGCGAGTGCCGCCGTCGCCGCCACGGTGGGATCGCCGCTCTGCGCCAGCGCGGTCTGATACGCGGCCTGGGCCCGGCGCACGCCGACGGACAGGTTCACCGCGGTGGGCCGGGACTCCTCAAGAGCCCGCGCCGCCTCGGCCACGTCGTATCCGCGCGCGGCGGCGAGCGCGACACCGTACGCCCCCGCGATCCCGAGCAGCGGCGCCCCGCGCACGGCGAGCGAACGGATCGCCTCCACCAGCGCCGGCGCGTCCGTGCACACCAGCTCGACCTCCTCGGCCGGCAGCCGCGTCTGATCGAGAAGCACCAGCACAGGGCCTTCGGGTGGTTCCTCCCATCGGATCGCAGGTATCTCGGTCGGCCGTTTGTCCCCGTCGGTTCGCGCCTGCTGATCAGCCATGCGGTCAGTCTGCCCCGGATCCGGCGGACAATTGAAGGCACCCAGCGCCTACCGCGGCCGGTCCCTTGATGACCACCCCATGGCACGATGGCTGCCAACCTGCCGCCGCGACCGCGGACGGGCACCGAGAAGGAGCTTCGATGACAGACACTCCGGGCTGGGCCTCGCCCGGAACCGCCCCGTCGAACGAGGGGCGGGAACCCGGCGCGTCGGGTCCCGCCGAGCCTGCCGACCGCCCCGGCGACACCGCACCCGCACCGCAGCCGGACGCCGACACGCAGGGCCCAGGCGTGAAGTGGTCCAAGGAGCAGCCGCCGGCCGGCCAGTGGTCCGCGCCCACCGGTGCCCCGAGCCCCCAGCAGCCCCCGCCGCCCCCGCCGCCCGGCCCGGGCTGGACCGGACAGCCGCCCGGCGGCCCCGGCGGGTACGGCGGCCCCGGCGGGTACGGCGGCCACGGCACCCCCGGCGGTTACGGAGCCTGGGGCGGCGGCTGGGGCGGTCCCCCGCCCGCGGCGAAGCCCGGCGTCATCCCGCTGCGCCCGCTCGGCGTCGGCGAGATCCTCGACGGCGCCGTCTCCACCATGCGCACCCACTGGCGCACGGTGCTCGGCATCTCGCTGGTGGTGTCCCTGCTCCTGAACACCAGCATGGTCCTGCTGCAGGGCCTCGTCCTGAACGACACCGCCGTCCAGACGACGATCAACGACCCGAACAACGCCAGCCCCGACGAAGCGCTCCACGCCCTGCGCGAGACCATGATCGGCACCGGCATCGTCTCGGTGATCCGCACGATCGCCATCATCGTTTTGACCGCCCTGCTCACGACCATCACCAGCCGGGCCGTCCTCGGCAGGTCGGTCACCGCCGGCGAGGCCTGGCGCGAATCCCGCCCGCAGATCCTGAAACTCTTCGGACTGCTCGTCCTGCTGGGCCTGATCTTCGCCGGTGTCGTGGTCGTCGGTGGGCTGCCCGGCCTCCTCGTCCTGCTGGCCGGCAGCAGCGCCGGCGGAGCCGCCCTGCTCGTCCTCGGCTTCCTCGCGGCCACCGTCGTCGCGGTATGGCTGGGAATCCGCTTCTACCTGGCCGCGCCCGCCCTGATGCTGGAGCGGCAGGGCATCGTGAAGTCCCTGAAGCGCTCCGCGAAGCTCGTCCGCGGCTCCTGGTGGCGCACCTTCGGCATCGTGCTGCTCACCCTGCTGATCACCGTCATCGTCGCGTCGGTCATCTCCATCCCCTTCACCCTGATCGGGGCCGCCGTCAGCGGCGACAGCACGAGCGACGTGCTCGGCACCAGCGGCGGACACGTCGGCTGGACCGCCCTGATCATCCGGGGCATCGGCGCCCTGATCGGCACCACGCTCACCCTGCCGATCAGCGCGGGCGTCACCGTGCTGCTCTACATCGACCAGCGCATCCGCCGCGAGGCCCTCGACCTCGAACTGGCCCGCGCCGCCAGCGTCCAGAGCACCGGCGGCCCCGGCCCCGTCCCGGGGAGCTGATGCGGTGAGTCCCACGGGGGGAGTGCTCACGGCGGCGGCCCCGTCCGGCGCCGTGAGCACGGTCGTACAAGGCCTGCTGCGTGCGGCGGACACGGTCGTCCGTGCAGCGGGCGGCTCGGGGGACGAGCCGCCCGTGACCATCCCGCGTGGTCCGGCGCGGGAGGCGGCTCGCCGCGAGCTGTCCAAGCGGATGTACCACGAGAACGAACCAGGGCTGTTCCAGCGCGCGCTGAACGCGTTCTGGGACTGGCTCGACCGGCTGTTCAGCTCGGCCGCCTCGGCGACACCCGGCGGCACACTCGGCCTGGTCGTCGTGGTCCTGTTCGTCGTCGCCGTCCTGGCCGCCCTGTGGTGGCGCCTGGGCACCCCGCGCCGGCAACCCTCCTCCAGCGCCGCCGTCCTGTTCGACGACCGCCCCCGCAGCGCCGCCGAACACCGCGCCGCCGCCGAGGCACACGCGGCCCAGGGCCACTGGAACCAGGCCGTGCAGGAACGCATGCGGGCCATCGTCCGCTCCCTGGAGGAGCGCACCCTGCTCGACGTCCGCCCGGGCCGCACCGCCGACGAAGCGGCCGCCGAGGCCGGCCGGACCCTGCCCGCGCACACCGACCGACTGCGTGCCGCGGCCCGGGAGTTCGACGACGTGACATACGGCGGACGCAGGGCCACCGAGCAGTCGTACCAGCGCATCGCCGAACTCGACCGCGACCTGGAACGCAGCCGGCCCGCCCTCGCCCACAGCACCACCAGCACGGCCCACACCACCCACCAGGGGGCCGCCGAGTGACCACCGAGGCCACGCTGCCGACGACCTCCACCGCGCCCACCGTCCGCCAGGTGTGGACCCGCGCGCGAGGCATCGCGCTCGCCGCCGCGCTGATCCTGGTGGCGGCCGTCGCCATGGCGGCCGTACGCTCCACCGCCCGGCACGGCGCACTCGACCCGCGCTCCGCCGACCCCCATGGCAGCCGTGCCGTCGCTCAACTCCTCGCCGACCGCGGCGTCTCCACGCGCTTGGTCACCACGCTCGGCGCCGCACGGGACGCGGCCGGGCCGGACACCACTCTCCTGGTCGCCGTGCCCGACCTGCTGACGAGCCGTCAACAGGACCGGCTGCGCAAGGCCGTCGCGGCCTCCGGAGGACGCACCCTCCTGGTCGCGGCCGGCAGCCCCTCCGTCGAACGGCTCGCCCCCGGAGTCACCGCAGACCCCGCCACCAGCAGCGCCACCACGCTCGCCCCGGGCTGCACCCTCCCCGAGGCCCGGCGCGCGGGCAGCGCCGACACCGGCGGCATCCGCTACACCACCACCCGGCTCGACGCCGACCGCTGCTACCCCAGCGCGCGCCTGGCCACCCTGCTGCGCGTCCCCGAGGCATCCGGGGGCGGCGACACCGTCGTGCTCGGCGCGCCCGACATCCTCTACAACGACCACCTCGACAAGCAGGGCAACGCCTCGCTCGCCCTCCAACTCCTCGGCTCCCGCCCCCATCTGGTCTGGTACCTCCCCTCGCTCTCCGACGTCTCGGCCACCGGTACCGGCGACCGCAAGAACTTCCTCGACCTGCTCCCCTCGGGCTGGCTCTGGGGCACCCTGCAGCTCTTCGTCGCGGCGGTCCTCGCCGCCTTCTGGCGGGGACGCCGCTTCGGCCCCCTCGTGCCCGAAAAACTCCCCGTCGCGATCCGCGCCTCGGAGACCGCCGAAGGCCGCGCTCGCCTCTACCGCAAGGCCGACGCCCGCGACCGCGCGGCCGCCGCTCTTCGCTCCGCCACCCGCACCCGTCTCGCCCCCCTCGCCGGCATCCCCGTCACCCAGGCGCACACGCCCGAGGCCCTGCTCCCCGCCCTGTCCGCCCACCTCACCGGCGACCAACAGAGCCTGCACTCACTCCTCTTCGGACCGCCGCCCGGCGACGACGCGGCCCTCATCGCACTCACCGACCAACTCGACGCCCTCGAAAGAGAGGTACGCCGTTCATGATGGACCCGACCACTGACAACGCCGGGAACACCGGGAACCCGGGCACCGCCCGAGCCGCCCTGGAAGCCCTGCGCGCCGAGATCGCCAAAGCCGTGGTCGGCCAGGACCCCGCCGTGACCGGCCTCGTCGTCGCCCTCCTCTGCCGCGGACACGTCCTCCTCGAAGGAGTCCCCGGAGTCGCCAAAACGTTGCTCGTCCGCGCCCTGGCATCCGCGCTCGAACTCGGTACCAAGCGCGTCCAGTTCACCCCCGACCTGATGCCGAGCGACGTCACCGGCTCGCTCGTCTACGACACCCGCACCGCCGAGTTCTCCTTCCAGGAGGGCCCGGTCTTCACCAACCTCCTGCTCGCGGACGAGATCAACCGCACCCCGCCCAAGACCCAGTCCTCCCTCCTCGAAGCCATGGAGGAGCGCCAGGTCACCGTCGACGGCACCCCACGCCCGCTCCCCGAGCCGTTCCTCGTCGCCGCGACGCAGAACCCGGTCGAGTACGAGGGCACCTACCCCCTCCCCGAGGCCCAACTGGACCGGTTCCTCCTCAAACTGACGATCCCTCTCCCCTCCCGTCAGGAGGAGATCGACGTGCTGACCCGCCACGCCTCGGGCTTCAACCCGCGCGACCTGCGCGCCGCCGGCGTACGCCCCGTCGCCGGACCCGCCGACCTGGAAGCGGCCCGCGCCGCCGTCGCCAAGACGGCCGTGTCCCCCGAGATCACCGCATACGTCGTGGACATCTGCCGCGCCACCCGGGAGTCGCCCTCCCTCACCCTCGGCGTGTCCCCGCGCGGCGCCACCGCTCTCCTGGCCACCTCGCGCGCCTGGGCCTGGCTGACCGGCCGCGACTACGTCATTCCCGACGACGTCAAGGCCCTCGCCCTGCCCACCCTGCGCCACCGGGTCCAGCTGCGCCCCGAGGCGGAGATGGAAGGCGTGACCGCGGACTCCGTCCTCAACGCCATCCTCGCCCACGTCCCGGTCCCCCGCTGATGGCGATCACCGGACGCGCAGCCCTCCTCGCGGCCCTCGGCTCGATCCCCATCGGCATCCTGGAACCCGGCTGGGCGGGCATCCTCGCCGTCAACGGATCCCTGGCCCTCGCCTGCGCCTGCGACTACGCGCTCGCCGCCCCCGTACGACGACTCGTCCTGTCCCGCTCCGGCGACACCTCCACCCGTCTCGGGGACACCGCCGACGTCACGCTCACGATCACCAACCCCTCCCGCCGCACTCTGCGGGCACAACTGCGGGACGGCTGGCCGCCCAGCAGCTGGCAGCCGGGCACCGAGATCGAGGCCTCCCGCCACCGCCTGACCGTCCCCCCGGGCGAACGCCGGCGCGTGACGACGAGGCTGCGCCCCACCCGCCGCGGCGATCGCCAGGCCGACCGCGTGACCATCCGCTCCTACGGCCCCCTCGGACTGTTCTCCCGCCAAGGCGCCCACAAGCTGCCCTGGTCCGTACGAGTTCTGCCCCCGTTCACCAGCCGAAAGCATCTCCCGTCGAAACTCGCCCGATTGCGTGAACTCGACGGCCGCACCAGCGTGCTGACCCGCGGCGAGGGAACGGAGTTCGACAGCCTGCGCAAGTACGTTCCCGGGGACGACACCCGCTCCATCGACTGGCGAGCCACCGCCCGCCAGTCCGCCGTAGCCGTGCGCACCTGGCGCCCGGAACGCGACCGTCACATCCTGCTCGTCCTGGACACCGGCCGCACCTCGGCCGGCCGCGTGGGCGACGCCCCACGCCTCGACGCCTCCATGGACGCCGCACTCCTCCTCGCGGCCCTGGCCTCCCGAGCCGGCGACCGCGTCGCGCTCCTCGCATACGACCGCCGGGTACGGGCCCTGGTCCAAGGCCGCTCGGCAGGAGACGTACTGCCGGGCCTGGTGAGCGCGATGGCCCCGCTGGAACCGGAGCTCGTCGAGACAGACGCCCGGGGCCTTACCTCGGCGGCGCTGCGTACGGCGCCGCGCCGATCCCTGATCGTGCTGCTCACGACGCTGGACGCGGCCCCCGTGGAGCAGGGCCTGCTCCCGGTGCTTCCGCAGCTCACCCAACGACACACCCTTCTGGTCGCCTCGGTGGCCGACCCTCACATCGCACGCATGGCAGAGTCCCGGGGCAGCGCGGAGGGGGTGTACGAGGCAGCGGCGGCGGCGCAGGCGCAGAGCGAGCGGCAGCGCACGGCTGAGCAGCTTCGCCGGCATGGCGTGACGGTGGTGGACGCGACGCCGGAGGATCTGGCGCCGGCATTGGCGGATGCGTATCTGGCTCTGAAGGCGGCGGGCCGGCTCTGATCCGCCCCGGCCCTGCCGCCGTCGGGGTACTGCAGGTTCTAAAAGGCGCTGAAATGCAGAAAGGCCCACGCCGTCCGGCGTGGGCCTTTCCCAAGAATTGTTCGGCGGCGTCCTACTCTCCCACAGGGTCCCCCCTGCAGTACCATCGGCGCTGTGAGGCTTAGCTTCCGGGTTCGGAATGTAACCGGGCGTTTCCCTCACGCTATGACCACCGAAACACTATGAAACTGTGAACGCCGCACCACCCTCACCGGGCGGGGCTGTTCGTGGTTTCAGAACCAACACAGTGGACGCGAGCAACTGAGGACAAGCCCTCGGCCTATTAGTACCGGTCACCTCCACCAGTTACCTGGCTTCCAGATCCGGCCTATCAAC